>NZ_JBSEYI010000008.1:0-111374 GCF_053627715.1 Aerococcus sp. 150760013-2
TTTATAGTAGTTCTCACTACTTTTAATTGTTGGAATCAAATGATTCCATACACAATTTTTGGTTTGTCTTCTTTGTTCAGTTTTCAAAGGTCTATTTCGTCGCCCTTGTGACAACTATTTAATAGTATCACGAGTTTAACTGGAAGTCAACAACTCTTTAAAAGTTATTTAAAATGTTGTTTTCTCGGTTGTTGTTACGTTGTAACGCAACTATTAGATATTACCATGTTCAGCTGGTTGAAGTCAACAATTTTTTCAAAATATTTTCTTCAATGTTTCAACAGAAACAATAATAACATCTGAAAAATATAGTATCATCTTTCACAATTCTTGTAAACCTATTTTTCGTATTTCTTCAAAAAATAAAAGACCCTAGATAATATACCCAGGATCTTCTTATTTCGATTAGTAGGAATCAGCGATTAAGCTTCTTCCCAACTATCTTTGATGAATGTTTTACGACCAGATAATTCACTATAACGTTTATAGTGGGCTGGATTCTTTTTGTAGAATTGTTGATGGTAATCTTCCGCTGGCCAGAAAGTTGTTGCTTTCGTGATTTGTGTTAGAACTGGTTTGTTAAAACGACCACTCGCATCTAAAGCTGCTTTAGATGCCATTGCTGCTTTAGCCTGTTCTTCGCTGTTCACAAAGATTTCAGGTCGATAAGAATCACCACGATCAACAAATTGCCCCATTGCATCTGTTGGGTCTGTTTGTTGCCAATAAATATCTAGTAATTCTGAATAGCTTATTTTTTCATTATCAAATTCAATCTCAACTGCTTCTGTATGACCGGTTGTGCCCGAGCAAACTTCTTCATATGTAGGATTTTCTTTGTGGCCGCCAGTGTATCCTGATGTAACTTTTTCAATACCATCCATTTCTTCGAATGGTTGAACCATACACCAAAAACATCCGCCGGCAAATACTGCTGTTTCTTTAGACATCCTAATTGCTCCTTTCGTTAAATTTAAAAAATTAATCCACCTCTATTGTATTACATTATTTTAATTTTGAAACGCCAGAAGCATTTTCTTTTGTGATTTCTGTAATACCACCCATGTAAGGTACTAACGCTTCAGGGATTGTTACTGAACCATCTGCGTTTTGATAGTTTTCTAAAATAGCTGTTACTGTACGCCCAACAGCTAAACCAGAACCATTTAATGTATGCACATATTCAGGTTTACCGTTTGCGTTACGGAAACGGATTAAAGCACGACGCGCTTGGAAGGCTTCAGTGTTTGAACATGAAGAAATTTCACGGTATGTTTCTTGCGCTGGTACCCATACTTCTAAGTCATAAGTTTTAGCAGCTGAGAACCCCATATCACCAGTAGATAATGTCATTACACGATATGGTAAGTTTAATTTTTGTAGGATATTTTCGGCATTATTCACCATTTTTTCTAATTCGTCATATGAATCTTCAGGTCGGGCAAACTTCACCATCTCTACTTTTTGGAATTGGTGTAGACGAATTAAACCACGTGTATCGCGACCAGCAGATCCTGCTTCTGAACGGAAACTTGGTGACATGGCGGTGAAATAGATAGGTAAATCTTCTCCAGGAATAATTTCATTTGCAAAATAATTGGTTAATGGTACTTCTGCTGTTGGGATTAATGTTAGGTGGCGATCTTCATTCGTTGTAGAGAAAACATCTTCAGTAAATTTAGGGAATTGACCAGTACCATACATAGCTTTGTCGTTCACTAAGTAAGGAGGAATGATTTCCTCGTAACCTTCTTCTTGGTGTTGATCCAACATAAAGTTATAAACAGCACGCTCTAAACGGGCACCTAAACCACGATAGTATAAGAATCTCGCACCTGAAACTTTAGCCCCACGTTCAAAGTCTAAAATACCTAATTCTTCACCAATTTCGTAGTGCGCTTTTGGTTCAAAATCAAACTCAGGGGCTTGGCTCCATCGTCGCACTTCAACGTTGTCATCTTCATCGGCACCAACTGGTACTGAATCATGTGGTAAGTTTGGTAAACGGTCCATAATGTAAGTCACTTGCTCATCCAATTTAGCAAGTTTTTTGTCTAAAACAAGGATTTCTTCGCCTACTTCTTTCATGCGGGCAATTTTATCATCCGCATTTTCTTTGTTGCGGCGTAATAAGCCAATTTCATCAGAAACGGCATTACGTTCCGCTTTTAAAGTTTCTGTTTGAGAAATCACCTCACGGCGTTGGCCGTCTAAATCAATTAATTTCTCTAATTCATCTTTTGCAACCCCACGGCTAGCGTATTTTTCCGCAGTCGCATCAAAGTTGTCTCTTAATAATTTAATATCAATCATTTCGTTTTCCTCCTATATATAAATAAGTAAATAAAAAAGCTATTCCGGTCTTCCAAAAAATTGGAAGGGACGAAATAGCTTGAAGCTCATATATTATTGCGCGGTGCCACCCTACTTTAAGACACAGAAATACCATGTCTTACGCTTATTAGATAACGGCTAACCCGGCTCTACTTAATTAGGATTAAATCCTCATATTCGTAGTCAGTGATTGTGTGGATTCATATCGCTTAATTACCTGCTTTCACCTACCGCAAGCTCTCTAGAAATCAGCCTATATTACTATTCACAATCGATACTTTTCTTATATTGCCTCCATTATATATTTGAGGCAATTAAAAGTCAATTGCGCCAAATTAGGTGCTCATAAATTCGTTTAGACTTGTGCAGAGCTAGAAAAAAAGCCATTTATAGATAGTTGGAACTTTCCCCTGTGCTTACCACTTCACCTATGCAAAATTAAGCAACAATCAAATCTACGTTGCTTGGCACAACACACCCCTATAAAGTCACAAATACGCTTCTACAGACACGTATAAAAGCCATGACAAGACATCATGACTTTAGCGAAAAAATATTTATAAAACTTGTATTTATCTTAATCAACATATCAGAAGCATCATTATATTAGCATTCCAACCCCTAACAGTCACACATTCAAAACATCGTACTCATGAGATTTGTTTAGTTTTGTAATACCAGTACTTTTAGACTACAAATCAGATCGTTATCTTACCTAAATACAAACGATAGTTTTGTTAATTACGGCACTCGCAAACGTGTATCTTGTCTAGAGCTTTTACAAACAGTGTTGTTCAAGCCTGTATAAAAAACGAAGTGTGTCCGTCTCTAGATAAATTTATAAATCATTTGAGCAATACGATGTATTTCATTTCTTGAAAATCTATACGGTTGTTAACTAAAAACGCCTTGGATATCTTCCATCCAGCCTTTAAACAGATCTTCCATGATGCGTGCCACTTGTACAACAATGCTGACCTTGTCGACATCTTCTGCTGGTACAATGGCATTTGACATATCCAATTGGTTAAAGAGACTTTCATCAAAGTTCACCGTCGTATTGAAAGTATTAATTGATTGGTCCACTGACAATGGCGCTGTCAGCGCTAAGTTCCCTACAGCGTCATATTGGAAGGCTGCATCATAAGTTGTAGTCGAATTATTTTCTAAATCATAATTATAAGGTAAGAACAGGGCATTCGTTTCGGCATAGTTCAGATCTACGCCACTAACGACACCTTGGTAAATAGCTACGTTATCAGCAGGCAACCAAGGGGCACCTTCTTCATAAAGGGTAGTATAAGCAAGGTTTTCTTGTAGGGCAGTCAGTAATGTGCCTGTATTTACATACCGTTCATCTTCTGTTTCAGCACCTAAGGTCACAAGCACGATGTCGCGGCCATCGATTTGACTCATGATGATGATACAACGACCGGCAATAGATTCAGTTCCAGTTTTAAGACCAGACACGTCGTCACGTTCGTAGGCATTGCCTGGTAAAAACAGGTTGGTGCTCTCTAAAGTATAAGTCTCCGTATCCGATACTTGGAATTCTTTTGAAGTGACATTAGACCGTTCTAAAACATCCGGATATTCATTGACGATTTCACGGGCCACGAACAAGATATCTCGGGCCTGCATCATATTTTCTTGGTCAATTGAGTACGGTGACGCTGAACCATCAGTTGTGGTTAACCATGAACCGGCTAAACCTGAAGCGGTATATAATTCGAAGTCTTTGATGCCTAATTCGGTTAATTTGTCATCCATCATTTCAACAAAAGATTGCTCTGAGCCGGCAATATATTCTGCCAAGGCAACTACGGCTGCATTCCCTGACCCAATCACAGCAGCATCAATTAAAGCATCCACTGTATAATAATCAGTTGATTCTTCTAATGGTACATTAGATAAACCAGCCGCTACGGAAAGCTCTGAAACTGCCTCTGAGACAGGCACTTTAGTGTCAAAAGACAAATTTCCTGCTGCAATTTCATCATAGACAACAAACAAGGCAATTAACTTAGTCAATGAAGCAATCCCGTGTAAATCGGCCCCATTTTGGTCATATAAAATTTGGCCAGATTCACTATCAATGACCATCGCGGCATCGATATTCAACCCGTAATTTGTCGCAATTTCTTCTGAAAATTCTGCTACCGTACCACTTGTTGCCTCACTCGCTTGACTAGTGTCTACAGTCGTATTTTCAGTTGCTAACACAGCCATCGGCACTTGGGCCAAATTGAGACCTAACAAGGCAACCAATGCTGTGGTCAAAACTTTTGTCAACTTATTCTTCACTTATATTCCCTCCATTTCTACATGATCCTCTAAATCTTCAAAGCGATTAGGAATAGTGAAAATGAACCGTGTCCCTCTATGGTCCGACTCCGCGTGAATTTCACCACGGTGCAGTTCAATAATCGATTGCGTAATCGCTAACCCCAAACCACTACCCGTCTGCGGCTCAGTTCGAGATTTATCCCCCCGATAAAATCTCTGGAATAGGTCCTTCAGTTGCCCCTTAGGAATCTTAGCGCCGTCATTTTCAACGACAAACTTGGTCTTTTCTTGGTCTTGATAGATTGAAATCCTGATATACTTACCCTTTCCACCATATTTAAAGGCATTGGTAAATAAATTGGAAAAAATACGTACAAATTTTTCTGGGTCAATATCGACTAGGATATTGTCATCCGGTTCGGCCACAATTTGAAATTCACGGCCGACTTTATTGGCCTCTAATTCAAACTCTACCGTAATTTGTTCTACCATACGTACCACATTGATCCGGTTAATAGCCAACTTAGTATCC
Source organism: Aerococcus sp. 150760013-2 (assembly GCF_053627715.1). Lineage (NCBI taxonomy): Bacteria > Bacillati > Bacillota > Bacilli > Lactobacillales > Aerococcaceae > Aerococcus > Aerococcus sp. 150760013-2. Next base: position 5,153 of record NZ_JBSEYI010000008.1, read on the forward strand.
ACTTGTTTGACCTTAGTATATTCAAACAAATCTTCAGTCATCCGTTGCATTTGAACGGCCTTATCGTAAGCAATATTGATATACTTCATAGCCTTTTCTGGGTCTTTCAACCCTTCCTGCTTCAATAAGGTCAAGTAACCAATCACGGAAGTAAGCGGCGTCCGAATGTCATGACTCATATTGGTTATCAAGTCATCCTTAGACTGTTCAATCCGCCGCTCTTCTTCCCGCGCTTTAACAGTGGAGTCGACCAAACGATTAATCGAATCTACAACCGGCTGCATCCCATTCAACTCGGAAGTAGAAATCTTATGATGGTAGTTTCCTTGCGAAATATAGTGCAGTTCTTCAAGCACATAGCCCAATTGAACCGCCCGTAGCCGCCGATAAATCCGCCAGCCAACAAAGGAAACACTCATCACCAAGTAAACCACGGTTAGAGACAGAAAGAAATTTTGTTGAAATTGTGGGTGGACAAAAAAAGAGCCAGGATATGTCCGTAACAAGACTGAATAATTGGTTTCATAGACCGTGATCAACACGAACATTAACCCAAAATACAGTATGACCAATATCGCTAGCCACACAATCGCTTCAAAAAAAAGCTCTGTATGCATTCTACTTTTCTTTTTTTGCAAGAGCGCACCTTCTAACTATTACTGTCATTGAACTATTAACTACCTAACCGACTAACTGGCTACTATAAAAATGTAAAAAAGACTAGGTGCGTTGATACCAATATCGCATTCCCCAGTCTTACAGAACATTCGCCGTGATACCAGACGCTTTCTATACTTAGCGCTTAGGCTGTAATTTTATAACCTACACCCCAAACAGTTGAGATTACCTTGTCCCCACCTGTAGCTTCACCGATCTTATCACGCAAATGGCTCACGTGGACCATAACAGTCTTCGCTGATACCACAGACTCTTGCTGCCATACACGTTCAAAAATCTCGTCAGCAGAGAATACGTTATTTGGATTACTAGCTAGTAAGTATAATATACCAAATTCTAGCGCAGTTAGTTGAATTTGTTGACCATCTGTTGTCTTTACCTCATGAGAATTTTTGTTAATTACAAGCGGGCCAACTTCAATCGTTGCTGAATCATCGCCAGCTGTAGAAGCACGACGCAATAAAGACTTGATACGAGCCATCACTTCAAGCGGGTTAAAGGGTTTTGTCACATAATCATCCGCACCAGTCGTTAAACCAGAAATCTTGTCCATATCAGACGATTTAGCAGATAATAGTAAAATTGGCATATCCACATCACGTTTCCGTAACTCCTTAATCACCGTAATCCCATCCTTACCAGGCATCATAATATCCAACACCATCATCGCAATATCAGGATTCTCAGCAATTTTCTTCAAGGCCTCATCCCCATCAAAAGCCTGGATTACCTCGTAGTCTTCATTTGTAGCATATATAGTTAATAATTCAACGATTTCCTTATCGTCATCAGTAATTAAAATTTTCATTAGGTTATCCTCCGAACTCTATAATCTCTCTATCTTATTTTAACAAACCCCAACCACATAAGTCCTATATTTCTATTTAAAAGTAGTTAAGAATGCCTTAAGACTTGATATCACAAGCTTTTCCGACCTATATTAAAGATTTTTCCATTGAAAAAGGACAAGCGCAGTCATGCTGACCCACTTGCCCTCGGAATATTTTCGTCTTTAATCGATTAGCCTCTTGAATAGTTTGGCGCTTCTTTAGTGATTTGTACATCATGCGGATGCGATTCAATTAAACCAGCACCTGTCATGCGAATAAATTGTGCATGTTGACGTAAGTCTTCAACTGTTGCAGCACCGCAATAGCCCATACCTGATTCAATACCACCAAGTAATTGGAAGATAATACCTGAAACAGAGCCCTTATAAGCAACGCGTCCTTCGATTCCTTCAGGCACTAATTTGTTGGCTTCGTTGACTTCACCTTGGAAGTAACGGTCCGCAGAACCTTTTTTCATAGCCCCTAAAGAACCCATACCACGGTAAGTTTTAAATTGACGCCCTTGGAAGATTTCTAATTCCCCTGGTGCTTCGTCAGTACCCGCTAACATTGAACCTAACATGACTGCATGGCCACCAGCCGCTAAAGCTTTGACAATATCACCTGAGAATTTGATCCCACCATCCGCAATAATGGTCTTGCCGTATTCGTTGGCTACACTAGCTGCGTCATACACCGCTGTAATTTGTGGTACCCCAACACCAGCAACCACACGTGTTGTACAAATTGATCCAGGTCCAATCCCTACTTTAACCACGTCAACACCTGCTTCATATAAAGCACGTGTACCTTCAGCTGTCGCTACATTTCCAGCGATTAAAGTAGCTTCTGGGAACTCTTGGCGAATTTGTGTAATTTTACGTAAAACCCCTGCAGAGTGACCATGTGCAGTATCGATTACAATCGCATCTGCACCTGCTTCAAGTAAAGCACCCACACGCTCAAATGTATCTGAAGTAACGCCAACTGCAGCACCCGCAATTAAACGACCTTTTGCGTCTTTAGCAGAATTTGGATAGTCTGTAACGCGTTCAATATCTTTAATAGTAACTAAACCTGTTAAACGACCTTCATCATCAACTAATAATAATTTTTCAATACGATTCTCATATAAAATGTGACTCGCTTCTTCTAAAGAAGTTCCTTGTGGTGCAACAACTAAGTTGTCTTTGGTCATCACATTTTCAATCGGTTGGTCATGGTTTTCTAAGAAACGGATATCACGGTTTGTTAGGATACCCACTAATTTATGGTCTGCTTCATTGTCGATGATCGGTACACCAGAAATACGGTAACGATCCATCAAGGATTCTGCTTCGTGAACTGGTGAGTCTGGGAATAGATAGAATGGGTCTGAAATGACACCTGACTCTGAACGTTTAACCTTACGGACTTCATCCGCTTGTTGGGCAATCGTCATATTTTTATGAATAATACCAAGTCCACCTTGGCGTGCCATAGCGATGGCCATGCTTGCATCCGTTACAGTATCCATTGAAGCTGAAAGGATTGGAATATTTAATTTCAAGTTGGGCGCCAACTCTACGCCTAAATCTACCTCATTTGGCAACACCTCTGAATGTGCTGGCAATAGTAAGACGTCATCGAATGTTAATCCCTCTTTAGCGAATTTGTTTTCCCATGCAGTAGTCATTTTTCATTCATTCCCCTTTTCTGTATAAAATTGATTTTTACTATCCTACCACCATACACCAACAAGGTCAACCTTATATTTCGTAAATAAATGGATTATTTTTATATATTAAAGATATTGTTCGTTTTTTATTTGTTTGAAAAAGATATATACGCTTTTGGAAACTTGGATCAAATGTTATAGTTCGGAAATTGGTTAAAGAAATCATCTCTTCTTTTACCTATATATATTTACCTTATGCCTATAGCAAAATCCAGTCTTAACAAGGCCCACATAAAAATAAGACTAAACGACATACTTTTCAAATTACAAATCCAAAATTTATACGACACAAAAAGCCGTGACATTAAGCCACGACCTTTGAGTGATTATTCGTATAAGTTTGCCGAGAAAAATCCAAATACTTAGATTCTTTCCATTATGGCTTGTTTGAAGGCTTCTGGGTCTACTGTTTCAACGAAGGCTTGGTCTTCGATGAAAACCGTTGGCACCGCGCCGACACCAACTGCTTGTGCTTCTCCAAATACGCGGGCTGCTAGTTCGCTATTGTCTTGTTGCACACGTCCTTGTTGGGTTAAATAGGCTTCAACTTTGTCTAGATCTAAACGCGCCCAGTCATTTTGTGACCGAAGGTATTGGTCTGCCACAGTATAGGCCGCTTCTTGGTTGTCGTAATCGATGTAATCATGGACAAGGTTACCTTTTTGTAGGCGCGGACTGGTTTTATCATAATGCTTCAAAATCCGTTGCACCTGCCCAGTTTGAATTAAAGGATCTAGGAAGAAGGCGAATTGCTCCTGGTAATTTAAGGCATCCGGACAAGCAAGGTTGTAGTATTCAACTACTTTAACCTTGGCTGTATCTTTTCCAAGTTTAATCGCATCTTGATAGGTGATTTTATCTGTTTGAAAGGTCATCTAAATGCCTCCTTATTATTTTTTCCTTACTGGGCAATTTGTTCGTCTAAGTAATCGATTAAGTCAGCTGCTGCATTTGGCCCCACAAAAGCTTTGTCATTATTTACGACGATTGTTGGGGTTGCTGTACCGCCAAGCGCTTCAAATTCAGCTTTAACGACATCGTTTTGCAGGCGGTTGCCTTGGTATTGATAAGATAGCGTTTCAATAGCAAAGTCTACGATGCCACCAAAGTCTGTCGTTATCCATTCACCATGACGGGCGAAGATTTCTTTGAATTGTTTGTAGGCTTTTTCTTGGTCCTTGTAGTCTACAAAGCGGTTAATAACTTCCCCTTTAGCTAAGCCAGCCTTATCGATATCAACGTGTTTAATAATCCGTTGAATCTTCCCTTCATCCGCTAGGCTCTCTAATTTTTCAGACACAGCGTCTTCAAAGTTTTTAGACCCTTGGCAACGGAAGTTGATGTATTCAGTCACCTTAATCGGTGCATCATCTTGGCCGTATTTAATAGCCCGTTTATCCGTAACCTTGTCTAAATCTAATTTGTCGGCCCCGAAATCATAGTCTTCTGTTGCAGTAGCTGTTTGGTAAGCAGCGTTAAACCATTCGCGGATAGTCTTGTTGTCTTCGTGCTCGTCAAAGGCTTGGCCAAATACATAGGCAGTTGGCACTGTTTTAGCGCCTACTTCAACCGCTTCAGCTTTAATGGCTTCTTGGATATCATCGTTGTCTTGTTTAGCGTAACCTAATTGGTTTTCAGCATATGCTGCTACACCCGCTTCGTCTAATTCCGTCCATTCTTGACGAGTCGCAAACATCTCTGTTAGCTGTTTGAAGGCATTTTCCGGGTCATCGTAAGTCAGGTAACTATGCATCACATTCCCTTTACGCAAATGACCAGTTGGGCGGTTTATGGGCTTCACAATATATTGTACTTTGCCCGCTTCAACGAATTCTTGAATAATCGCCGTATTCTGTTGTTCGAATTTCCTTGAAAAAGGACATTCTACGTTTAAGTAGGCATATAGTTTTACCGGTGCGTCTGCTTTCCCGTAACGAAATCCTAGGTCATCTGAAACTGTTGAGAAATCAATATTTGTTGCATCCATTTTATTACACGTCCTTTGTACTTTTAATACCCTTATCTTAACGAAGTTTTCTCGTCATGCCAAAAATAACAACTCGAAGCTATCAAAAAAGCCTGCCAGAATAACTGACAGACTCATGTTTTTAGAACAAGGTATTTTGTACTTTAAATTCGCGTTTAAACCACCATCTGGCAGCTAAACCTAGGACTGCTAGAGCTAGGTAAGCGAATAATGGTAATTCTGGGTTTATACTTGTTGGTAGGAATTCTGTTAGAGAAATGAGTAGGATCCAAGCTAATAAAACAGCTACTGAAATCAAGATGTAGCGCATAGTGCCACGTTCTTTCTTCGGTTTAGACATATCAGGTTGGTTAGTCGTCAACACAGCCATAGCTAATCCCCCAATAATAAAGTTTAAGATTAGCGTGAATAAACCAGCTGGGCCTGAGCTCGCATTTTCAGAACCAATTAATAAGGTCAATCCAGAAATACCCGCGAATACACCACCAATCAATAAGCCACCTTCAACCCAGTAGTGCCAGAACGGGCTGTCGCCTGCTTGAACTGCCCCATTACCGTCGTTAGGGTTTTGGTGTAGTTCTTGGGCGTAAGTTGTTGGTGTACCGTATAATTGTTTGGCAGTAACCCCTTTGTCTTGCTCTTCAATAAGGGTATGTAACATTTGATTTTCTTTTAAGTCGATATCGCCATCGTAACCTAAAGCATTGATTTCATTCATAAATTTGATCATAAATTCTTGGTTACGTTTGGTTAAACCTGCGTATAGGCCTTCGCGTTCGTCTTTGATGCGTTGGTGGGCTGCTTTTTCAGCCGCTTCACGTTCAGCTTGAATTTCAGCTCTCGATTTTTTCTCATTTCCTAATGCCATTGTTGGTCAAATCTCCTTTTTCCTGAATGATCTTAAACGTTAAATCTAAATAGTAAGATATCGCCGTCTTTCACAACGTAGTCCTTACCTTCAGAACGGTAGCGACCTGCTTCTTTGGCAGCTTTTTCACTACCATAAGTCAGTAAATCTTCATAAGATAAAGTTTCTGCACGGATAAAGCCTTTTTCAAAGTCTGAGTGAATTACACCCGCTGCTTGTGGGGCTTTCATGCCCTTCTTGAAGGTCCAAGCACGTACTTCTTGTTCACCAGCAGTAAAGTAAGTTTCAAGACCTAATAGAGTGTAAGCGCGTTGGATTAAACGATCTAATCCAGACACTTCCATCCCCAAGTCTTCCATGAACATTTCACGGTCTTCATCGTCCAATGATGCCAACTCTTCTTCGATTTGCGCTGAAACAATTACCACTTCAGCATCCTCTTCATTAGCAATGCCGCGTACGATTTCAACATAGTCATTACCAGTTGCTGCATCATCCTCGCTTACGTTCGCTACGTATAAGATTGGTTTTGTTGTCAAAAGGAACATGCGGTCAATAAATGGCTGTTCTTCTTCAGTAAAAGTCACTGTTCGAGCTGATTTACCAGCTTCAAGCACTTCTTTTACCTTAGCTAAAGCGTTGGCTTCAACGATTGCATCATGGTCTTTTGATTTAGCCATTTTAACTGCTTTTTCGTAGCGTTTATTGACTGTTTCTAAGTCAGATAAGATTAACTCTAGGTTAATTGTTTCAATATCGTCAGCTGGATCTACTTTTCCAGAAACGTGGGTGATATTCCCATCTTCAAAGCAACGAACCACGTGGACAATCGCATCTACTTCACGAATGTTGGCTAAGAATTTGTTTCCTAAACCTTCACCCTTACTTGCCCCTTTAACAATTCCGGCAATATCCGTAAATTCAAAAGTTGTTGGGACAGTTTTCTTTGGTACGTAGAATTCAGTAAGTGTTTGTAGACGGCTATCTGGTACTTCTACAACTCCCACATTCGGGTCGATCGTTGCAAAGGGATAGTTTGCAGCTTCTACTTGAGATTTTGTGATTGCATTAAATAAGGTAGATTTTCCAACATTTGGTAATCCTACGATTCCGGCAGTTAAGGCCATTTCTTCACGCTACTTTCTTTATTAAGGATATTTTTTCTTTATTTCTATCATTTAAGTCATTTTGATGATTGAAAACTCGAACACATTAGACCAATATCGGCAAAACGGGTATTAACCCCTAGTTATTGTCTGCTGGTTTAATGATTTTCTTCATTTTCTTTTCAAATTCACGGCGTGGCATCATGACTGATTGGCCACAACCTTGGCATTTGATGCGGATATCCGCACCTAAACGAATGATTTTCCAAGCATTTTCACCACACGGGTGTTGTTTTTTCATTTGCACGATATCGTGCATGCCATATTCTTTGTCTCCCAAGACATACACCTCTAATCCTCAAATTTAATATTCAAAAGATCTAGAATACGGGTTAAATCTTCTTCAGAAAGGTATTCGATTTCGATTTTACCGCGTTTTCCGCGACTATTGATTTGAACATTCGTCCCAAATTTATCCATTAACCGGTCTTCGCTTTCGCGGATATAAGGTGGCACGACTTCTTTCTTGCCGTCGTCTTTTTTAATATCCTTGTCCGCCGGCTCGTTTAAGGCTTGTACCATTTTCTCCAATTGGCGAACGGTAATGCCTTCTGCAACAACCTTCTTAGCTAGACTTGATTGGTCTTTTTTCGATTTTAAACCTAAAATAGTCCGGGCCTGACCTGCGGATAAGGCACCTGATTGCACTAGGGCTTTGATATCGTCACTCAAACCTAGTAAACGTAAATGGTTGGTGATATAAGTTCTGGATTTCCCCAGGCGTTTAGCTGCTTCATCTTGCGTAATTGCTAAAACATCAATCAATTGTTGATAAGCCATAGCTTCTTCTAGGGCTGTTAGGTCTTCACGTTGTAAATTTTCGATGATAGACGCTTCGATCATCTGTTCATCAGAAAATTCACGTACAATGGCTGGGACAGTCGTTAAACCGGCGATTTTAGACGCACGAAAACGTCGTTCACCAGCAATAATTTCATACCCTTTCACCGAAGATTTACGTAGGGTGATCGGCTGAAAAATGCCTTGCTCTTGAATAGATTTAGCCAAGTCGTTCAAGGCATCTTCATCGAATTGGTGCCGGGGTTGGTAAGGGTTTGGACGAATATCTTCAACACTGATTTCCTGCACCATTTTGTCAGTCGCAGGGGCTTCAACAGTCGCTTCGTTTGCAGTTTGCTTACTTGTTTCAGCTGTATCTTTTACGTCAACTTGCTCTTGGTCTGTCTCATCTTGGGTAAAAAGTGCTTCGCCACCAAAAAAGGCATCAATCCCACGGCCAAGTCCCTTATTATGCTTATTTGTTTGTTTCGCCATTATTTTCTAGCACTTCCTTTGCCAATTCCAGATACACTTCAGCGCCACGAGAACGAATATCATAATCAATGATGGATTGTCCATATGATGGTGCTTCAGACAAGCGCACATTTCGCGGAATCAAGGTCGTATACACTGCTTGACCAAAGTACTTCCGGACTTCTTCTACAACTTCATTCGATAAGTTTGTTCTTGCATCATACATTGTCATTAAAACACCTTCAATTTTTAGCCCTGCATTGAAGTGTTTTTGAACTAATTGGATTGTGTTCAATAATTGACTTAATCCTTCTAGGGCATAGTATTCACTTTGTACTGGAATCAGTACGGAATCTGCACTAGTGAAGGCATTGATTGTCAAGTGACCTAGTGAAGGCGGACAGTCAATGAAGATATAGTCATAGTCATTTCTAATCGGTTGAATGGCTTCTTTCATCTTTTGTTCACGGTGGGCGATACTGGTAAGTTCGACCTCAGCCCCTGCCAATGAAATTGTTGCCGGTACAACAGAAAGGTTCTCGCGTGATGAAGATACTACCGCATCTTTTACGGCAACTTCGTTGATCAACACGTCATAGATGCTATTTTCAACAGAACCCTTAGCAATACCTAATCCACTCGTCGCATTCCCTTGCGCATCACTATCGATTAATAAAATTTTCTTTCCTTGATAGGCAAGTGCGGATGCTAAGTTGACAGTTGTTGTTGTCTTCCCGACACCACCTTTTTGATTGGCGACTGCGATTACTTTACCCATTTTCTAACCCCCTGCGTTGTATACATCATTTTCAATAAAAAAGGAACGGAATGCGTTTCCGTTCCTTTCGCATTCATTCAAAATAGTTTGGCCTATTTTTCGCAATATTATGCTTCTCATGTCATTTATTCTTTACCATTGTACCAAAAAAGCCTATATATTGTTTAAATAATTCTATTATCACATAAAATACTTTTAATCACTTTATTTATAGCGGACTTTTCGCTGGCTTTCCTGGTTTACGCGGATACTTATTTGGTGTTTCTTTTGGCTTTTCAATCCGTAAAATATGACGCTCCCCAGCTTCAGCTGGTAAGTCAAATTGAATGTCTTCGGCAAATTTACCACCTAAGACAGCAATAGCATGTTTTGCTTCCTCAATTTCATCATCAGATTGCTGTGCTTTCATCGCTAAGAATTGGCCATCTTTTTTCACTAGGGGTAAACAAAATTCTGCTAATAAGTTTAATCTAGCCACCGCTCTAGCAGTAGCAAAATCAAACTGACCACGGAATTGTGGGTTTTGACCAAAAGTTTCAGCGCGATCGTGGTAGGCATGCACTCCTTCTAAACCAAGTTCATTCACCACTTCATTGATAAAGTTGATACGTTTATTCAATGAGTCAACAATAGTGATGTCTAAGTTTGGAAAGGCAATTTTTAGTGGAATGCTGGGGAACCCAGCGCCTGAACCCACATCTACCAAGCGATATCCCTGGTCAGCCATCTCTACATGCATTGCTACAGTCAGTGAATCATAGAAGTGTTTCAAATACACTTCTTCAAGTTCTGTAATGGCGGTTAAATTAATTTTTTCATTCCATTCAACCAATAATTCGAAATAACGGTTGAATTGTGTCATTTGTTGGTCATTTAAGTGGATACCTGCATCCGCTAAGCTATTTTTAAATAATTCTGGATTCATGATTGTCTACTTTCTATATTAGATTCTGGTTGGATTGATAAAGTAAAGTCATTAATTAAGCACGAATATAGGCGTAACCATCATGTTGGCGGTTAATTAATTCGGCAATGCCTGATACAACCGAGGTAAATAAGCGACTATTCACCATTTCTGGATCAAATCCTTGCGCTTGTAGCGAATGTTGGCATAACTCAACCGTCACACCTTGTTTCACGAGTTTTTCTAAGCTTTGGTGATATTCTTCACGCACAGCAACCCGGACAGCACGACCATTGGCTAGGACAATCACTTGTAAATCTTCCACATCATTTAGCGCATTTTGAATAGTTGGTAAGATGGTTTCCCAATCTTTCATCTCATGTACATGAAAAATAACACGTTTTAACATTAGATTACTCCTTTTTATTCATTTACCTTGGCATTTGTTTTCGTATAGCTTACAAATTTACTAGGACCATACAGCTATTATCTTGCTTTAAACGATCTTGTAATCAATCGTTTCATTCCCTTAAATTATAGCATATGCCTTAAGTCTATTATAGCCGTTTACGATTAGATTCATCATACGTTAAAAAGCTATCCCAGAATTGTAGGATAGCTTTTCATATCTTCTGACTTAAACACGTGCGACGTGACCACCTTGCAGGTAAACCATGATAATGGATACATCTGCAGGGTTTACACCTGATACACGACTAGCTTGTGCTAAGGTGCGTGGGCCGATTTCTTTCAAGCGCTGGCGCGCTTCAGTGGCTAAACTGTCGATGGCATCCCAATCGATGTCAGCTGGAATCTCTTTTTGCTCTAAACGGTGTAATTTTTCTACTTTACGTTGTTCTTTAACAATATAACCAGCATATTTGATTTGGATTTCAACTTGTTCTGTTACTTGACGTGATAAATCCTTGTCGCTTGGGGCGAATTTAAGGATATCGTCAATTTTAAGCTCTGGACGACGTAGTAAGTCGCTCGCCATAATCCCATCTTTTAAGGCTGCGGAATTTTTCTCTGCTAGGTAGTCTTGTAATTCTTGAGTTGGTTTCAAGCGAACATTGGCTAAACGGTCTAATTCTTCAGCAACCTCTGCTTGGTTTGATTTGTATAAGCTGTATTGTTCTCCAGATACTAAACCAAATTCATAACCTTTTTCAGTTAAACGAGTATCAGCGTTGTCATGACGTAATAATAAACGGTATTCAGCGCGTGATGTTAATAATCGATACGGTTCAGTTGTCCCTTTTGTGACTAAGTCATCAATCATTACCCCAATATAGCCTTGGTCACGGCCGATAACAAATGGCTCTTCGCCACGGATTTTAAGGACGGCGTTGATCCCTGCGTATAAACCTTGACCAGCAGCTTCTTCATAACCAGAAGTACCGTTTGTTTGACCGGCTGTAAATAAGTTGGCCACTTGTTTAGTTTCTAAGTTTACTTTCAATTGGTTTGGTTTCACCACATCATACTCAATGGCGTATCCGTTACGCATGATACGTGCGTTTTCCAAGCCTTTAACTGAATGAATCATGTCATTTTGAACGTCTTCTGGTAGTGAAGTTGAAAGTCCTTGGACATAGATTTCTTCGTTATCTAACCCTTCAGGCTCAAGGAAGATTTGGTGTTTTGGTTTATCTGCAAAACGCACAATCTTATCTTCAATTGACGGACAGTAACGGGCACCTACACCCTCAACGATACCTGTAAACATTGGTGCACGATGTAAGTTTTCACGAATCGTTTCATGGGTTGCTTCATTGGTATAAGTCAAGAAACATGGGACTTGGTCTACTAATGGTAAGTAATCCGCGTCTTTAGACATGAATGAAAAATGATTTGGTGCATCATCACCCGGTTGGATTTCCGTTGCATCATAGTTGATCGTACGTTTGTCCACGCGTGGCGGTGTACCAGTTTTAAAGCGGGCAATATCAAAGCCGTATTTTTCCGCCATATTCCCAGTCAATTTCTCAGCTGGTTGCGAGTTGTTTGGACCTGAAGAATATTTTAATTCCCCAATAATAATTTCACCACGGGCTGCCGTACCAGTTGTCAAAATAACAGCATCTGCACGGTAAATAGCACCTGTGTTGGTGATAATCCCTTTAACCGTATCATCTTCAATAATTAAGTCGTCTACTAACCCTTGACGTAGGGTTAAGTGGTCTTGGTTTTCGATAGTTCTACGCATTTCTTTGGCGTATTCATCTTTATCTGCTTGCGCACGTAAGGCACGGACAGCTGGTCCCTTACCTGTATTCAGCATACGCATTTGGATATATGTTTTATCAATATTGCGGCCCATTTCACCACCAAGGGCATCGATCTCTCTTACAACTACCCCTTTAGCTGGTCCCCCAATTGACGGGTTACATGGCATAAAGGCAACCATATCAATATTAATCGTGATCAACATGGTTTCAGCGCCCATACGCGCTGCGGCTAAAGCTGCTTCACTACCTGCATGCCCAGCACCAACTACAATGACATCATATTTGCCTGCTTCATAAGTTTGCATCATCTCATCCTTTCTACGCTTCTTTTATTTACCTAAACAGAATTGACTGAATAGTTGTGTTAATAGTTCATCCGGCGCATTTTCACCAATAATTTCACCTAAAATTTCCCAAGCACGGGTAAAGTCGATTTGAATCAAGTCAACTGGCATGCCCATATCAATCCCGTTTTTCACTTCGTCTAATGATTGACTCGCTTTTTGTAAAAGGTCTATATGACGGGCGTTAGAAACATAAGTCGCGTCTTTTTCCCCTGATTGACCTGAGAAGAAGTAGTCTGCAATTTTCTCCTCTAAAGCGTCAATACCTTCTTGAGTCATCATAGACGTGGCAATGATTTCGTCCTCTTCAACCCACTCTAATAGGGATTCTTTTAAAAGTTGGTTTGGTAAATCAATTTTATTCATGATAATAATTCGTTTATGGTCTTGGGTTAAGGCTAAAAGCTCACGGTCACCAGCTGTTAAGGCTTCAGATTGGTTGAGTAATAATAACACCAATTCTGCTTCCTTTAGGGCCTTCTTCGACCGTTCCACACCGATACGTTCCACCACATCTTCTGTGTCACGAATACCCGCTGTATCCACTAATTTCAAGGGTACCCCGCGGATATTGATATATTCTTCAACCGTGTCACGCGTTGTGCCTTCAATATCCGTTACAATGGCCTTTTCTTCTCTTAATAAGGCATTCAGTAAGGAAGATTTCCCTACATTTGGACGACCCACAATGGCAGTTGAAATCCCGTCACGCAAGATTTTTCCTTGTTTAGCGGTCGATAATAAGCCATCGATTCGGTTCTTGATAATAGTTGTTTTCTCGCCCAATAATTTAAGGGTCATTTCTTCCACATCATCGTATTCCGGGTAGTCAATGTTTACTTCAACTTGCGCCAAGGTATTTAAAATGTCTTGACGTAAATTTTCGATTAAATTGGATAATTTTCCGTCCAACTGCTTAACAGCTAAATCCATTGACCGGTCCGTTTTAGCACGGATTAAATCCATCACAGCTTCTGCTTGGGTTAAGTCAATTCGTCCGTTGATAAAGGCACGTTTGGTGAATTCACCTGGTTCTGCTAGGGTAGCCCCTTCACGCAAAACGAGTTCCAGCACGCGATTTGTCGCCACAATCCCACCATGGGTATTAATCTCAACAATATCTTCACGCGTAAATGTTTTTGGTTCACGCATAACAGACACCATCACTTCGTCAATCTCTTGCCCATCTTTTGGATCTACAATATGTCCATAATGAATGGTATGACTATCTTGCGTACTCAATTTTTTCTGACCTAAATTATAAACCTTATCTGCAATCGCTAGTGCGTCATCACCTGAAAGACGGACAATCCCAATCGCACCCTCGCCCGGTGCCGATGAAATAGCTGCAATTGTATCAAAACCACGAGTAATCATGAATATGTTCCTTTCTATCTAAATTTATCTACTATAGTTTATATTTGTGCAAATAAAAAAGCGCCCAATCTACCCCTCCCATGGCCTGGTCGGACTAGAAAGACACTTTGACTGTCAAACTACTTTTTTATACATTCGGTATTATACGCAATCTCAATTTAAAAGTAAACAATTTCAATTCAGAAATTGCGACTTTTTCATCCTAGTTTACTACTGTTTGGAAAAAGGGCAAGCAGCTTTTGTTGGGCACCCATTATAAAGCGCCCAACTAGATTCAGGCTGAGCGTTCATTTTGTCATCTTTATCTGTCGATTTACCTGTCATTTAAGGCTGAATATTTTCAGGGACTTCGTATAATGGATAAGCTGGGGTTAATTCAACAACACCATCAATGACCATATAGTCGCCTTCAATAGTAGGTTGAATGTAGTCGGCATTATAATACTGGACCATCGTTGCCATCATGGCATCCAACTTAGCCTTCCCTTGTGGATCATCCGCCAATTCACTGATATTTTCGCTAAAGTCAACATAGACATTCTTGCCCGCCCTTGGGTCCTGACCGTCAACACTGATGCTATTGATATCAACACTTTTAGTCATCATTTGTTGGTCCGCGCTGTTGCCTCCCTGGAAAATCTGCGTGAATTTCAGCGCCATATCATCATTAGTCGTCATCGCCACCGTTTCATTTGCTTGTTCAAATTCACCTTCGCCATTTGGATAGTAGAAAGTAACCTCCTCACCCCAACCTTCAAAAGATAACTGACTCAAAATTTGAGTGACGGAATAATACGCTTCAGGGTCAGTACTTTCATCTTCTGCGTAAACCAATCCCACATCTGGGGCATAATACTCTCTGCGAACACTATTTTCACTGTATTCACTGACCTCTAGAGTCTCGTAACTGCCAGTCTTCGTTTCAACAGGCACATCGATACCAGTAATTTCACGTCGCCGTCCGTCACTATCCCAAGTATGACCCACTTCAATCGGCCCCTCAATCAAGACTCTCGTTGGCTCATCTATTTGGGTAATCATATCGCGGGTCAATTCTTCATGGCTATAAGTTTCTGGCTTGGTCACGATCACTTCAGCCTTATCTGCTGTAATCGCCATTAACTCTAGTGTTGTTGTTCCTGCAGTTGCCGTCCGCATAGTTAAAAACTCATCATTAATAAAATCATAGGTCCGGGTAAAGCCCGCAAACTCATTCCCATCACCCTCAAAAACTGCCTGATACCCTTCAATCATTGGAAAATAGTCAGTCACTGTTAAAGCTGGCGCCACTTCTGAGGAAGAACTTTCACTTGCTTCATCATCTGTGTCACTTTCTGCTGTTGAACTCAACTGACTGGATTGTGAATCTTCTGATGTTTCATCACTAGCACTTGAGGACACTTGTTCAGACGAGGATGTCTCACTTTCATCATAAATATCTTCTGCATTATTAAACCAAGAACATGAACCTAACAGTAATGACGTACTCAATAGTAAAAACCAAGTTGCTTTCTGTTTCATTTTTGACACCTCCCAGAATCAATCATGAATACTTTTATCACTTTTATTGTATCTGTTTTCATAATATAGTTAAAGCGTTACGGTAAAGCCTAAGCCGTCTTAAAGACTTCATGCAGTTGAATAGCACAAAGAAAAACCCCCAGCAAACAGCCAGGGGTAAGATCTTATCTTTCATTGATGATTAGAATTGGTCGTTTTTGTAGTTTTGACCAGATTCTTCTTCAATTTTTTTGTCTAATTTTTCTAGTTGTTTTTTCGCGAAGTCGCGTCCACCTAAACCAAATGATAAGGCAAAGGCAACTGATAAACCACCAATGATAAATAGGAAGGCCATGTTCACAATATTGTTAGCAAAGTTCAATTGATCTAATGCCATAAATACTGAGAAGACTACGAATACGCCTTTAATGATTGCACCAACCCATTTGCTTTGAGTTGCTTTATTCACTAAGTCGCCAACGAAACGGCCACCAAAGATACCAAGCCCTAAGATAATTAAGGCAATTAATACGTTCGGTAGGTAAGCAATGATTGCTGCACCAACAGTGTTTAAGATCGCTAAGTTTAATACGTTTAAGGCTTCAACCGTAAAGAATAAACCAATGACTACTGCAACTACTTGACCAATGATTTCTGAAACATTGATGTTTTTAGTTGTTGCACCAGTTTCACGGTTGAATAAGTTGTTTAAACCAGTACCCGCAAGTAAGTTTTGTACTAACTCACCAATGACTTTAGCAATCGCAAATCCAACACCTAATAAGATTACTGCTACTAAGATATTTGGAATTGCAGCAGCTACGCTATTTAACACACCGATGATTGGTGTTACAATTGAAGAAATCCCTAATGTTTCAAGGGCTACAACTGCAATTGGAATGAAAACAACAATGTAAGCTACATAAGAAAGTACGTTAGCAATTGTATCTACTGTTTGTCCGTCTGCTGTTTTGTTACCAGTAAATTTAGCCACATACTTGTCGATGTTAACTGTTTTAACTAGTGAGTAAACTAATTGTTTCACTAAACGCGCTACCACTTCCGCTACAATCATAATAATGATTGCACCAACGATTGATGGTAAGAAGCCTAAAGCATTTGCTGTCATATCATGAATTGGTGTCGCAATAGAAGCTAAACCAAATGTATCGAAGATGCCTGGTAAGAATAGCACCCAAACAATGTAGTATAGAATTTGCGCGATAGTATCAATCGTTGTTTCCGCTTGATCCTCAGTCTCTGCAATATTCCATTTCACGAAGCGACCTGGTAATCCCACCGCTCGTAAACCTTTTGAAACTGCCTTTTTAACTAATACTGCCACGATCCACGCAATAAGAATTAATAATATACCACCAATGATGGCTGGTATGCTAGCAGCTAAGCTAGCCCATAAACCTGCTAAATCCATTTTTTCCATCTCCTTTTATCTAAAAATTTATTTGGAAAACTTCAAAAATAAAGAATTCCTTAAGACTATTTCTAGTTTACCATATTTATAAGTGATATTCACGCGATATACTTTGGGTTGTTTTATAACCTTTAGCATAATGGGTTTTTGCATTTTTTATTTATATATAAAATACATTATGAATACAATTTTAGAGATTTTTGTATTTTTACCCCTTGAAAAATGATTATTTCAACCACACACTAAATAAAAAAAGAGCTAACTTTACCCCTAAAGATAAGCTAACTCCTTATATATTCATTTAATTTTCTATATTAGGCTGCTTCAACGCTATCCAATAAAGTTATAATTTCTGCTTCATTTTCAGCATTTACCAATTTCACCACGTTATCAAGGATTGAACAGAAAATAGCGATTTTAGACAGTAAATCCAGGTGTTCATTGTTAACCCCGGCAATCCCAAAGACAACCATGGCCATCTTTTCTTCATTGGGGTCGTCAGAAAAATCTACCCCAAACGGGATTTGTAGAACCGAAATGCCTATAGAGAGGGTCTGAAGAGATATTACCTAGTGTAGATGGCAAATTTGAAGCCAATAGAGACTTCAATAAGGCTTGTGTGATTGAACGTCACGGTCATTCGGGTGGTATCGGTGTGAGCGCGATTAAGGGCTATAATATTGAAAATGGCGCGATTGCGACTAGTGTGTCCCATGATGCGCATAATATTACGGCTGTGGGCGATAATGACGCTGATATTCTACTGGCTGTGAAAGAATTGGACCGTATTCAAGGGGGCTATGTGATTGCTTCTAAAGGGGAAATTGTTGCAGCCCTACCACTAGAATTGGCTGGTATTATCAGTATCCAGTCAGGCAAAACGGTACAAGCGCAATTAAATAAGATGGTGGCGCATGCTAAAGCACTCGGTGTACCTGAATCTATCGATCCGTTTATGACCCTATCTTTCATTGCATTAACGGTCATTCCAGAATTACGGCTAACAGATAATGGTCTACATGATGTGAATCTGGGGCAATTTGTATAAGAAAATGTAATATTATAAAGCGATAATAACCAGAAAAAACGACCCTCAATATCCAGTGATAATGGGGGTCGTTTGCTGTTAATATTTTTATTATTTTTAGTCTTTGTAAGATACAACTAGATATCTATGCGGTTCTTTCCCTTCAGAATGGGTCGCAATATATGAATATCTAGCCAATTGCGCGTGGATAATTTTACGTTCCGCAGCAGGTAGTGGGTCCAAGAAAACAGGTTGTTTTGAATTGGCCACTTGGTCCGCTGTTTTACGTGCTAATCTCGCTAAGGTTTCTTGACGTCTTTCCCGATAATTGCCAACATTTACAATCACTTTGACATGTGGGCGCACATATTGGTGGGTCATCACTTGGGCAAGTGTTTCTAATGAATTAATGATTTTCCCGTGTTTACCAATAACCAACCCTTTTTTCTCAGTTTGGATATTGTAAATAATAGTACGACCACGGTCTTCAACCTCAATATTGGCGTCTACTAGGTAGGATGCCAACACGTCTATCAGGTATTCAGCAACATGTTCCACATCTTTGAAGTCTTCATCTACCAATTCCAAGTCCTGGTCCGCTTGAACAGGCTTTTCAGCCTCTTCAGCTGCCACTTCTTCTGATTGAACTTCTACTTCAGTAATAGTTGCTTCTTTAGTAAAAGTTTCTTCATTAATTGATGATTCAGACTTTTCAGTAGTCACTTCATCAGAGGCAGGTTCTTCTTCAACGTCTTGCTCCGATTCAAACTCAGTGCCTTGGGCCTCTGGCTCTTCCTCAGAACTTGTTGATTCAACAACGTCTTCTTCGGTTTCATCTGTTACTGAATTGATTGCTGTATCTGTATTTTCAGACGGTTGATCCTCTAAATCCTTAGATGGCACCACTGCTGATGTGTTTTCTTGACCTAAATCAGAGAAGGAAAATAAGTCATCTGTTGTAGCATCAATTTCGGACACTTCTCGTTCAGGGTAATGGATGGCTATAATCGCATCCTTTGCCCCTAAACCGAGAAATCCTTTTTTGGCTTCTTGAATTACTTGAACTTCAACATCTTCTCGCGCCAACCGAAGTTGTTGCAAGCCTTTGGCAATAGCAGCATCGACTGAAGTCGCTTCAAATCTTTCAGTTTTCAATACAAGAACCTCCTGTTATTTCTTCTTACCATTAGGATTACGTTTTGCTTTTTCTAAACGACGTTCTAGCTCTTTCTCTTTACGAATTTGATCTTCGCGTGCATCACGCTTCTTAAAAGGATTATTCATCACTAATGTTTGAAGAATTGTAAATCCAGTGGACGCCACCCAGTAAAGTGAAATTGCTGATGGTAAGGTTACACCCATGAATAAAATCATTACTGGCATTGTCCATTGCATCATCGCCATTGATGGATTGCTATTTGGTGTACCAATCGTTGTCAAACGTGTGTTATACCATGTTAGAATAGCTGCAATAATTGGGATTACAAATAGTTGGTCAGGAACTCCTAATTCTAACCATAAGAAGTGACCTTGGCTTAGAATTTCTGTTCTGGAAATAGATTGGTATAAGGCCATCAAGATTGGCAATTGAATTAACATTGGTAAACAACCAGACCACATGCTATAGTCATATTTTTCATTTAACTTGGCTGTTTCTTCTTGTAATTTTTGCTGAGTCTCTGGATCCTTAGATGCATATTTTTCTTGCAAGGCTTTTAGCTCAGGCTGCATCATTTGCATTTTTTCAGTACTTTGTGTTTGGTACTTGGTTAATGGAATCAAGATGATACGAATGATCAAGGTAAAGGCAATAATCCCTACACCATAGTTACCAAAGATATCTGATAACCACACAATAATACGTGAAAAGTTATAGACGATGTAACGGTCCCACAAACCTGTCGAATTCTCATCGATTGGACTTGTCCCACAAGCCGCTAGAAAGATAACAGCCATCATGGTGATTGCTAAAATCTTCCACATTTTTTTACTTCGAATATTCAATTTTTACAAATCCTCCACGAATTCTACTATTCATGTGGTAATGACTTTGCTTTTGTATCCTCTTTTATCGGATGATAAATTTTTGCCAAAGATAGCACATGAATCAAACTTTTTTTCACTTCAGCTGTTGTCATATCTGCAGCTGGCTTACGAGCAATCACGATAAAATCATTAGACGGATCAATGCCTGCCTTAAGTTCGGTAATGCTTTGACGAATTTTTCGCTTCACTGCATTACGGGTAACAGCGTTTCCAATTTTCTTACCGACAGAGATACCAATCCGGAAATGGGGTTGGTCCTTCTCCAATCGATAAATAACAAATTGGCGATTCGCAGTACTATGACCGTGATGAAATACCTGGCCAAAATCTTTCTCAGATTTGACTCTATAAGATTTCCGCACGTAAGTTCGCCTCCTTAATAAAAAAAGACCACATATTAATGTGATCTTATGCAGAAATAACTTTTCTTCCTTTTCTACGACGAGCTGCTAAAACGTGACGACCGTTTTTAGTACTCATACGTTTACGGAAACCGTGAACTTTTTGACGATGACGTTTTTTAGGTTGGTATGTTCTTTTCATTACTTGCACCTCCTGTTGCGATTAAGTCTTTCGTTTTTTATTAATATAAAACGACTGTAATATTATATACAATAAAAAGTCGAAATTCAATTTCAGGTGCGAAATTTCGCACTCGTAATCAAGATTTTACCACATCATACCCCATATCACAATACTTTTTGTACAAATATTGGTTTTTTTCAAGGTTTTCGACCGGTAAAACTCGTCTATATTATAACAGATATTTCTAAAAAAAAGAAAAATCCTCCCTAAATTGACGCCCTCTTTTTCACAAACTCGCTTTTAAAATTTCACAAACTATGTGAAGAAAAAAATGGTAAACTCTTATTCACAAAGTGTGTACGAAATTTGCACAAGCCTGTGGTTAGTTGTTGCAAGTTTTGATTTATCCCAAAAGTTTTTAAAAGACTTTTCAACAAATCCACAGTTTTGCAAAACTTTTCCCCACCTGTTGATAACTCACCAAAATCCCTTATAAATTGACCTTTAAACAAGCATAATTATACACAAGACTTTAAATTTGGTAAATAGCTAACAGGTTTATGCACATCCTGTGGAAAACGTTTATCAAAAGTTGGGATTATTTTTATTCACATCCAAATTTTTCTGTGGAAAACTGTTTTTTTTCATGATATTATGAATGAGCTTAACGAATTTAAAGTTTCGTCGTACTAACATATTTCAATATGTTTGATATAAAAATTTTGTACACTAAGGAGCTAGGAAATATATGAGTGAATTAAACCGATTATGGGATTACGTCACCCAATACTTCAAAGAAGAGTTGCCTAAAACAAGTTTCGATACTTGGATTAAAGACCTAGATCCTGTTGCCTTTGAGAATGATACCTTGTATTTAAAAGCCATTTCAGTGCTACACAAGGACCATATTGAGAAACATTATTCGATACAGATTCGACAAGTTTTATTTGAATACTTGAACCATGACGTGAATCTAGTCGTGAGTTTAAAAGATGATCGGTCACAATCAGCCAATCAAATTCAAGTAAACAACTATAATGACAATATTGAAGACAACGGATCAGATCTATTAAATCCAAAATATACCTTTGATAACTTCGTCGTCGGTGAAGGTAATAAAATGGCTCACGCTGCAGCTTTAGCTGTTGCAGAGGGCCCCGGCCGCGACTACAATCCCCTATTCTTCTTCGGTGGTGTAGGGTTAGGTAAAACCCACTTGATGCAAGCAATTGGTCATGAAGTATTACGGACAAACCCTAATGCCAAAATAAAATACGTCTCTAGTGAAACCTTTACGAATGACTTTATTAATGCCATTCGTAAGAACACTACAGACGCCTTCCACCAAGAGTACCGAACAGTCGATATGTTATTAGTGGATGATATTCAATTTATTGGGAATAAACAGTCTACCCAGGAAGAATTCTTCCATACATTTAACGTGCTCTATAATAATAATAAACACATCGTATTAACCAGTGACCGTGACGCCAGTCAGATCCCAGAGTTAGAAGACCGGTTAGTTTCCCGCTTTAAGCAAGGCTTATCAACGGATATTACACCGCCAGATTTAGAGACACGGATTGCCATTTTGCGTAATAAGGCCAACGTCAATGGCTTACAAATTCCTGACGATACCCTTTCATATATTGCTGGACAAATTGACTCCAACATTCGTGAATTGGAAGGTGCTTTAACTAGTGTACAGGCCTTTGCGGTCATGAACCAAGAGGACTTAACGCCAAATACTGCAGCTAAAGCGCTCAGAAATTACAAGAGCAATGTGAAAAGTAATTCACCGACCATTCCAAATATCCTTGAGACAGTGGCCCAATACTTTAATTTGCAGGTTTCTGATCTTAAAGGGAAGAAACGGGTACGCCAAATCGTGGTTCCACGCCAAATTGCCATGTATTTAAGTAGAGAATTAACAGATGCTTCCCTACCAAAAATTGGGCAGGAATTCGGCGGTAAAGACCATACGACAGTTCTTCACGCTTATGACAAGATTAAAAAGGATATCGATGAAAAAAGTGAGTTAGAACGTGATGTTGACAGTATTCGTCGTTTATTAGAAAAATAATGACTTATCTACATCATCTGAGTCTGAGTTTGAAATGACTTATGCTAAAATATAGGTAAGAAAAGGAGGTTGTGGATAATTGTTCATAACCTCTCTGTTTTTTTCACAAGTTATACACATGTGGAAAAGTGTATTTTGACAAGCTTTCTAAAAGTTATCAACAAGATTAACAGGGCCTATTACTATTACTATCTTTTTATCTATAATTAAAATATATATACAAGGAGTGCACACATGAAATTTTCTATTAATCAGTCTGTTTTTATTCAAAATTTGACGGACGTTCAAAGAGCAATTAGTTCAAGAACAACGATACCTGTTTTGACAGGTGTTAAAATCTCAGTTAAAGAAGAAGGACTTTATTTAACTGGATCTGATGCAACAATTTCCATTGAAGCGTTTATTGATGCTAAAGATGATGACAATAAATTAAAAATTGAAGCCACTGGTGATATTGTCTTACCATCTCGTTTCTTAGGTGAAATAGTGAAGAAATTACCATCAGATATGATGAATTTAGAAGTTGTTGAAAACTTCCAAACAGAAATCACTTCTGACCGTGCATCATTTACATTAAATGGGATTAATGGTAGTGAATACCCACGTTTACCTGAAATCGATGCAAAACAAACTTACGCATTACCAACAGATACCTTTAAACAAGTGGTCAACCAAACCATTATTTCTGTATCTAACCAAGAAATTCGCCCTATTTTCACTGGGATTCATTTTGAAATTGGGAATGGTGAGTTAAAAGCAGTTGCAACTGACTCTCATCGTTTAAGTCAACGCATTATGCCGTTAACAATGCCAGAAGTAGCTGGTGATACAGTGTTAGATATCAATATTCCAGGTCGTTCATTACAAGAATTAATCCGTATTGTGGATAGTAATGAAGACATTGAGATGATGGTGACAGACAATCAAGTATTGTTTAAAGCTCGTAATATTTACCTATACTCTCGTTTACTAGAAGGTAACTACCCGAATACAGACCGTTTATTACCTAATGACCACTCAACAATTATTGAAGTGGCAGCGAGTGAATTAGTGAATGCTGTTGAACGTGCTTTGATTTTAAGTCACGAAGGTAAAAATAATGTGGTTCGTTTGAATATTTCAGACCAAGATATTATTTTATCTAGTCAATCTGCTGAAGTTGGGAATGTAGAAGAAGAAATCAATGTAGTGAAAGCTGAAGGGGAAGCTTTAGAAATTTCCTTCAACCCTGATTACTTACGTGAAGCATTGAAATCATTTGGTCAACAAAATGTACAAATTGGCTTCCAGTCATCTTCACACCCCTTCACCCTATTACCAAGTGACCAAACTGATAACTTCAATTTCGTTCAATTGATTACCCCAATTCGTACACCAAGAGGTTAATTGAAGCTAATTGGAGAAATGACAAAAGCCGCTAAAAATTGATGTCGAAGGTCAAATCATTTTCATATGGTTAGCCAAATGGATAAGGATCAAAATCATTTACTGGTTTTGGTCCTTTTTTTCGGTCTACATATAAAAATGTGCCAATTTTTGACTTTTAAGCCCTTTAAGTAAGATTCTAGGTATTTCCCTATCTAAAATGCCAACTTTTAATACAGGGCCTTTATTTGCTAAATACGGTAAATTAGCGTATAATTAAGGGTGTATAAATAAAAGCGAAATCGTTGAATCTGCTAAGGACCACTAGCTGTGTCCGGTGATGGCAAGAAGAGACGATTTATTTTATGTGAAGAGCGAATTTGGAAGATGAATGTGGGGTGAAATGATGGCTGAAATCGTAAAAATTAAAACAGCATATATTACATTGAGTCAGTTATTAAAAATGTCTGGTGCGATAGGTACTGGCGGAGAAGCGAAATGGTATCTACAAGAAAATGATGTCGTTGTAGACGGTGAAATTGATAACCGACGTGGACGTAAATTGTATCCAGGTATGGTTATTGCAATACCGAATGAAGGTGAATTTATCATCGAAAGCCATGAAGCGCATGGTGATGGACATGCAGCTGAATAACATTAAGTTAAAGGACTTCAGAAATTATGAAGATCTAACAGTCACATTTTCTCCTGGGGTGAACGTCTTTATTGGCGAGAATGCCCAGGGGAAAACATCTTTATTAGAGGCTATTTATATGATGTCACTGGCAAGAAGTCACCGTACGGCCAATGAAAAAGATACCATCCGTTGGCAACAAGACTTTGCGCGTATTGAAGGTAGTATATCAACGAGAACGAATCCAGATTTACCACTAGCGCTAACCATCACGAAATCGGGTAAACGCGCAAAAGTGAACCATTTAAACCAAAACCGGATGAGTGATTATATTGGCAAATTGAATGTGGTCCTTTTTGCCCCGGAAGATTTAGAACTGATTAAAGGTGCCCCGCAACTTAGACGAAAGTTTATTGATATGGAGCTTGGGCAAATGAGCCCGAAATACCTGTATGAGTCGGTTCAATATAATCGATTATTAAAACAACGAAATGCCTACCTCAAGCAATTATTATATAAAGAAACCCAAGATCAAATTTATTTAGATATTCTCACTGAACAGTTAGCGGCGTCTGCTACCCATGTTATTTACCAACGGCTACGTTTTGTAGACCAACTGGAATCATGGGCTAAACCCATCCATTCAACCATTTCACATGGGCTTGAAGAGTTGACTTTAGCTTATCGTGGTCCAATTGAGTTGACTTTAGATATGACTGAAGATGCCATTTACCAGCAGTTGATGACGAAATTTAAAGAGAAGAAAGACCATGAATTTGCCAGAGGGGTTACTTTGGTTGGTCCACATCGGGATGATTTGACCTTTAAGGTGAATGGCCGTGATGTGCAGAAATTTGGTTCCCAAGGACAGCAACGGACGACTGTATTGAGTATGAAATTAGCAGAAATCGAATGCATGCATGAAGTTTTAGGGGAATACCCTATTTTACTATTGGATGACGTACTCAGTGAATTAGATGATGAGCGGCAAACCCACTTATTGAAGTCTATACAGTCGAAAGTCCAAACCTTTTTAACAACAACAAGTTTAGATGGTATTCAAAGAGAATTAATTGAAGAACCAAGGGTTTTCAATATTGATGCAGGCGCGATAGCGGAATAAGTAAGCGTGCGGGTTAGGCGTGGCCTAAAATCCCATGGCGCTATTGAGATTGAATAATTCACGTAATAGGAGTGGGAAAATGGCAAACAATGCTAATGAAAACAACAACAATGAAAATGAAATGTTGACCAATGAAGAAGCACTCGTCCAACCAGAGGACCTTGTTTCTGAAGAAGAAAAAATGGCCAAGAAACGCGAATTGGCGAAAGACTATGATGCTAGCCAAATTCAAGTATTGGAAGGTCTAGAAGCTGTACGTAAGCGTCCAGGGATGTATATCGGGTCAACTTCAGCTAGTGGTTTACACCATTTAGTATGGGAGATTGTCGATAACTCAATTGATGAGGCCCTAGCAGGATTTGCGGGTCACATCCAAGTCACCATTGAAAAAGATAATTCTATAACAGTTGTCGATGATGGTCGCGGGATTCCCGTTGATATCCAGTCAAATACCGGTCGTCCAGCGGTAGAAACAGTCTTTACTGTCCTACATGCCGGTGGTAAATTCGGCGGTGGCGGGTATAAAGTATCCGGTGGTCTTCACGGGGTTGGGGCCTCTGTTGTAAACGCCCTTTCTGAATGGTTGCATGTATATGTCCATAAAAATGGCCGCATCTACCACCAAGAATTCCGCCAAGGCGCTATTGTGTCGGATGTTGAACAAACTGGTGATACAGATACCCATGGTACGGTTGTGCATTTTAAACCGGATGCAGAGATTTTTACCGATACAACCACCTTTGAATTTGAAGTTTTAAACCGACGTGTCCGTGAGTTAGCCTTCTTGAATAAGGGCTTACGGATTTCTTTAATGGATGCTAGATCAGAAAACCAAGAAACAGCTTCTTACCACTATGAAGGTGGGATTAAAGAATATATTGAGTACATGAATAAAGATAAAGATGTTCTATTTGAACAACCGATTTATCTTGAAGATGAGCAAGATGGGATTGAAGTAGAGGTAGCTTTACAATACACGGATGGCTTCCACTCAAATATCTTAAGCTTTGCGAATAATATCCATACTTTTGAAGGTGGTATGCATGAATCAGGAGCAAAGACTGCTCTTACACGTGTGATTAACAACTATGCTCGCTCGCAAAAGTTAATTAAAGAAAATGAAGATAATTTAACTGGGGAAGATGTGCGTGAAGGGATCACCTTAATTGTATCTATTCGCCATCCGGATCCTCAATTTGAAGGTCAAACCAAAATGAAATTAGGGAACTCGGAAGTTCGAACGATTACCGATAATTTATTTGCGACGCATTTTGAAAAGTTCCTACTAGAGAATCCGCAAATTGCCCGTCGTATTGTCGATAAAGGTACTGTAGCCTCTAAAGCCCGTTTAGCAGCTAAGCGAGCTCGTGAAATGACCCGTAAAAAATCAGGCCTAGAGATTTCCAACCTACCTGGTAAATTAGCCGACTGCTCAAGCCGTAATCCAGAAGAATCTGAATTATTCATCGTTGAGGGGAACTCGGCCGGTGGATCAGCGAAACAAGGCCGTTCACGTCACTTCCAAGCTATTTTGCCGATTCGAGGTAAAATCTTGAACGTTGAAAAAGCATCGATGGACAGAATTTTAGCCAACGAAGAAATCCGTTCATTATTTACCGCAATGGGTACAGGTTGGCAAAATGATTTCGACATCACCAAGGCACGTTACCACAAATTGGTTATTATGACCGATGCCGATGTCGATGGTGCCCACATCCGTGCCTTATTATTAACCTTAATTTACCGTTATATGCGCCCTATCTTGGACGCTGGCTATGTTTATATCGCAGTGCCACCTTTATACCAAGTCCGTCAAGGTAAAAAGATTGTCTACCTAGATACTGACAAGCAATTAGAAGAATACCTACAAACTATCCCAGCGACACCAAAACCAGCTATCCAACGTTATAAAGGTTTGGGTGAAATGGACGCTGAACAACTTTGGGAAACCACAATGGACCCAACCAACAGAACATTATTACAAGTAAACGTAGACGATGCAGTAGAAGCAGACAAAATCATCAATATGTTGATGGGTGACCACGTTGAACCAAGACGTGACTTCATCGAAGAGAATGCTACCTACGCCAACATCGATTTATAGTAAGGAGGGAAAAGTTTCATGAGTGAAGAAATTAAAGAACAATTCCCACAACGTGAGATATCGCAAGAAATGCGGACGTCATTTCTTGACTACGCCATGTCAGTTATTGTGGCTCGTGCCCTGCCGGATGTCCGTGATGGCTTAAAACCCGTTCACCGTCGTATCCTTTATGGAATGAATGAATTAGGGGTTACCTCAGATAAACCCTATAAAAAATCCGCCCGTATCGTTGGGGACGTAATGGGTAAATACCATCCGCATGGGGATTCAGCTATCTATGAATCAATGGTGCGTATGGCCCAAGACTTCTCTTACCGCTATATGCTAGTGGATGGTCACGGGAACTTCGGTTCAGTCGATGGCGACCAAGCCGCAGCTATGCGTTATACCGAAGCACGTATGAGTAAGATTGCCCACGAAATGGTTCGTGACATGAATAAAGATACCGTTGATTTTATCCCTAACTATGACGGTGAAGAGCGTGAGCCAGAAGTATTACCAGCTCGCTTTCCTAACCTATTAGTAAACGGGACAACCGGTATCGCAGTTGGGATGACCACCAATATCCCAACCCATAACCTAAGCGAAGTCATCGGCGCTATTAAAATTTTAATGCAGAACGCTGACGCAACAACCACCGAATTGATGGAGGCTTTACCAGGACCAGACTTCCCAACCGGTGGTATTGTCATCGGAAAATCAGGTATCCGTAAGGCTTATGAGACTGGAAAAGGGACAATCATTGTCCGTGCTAAATTAGACATTGAAACCTTGTCTTCAGGTAAAGAACGGATTATCGTTCATGAAATTCCTTACATGGTGAACAAGGCTAAATTAGTCGAACGTATCGCTGAACTAGCTCGCGACAAACGGGTAGAAGGGATCACCGCTGTACGTGACGAATCTGGTCGTGAAGGTATGCGTGTCGTTATTGAATGCCGTAAAGATGCCAGCGCATCTGTAATCGTCAATAACCTTTACAAATACACGCAATTACAAACAAACTTTGGTATTAACATGGTAGCGATTGTAAATGGTGTACCACGTACCCTAAGCTTGAAAGAAATCCTACAAAACTACCTACTTCACCAAGAAGAAGTTATCCGTCGTCGTTCGATTTTCGAGAAAAACAAGGCTGAAGCGCGTGCCCACATCCTAGAAGGGTTGCAAATTGCCTTAGACCATATCGACGAAATTGTGAATATCTTACGTACATCACGTTCAGGTGACGAAGCGAAAGCCCGTTTTATCGAGGACTACAAGCTATCAGATAAACAATCGCAAGCTATCTTAGACATGCGTCTAGTTCGTCTAACTGGTTTAGAACGTGAGAAAATTGATAAAGAACACGCCGAATTAATGGCGCAAATCGACTACTTAAACCAAGTATTAGGATCTGAAACAATGCGTTACCAAATCATTTACGATGAATTAATTGAAATCGAAAGTAAATTCGGTGATGACCGTCGTACAGAGTTAATGGTTGGTGAAATCCACAATATCGATGATGAAGACCTGATTGAAGAAAGTAACGTGATTGTTACCTTAACGCAAAATGGGTATATCAAACGTATTGATGATGTAGAGTTTAGAGCTCAAAATCGTGGAGGTACGGGTGTTAAGGGGATGAGTATGAACGACGATGACTTCGTTGAAACCATGTTATCTACCTCAACCCACGACTCAGTCCTATTCTTCACCAACACTGGTCGCGTATTCCACTCTAAAGGTTATGAAATTCCAGAGTTTGGTCGTGCTGCAAAAGGGATCCCAGTTGTTAACCTGCTAAATCTACAACAAGACGAAACTGTTCAAGCAATGATCAACGTGACCCCAATTGAAGACGCAGAAGTAAAAGAACACTTATTATTCGTAACGAAAAACGGTACTGTAAAACGTACCAATGCAAGTGACTACTTCAATATCCGTAACAATGGGTTAATCGCCTTGAAACTAGCTGAAGGCGATGAATTAGTGAAAGTTGTCTTAACTAGTGGTGATGACAACATTATTATCGCGTCCCAAGATGGTTATGCCGTAAGTTTCCAAGAAACAAACGTCCGTAGCATGGGGCGTACCGCTACAGGTGTTCGCGGTATTCGTTTAAATGACGGCGATCAAGTGGTTGGTATGTCCGTACTTGGACCAGATGATAATGTACTAGTGGTTACTGAAAAAGGTTACGGTAAACAAACGCCAGCCAGCGAATATGGTATTAAAAACCGTGGCGGTAAAGGGGTTAAAACCATTAATGTTACCGAGAAAAATGGTATCTTAGTTGGTTTAACAACCGTTTCAGGAGAAGAAGACATCATGTTAATGACCAATCAAGGTATAGCTATTCGTTTCCATGCGAAAAATATTTCGCAAACTGGTCGTGCAACACAAGGTGTGCGTTTAATCCGTCTAGCTGAAGATTCATATGTATCAGCAATTGCTAAAGTAGAAGCAATTGAAGAAGCATTAGCAGCAACACCTCTAGAAAATAAAACTGCTATTGATGCCCAATTAGCAGATGAACCCTCTGATGAAATGATTTCTCGTATGCAAGAATTCGCAGATGATGCATTACCAGATTATGAAGAATCAGAAGAATAATATTGTAATAAACTATATATAAAAAATATCTATTTCAAATTATAGATATTACTTGATTTATATTGAATGTTTTGCTAAAATATTTTATTGTGAGTATTATATACTCTCCTTGCTCTCAGGGATGTTGAGAGCCAATAGACCAAAAGGAGGTGCAAAAGTCTGATGAGTGAAAACACTACTAAATACGAAGTTTTATACATTATTCGTCCTGATATGGAAGAAGCGTCTAAAAAAGCTTTGGTTGAACAATTCGATCAAATCTTAACTTCAAACGGTGTAACAATTAATGAATCTAAAGACTGGGCAAAACGTCGTCTTGCATACGAAATCAACGATTACAAAGAGGGTATCTACCACTTAGTTGATATGGAAGCTGACGATGCGGAAGGAATCAACGAATTCGACCGTCTTGCCAAAATCAATGACAATATTTTACGTCATATGATTACTAAAATCGAAGACTAATTAACAATACATATTTCGTGAGAGAGGAGTTATTTCATGATTAATAATGTTGTACTGGTCGGCCGTTTAACTCGTGACGTTGATGTGCGTTATACGCAAAGTGGCGTTGCTGTTGGATCTTTCAGCGTTGCCGTTGAAAGAAACTTTAAAAATGCCCAAGGTGAACGTGAGACAGATTTTATTAACTGTGTTATCTGGCGTAAAGCAGCAGAGAATTTTGCGCGTTTTACCCGTAAAGGTTCATTAGTAGGTGTTGAAGGCAGCATCCAAACTCGAAACTACGAGAATAACCAAGGACAACGTGTATACGTTACTGAGATTTTGGTTGATAACTTTAGTTTATTAGAATCAAAATCAGTTACTGAAAGCCGCCCTGCCTCTGATAATAATAACAGTGGTTTTGGTGGATTTAATAACAATAACGCAAACAACAACAGCTATAACAATCAAAATGCTGATCCATTTGATGGAAACAGCTTTAATCAAAACTCCTCTTCATTTAACAATGGTAACGATAACCCATTCCCATCATCTAATGATGGTTCTGGTTCAATCAATGTTACCGATGATGACTTACCATTCTAATGGTATAAGTAAGGGAGGTAAAAAATATGGCAGCACAACGCCGCGGTGGTCGTAGACGTAAAAAAGTATGTTTCTTCTGCGCTAACCACATTGATCATGTAGATTACAAAGACACAGATTTATTAAAACGTTATATTTCTGAAAAAGGTAAAATCTTACCTCGTCGTGTAACTGGTACATGTGCAAAACACCAACGTACTTTAACAGCTGGTATTAAACGCGCTCGTATTATGGCTTTAATTCCATTTACTACAGCAGACTAATACTAATCAAAAAACCATTTCGCCTTCTGGTGAAATGGTTTTTTTCTACGTTTAAACTAACTTAATTTGTCGTAATTTCGACCAGATTGCCCTCTGGGTCTTGGACTACAGATTCATAGTAACCATCACCGGTTGTTCGTGGACCAGATAAAAGTGGGAACCCATCTGCGACTAATTGGGCTGTTTTTGCGTCTACAGCCTCTTTATCACCTACTGCTAGGGCAATGTGTCCGTAACCTAAAGCATCGGCAATACGGGGGCTTAAATGCTTTTTATTCGTTAATTCTAGTCGACTGCCCTCATCAAAGTTTAAAAAGTATGATGAAAAACGCGTTTTAGGATTGTGGTAGCGGTCACCTGCCTTGGCTTCAAAGTATTTTTCATAAAATGCTTTGACAAGTTCTAAGTCAGTCACCCATAAAGCAACGTGTTCAATTTTCATATATAAACTCCCTTAGTGTGTAATTTAGAATACGCTTACATATTATATGATAAAGCAAAACGAGCTGTGACACTAGTCACAACTCGTTCTTAGGAGAATTCCTATGTTAAGTATGTTGATTACTTGTTTAATCTCATGTTCTAAGGAGGAAAATCTGATTAGTCTAAAGCTTCAACATCTCTAATTGCTTGTTCAAATTTTTCACGGGTAATGGTATATGGAGAGAATGTTAAATCGTCCATAGTCATCGCTTTATCAACTAATTTGTCGATATCTTCTTGCGTTGTTACCCCTTGAGCTGCCAATTTAGTTGGCAATTTAATTGATTCCATGAATGCTTTCATGCGATCACGGTATTCAAATTGTTGGTCCATTGTTAGTAATAACAAGATACCATATGATACTACCTCACCGTGTAAGTGTTCATGAGCTTGTGGCAGAACAGTATAGCCATAGTAGTAGGCATGTGCCATGTTTGAGTTGATGTCATTTTCCACTAATACAGACGCATAAGCTGATGCACCAATAATTTCAAGAACAACATCTTCTAAAGCCTGGTTTGCTTCTTGGTTACGTACAGCTTCTAAAGCTTCAGCACCAACAGCCATCAATTTATCATTCGTACCTTTGACAATATTTACACCTAAACGATTTTCAAAGCTTAGGTCTCTGCCACGTGAAGAAAAACTAGTCTCTACTTCTTTAGACATACAATCACCAATACCAGCCCATAAGTATTCAACAGGCGCCTCAGCGATGATTTGTGTATCGATGAAGGTATGGTCAGCTGGTGCTTTACGATAAGCTAAACCAGCCATCTCATGGTTATCATGGTACATAACACATACTGACGAAGTTGGCGCTGAAACTGAAGCTAGAGTTGGGAAAGTGAATAATGGTTTGTCTAAGTCACGAGCTACTACCTTAATTGTATCAATCGCGCGTCCCCCACCAACTGCAAAGATCATATCCGCATCTTGCACTTCTTTGATCGCTTTCATTTTCTCAACGTTGGTATATGAAGCTTCCTTACCGTAGACTTGTACGGTTGCCACTTCTAATGATGATTTTTCTAGGGCAGCAGTTAAACGTTCCTTACTGGCTGCCAAGGCTTTTTCACCACCTAGAATCGCGACGGTTGTACCAAATTGACTACAATATTCATCAATTGCATCAAAGGCATCAACACCAATTGTTAAATTTGGTAGGTTTACTGATAGAGACATATTTATCTTCCTTCTTTCTTCATAATCAGCCTTTTAAACTAATTTATGCCTGGTTTAAAAGGCATTTGGCAAAATGATTAATCTTCATCAACGTCTACGATCCATCCTTCAGGTGCTTCTAATTCACCAAATTGGATACCCGTTAATTCTTTGTATAATTTTTGTGATACTGGACCAACCTCAGTTTCTGAGAAGAATACGTGACGGTTGTCTTTGTATGTTACAGAACCAGCTGGAGAAATAACAGCCGCGTTACCCATAGCTCCTGCTTCAGAATATTTGTCAAAGTCATCTACTTTAATATCGCCCTCTTCAACTTCTAAGCCCAAACGATGTTCCGCTAACCATAACAATGATTTTTTAGTGATTGAAGGTAATACCGTGTCTGATTTAGGTGTTACAAATTTGTTTGTATCTTTCTCGATAGCAAAGAAGTTTGCTGATGAGAATTCATCTACTTTAGTATGTGTTGCTGGGTCTAAGTATAATACGTCATCGTAACCAGATTCTTGGATACGTTTAGCTGTTGCTAATGTTGATGCGTAGTTAGCTGTTGCTTTGATGTTACCAGTACCATCAGCTGCTACACGGTCATGTTCGTGGTCGATGATGTAGTTATGTGGTGCTAATCCACCTTTATATAAAGGACCAACTGGTGTTACGTAGATTGTAAATAAGTATTCTTCGGCTGCTGATACTTGTACGTGGTCACCGATACCTAATAACATAGGACGGATGAACATTGCAGCACCATTGTGGCCATATGGTGGCACATAGTCACGGTTAGCTTTAATAACTTCCTTACAGGCACGGACAAATTCTTCAACTGGTACTTCTGGCATCGCCATACGACGAGCACCACGGTTTAAACGTTCACCAAATTCATCTGGACGGAATAAAACGATCTTGCCATCTTTTGTACCATAAGCTTTATTACCTTCGAATACCCCTTGGCCGTAGTTGACGATTGGAGCAGCTTCACGAATTGGTAATTGAGGATCTGTTTCTAATCCTGCTTTATACCATTCGCCATCTTTCCAGTATGCACGCCAGCGGTATGGTACTTCCGTATAAGAAAAATCTAATTCATCCCAGTTTAATTTGTCAGTCATATTGAGCAACTCCTTTAAGTTTAATTTCTAAGTAACAATATCAGCAATTTATTAGCAAAAGAAAAGGCCCCCCACGCGCTGGTGGGAGGCCTAAGTCCCATTCAGCGTCAACAAGCACGAATAGGACTTACGATTTGTTATTAGTGAAACTCACTAATTCGTAAAGTCCTGTTTATTAATAATAATGACCACTTGTGCTGTCTTTTTCATGAGACTACCTCTTTCGTTTTCTAATGTGAATTTAATATAACGCAAAATCATAATGATTGCAATAGGTAAAATGAAAAAAATCTAATAAATACGCAAATAAATTAAAATTATCTAATAAAAAGGCGTATATGGCCACGCCACATACGCCTAATCACTATCTAAAAATGGTTGTAATATCTAGTTTAAATCACTTTATTCTGATACTGGTGCATCAGCTGTTACTTCAACTGTGTGCCATCCAAAGTCATCCGCTGGGTTATTAGCATAGTCATAGTGTTTTACGCGGTTGTTAACAGGCATAACTTCTTGACGGAATAATGTTGGAATAACTGGTGCTTCTTCAGAGAAGTATTTTTGCCATTCAACAAAGGTGTTACGTTGGAATTCTTCGTCAAAGGCTTCTGCACTTATAAAGTCAGCCATGAATTGATCATTTTCTTCAGTCGCCCAACGCGTAAAGTTAAAGGCAGAATTACGCGCGTATAAGCCATTTGGTGCTGGGTCAGTACCAGTACCCCAAGCTGCTTGATAGATATCGATATTTTCATCATCTGCTTCAATACGGTCATAGAAACTATTGAATTCTAGTAAACGACCATCTGTTAATTGAACATCCAAACCAACTTCATTCCAAGCTTGGATATAGTATTGTGCAATTGGCTCAGCCGTTTCTCCACCTTCCATAGAGGCGAAGTTAATTTGTAATGGTTCACCATCTGGATCTTCACGAATACCATCGTTATCAGTATCTACATAGCCAGCATCATCTAATAATTGGTTGGCTTTATCTGCATCATAGTAGTAACCAGGTACTTCTTCGGTTGTTGCCCCAAAACTACCAAATACTGGTGGGATAACGGTGTTGGCATTTGAACGTAAGCCGTTGTAGAAACGTTGTGCTACAGCGTCGTTATCAATGGCATATCCCATAGCTTGACGAAGGGATTTATCCGCCATTTTGGCATCTTCATCATAAACAACTTCACCGGCTTCAGCGTCCCATTTACCCAACTTAAATCCAATATATGTATAAGATAATTCTTCACGACCGAGTAATGTATAGCCAGGCAGTTCAGCGTAACTTGCATATAAATCAGTTGGCATACTTAAAGCAACATCATATTTACCATTTTCTAAGGCAGGGACAATTGAACTTGAAGGCACTACTTCAACGACAACGTTATCTAACTTAGGTTCACCTTGCCAGTAGTATTCATTGGCTTCATATTCAACGGACTCTCCTGGTGTTACTTTAGTAATACGGAAAGGACCGTCACCAACTGGTGTTGAACGGATTTTCTCAGATGAAGCTAATTCAGCTACTGGAACATCTTCTAAATAATGTTTAGGCATTGCGTATGACCAAACACCCCCACCTGCTTGAAGCATTGAAGGGCTTACTTCTTGGAATTCGATTTCAACAGTGACATCATCAACTTGTGTGATACCAGAAATCGTATCAGCTTCCCCACTATGGTATTCTTCCATACCGACTACGTTTTGGAAGGTACCATCATAACGAATACCAGTGTAGTCTGGGTGACCGATTACCTCGTAAGGATAGATAACATCTTCAGCCGTTAATGGTTCACCATCAGACCATTTCAAACCTTCTTTTAAGGTAATTGTTGCTTTATTATTTTCTTGATCTAATGCCAACGTGGCTTTACCGGAGTCGTCAATTTTGAAGTCATCGTCAGTGCCAAATAATGAATCGAACCCAAACTGCATAATTTTTGCATCATAAGCATCTTCATAAAACTCCCAAGAGAAAATACCTTGGAAAGGTGAGTCCGTTACTAAACCAACTTGTAAAGTACCACCATCAATTGCATCACCCTCGTTATCAACTGTAGTCGCTAGTTCAGGTGCAACTACCTCACCACTTTCGCTACTAGAAGATGAATCTGCAGTTTCACTGTCACTATCACTGTTACCACACGCCACTAAAGCCAAGCTGGCTGCAGCTGTTAAACCCAATAACTTATACCATTTCTTCATACACTTTCCTCCTAAACTAAATTGTGATGTTGTAATTTTTAAAAATATAATTACCCTAAACGTTGTTTTGCATCTGCAGATCGTTTTAATGCTTGACCCACATAGTTAATGCAAAGCATCAATACTAAAATCAGTAGTGATGCAGGTAGCCATACCCAAGTCTTATTTTCCAGAATATCTGGTGACTGAGCGTAGCTGACCAATGTCCCTAAACTAGGTGTGGAAGTAGGTAACCCAAATCCTAAATAACTTAACCCAGTTTCAATACCGATATTTGCGGCAAAGCTCAAAGTGACATTTACGATGATCAGAGAGCTTAAATTTGGGAGAATTTCCCTAAATAATATCTTGTAAGTTGGTGTCCCCATCGTTCTTGATGCTGAGATATAATCTCTTCGACTCTCAGATAAGGCTTTACTGCGGATTAACCGCGCTTGCCCTACCCAATAGAAGGCACTCATGATGAGGATGAATGTCCACACATTATAGTCTGAAACCAGTGTGATAAATACGATGATCAACATGGTGGTTGGAAGTAACATGATAAAATCAATGATCCGCATCAAGAAATTATCAATAATACCGCCATAGTAACCAGCAACCAAACCAATCGTAATCCCAACGATACTGGTCAGTGCCGTAATGGTAAAACCAATCGTAATGGAGTTTCTAGCACCTATAATTAGTTGGCCAAAAATAGAACGACCACCGGAATCAGTTCCTAAGATAAAATCATCATTAGGTGGCATATAGGAATCTAATAGAGAAATTCGCAATACTTCATCTTGGTCGATGACAATTGCCCCAATGAATACCCCAAGAATAATAAGGATAAAGAAGATTAAGCTAAATAGTGCTAGTTTATCTTTTAAAAATTCACGCCAAATTACGCGCAAACCAGTTGGCGGTGCACTAGCTAATTCTTGTGCAATCGCATCTTGGTCAGTTGTTTTTTTATAATTTTCCATTCGTCATCACCCCTTCCCTAATCAATCCGAATACGAGGATCTACAATCGTCATAATAATGTCAGAAAGTAGCGTACCTAGAATTGTTGAGATACCAAATATCAATACCAGGGCAGTAATGACCGAATAGTCACGACTATTAATCGATTGAATGAATAGTTGACCCATACCAGGATAAGCGAAGATTTGTTCAATAAATACTGAACCCCCGATTAAACCCGTAATTTCATAACCAAATGTTGAAGCCACTGGTAATAGCGAGTTTCTAAAAATGTGACGGTTGTACACCACATTCTCAGGTACCCCTTTAGACCGAGCCGTCTTCACATAGTCTTGCTGTTTTGCATCAATTACCTCACTCCGCAAATACTGGATGATTCCTGTTGTACCAAGCAAGGCGAAGGTAATTGCTGGTAGTAACATATGGTAGAATCGGTCCCAATAATAAGCAGGTGTGCCAGCACTTAATCCAGTAGATACCGACCCATTTGTTGGGAACCACTGCAACTCATACCCGAACAGCCAAACCATTAGTAAGGCAAGTACGAAAGTTGGAATTGCATAGGAAATGAAGTTGTATAATACGACCCCTTTATCAAAAGAAGAATTATTATAACGACCTGATAAAATCCCAAGTGGTAAGGCTATTAAGTAGGTAAAAATCAAAGTGAGCAGTGACAGGAAGATCGTGTTAACCGCCCGTCCACCAATTAAAGTGGATACTGGCACTTTATAGGTATAAGACATCCCAAAGTCACCCTGGAAAGCATTCTTCAACCAATTAAAATACTGGACGATAATCGGTTCATTCAAACCAGCCCGTTCACGCAAGGCTTCAATCGTTGAAGGATCAGTTTCTGGTGTGATAAGCCCTGTAAAAGGGTCACCAGGCATCAATCTAGCTACCGCGAATACTAAGATACTCAAAATTAAAATTTGCGGGAGCATCAGCAGAACTCTTCTAAATATTGTCTTCCACATATTAATTGCCCCCTTTCAATGATTGATCAAAGGCAACATCATGATTGTCTGAGAATGGATATAGATTATAAACACGATTATTTTCATCATAATAAATGTTAGACGTCTTTTGATACTCAGCATCAATTTGCTGACGTCGTGCTTTAATCTCAGCACGTTTATTCGGATCCATTTCAGGAATTGCAGCCAATAACCGTTTGGTATAAATATGTTGCGGGTTATTGAAAATTTCTTTCTTGGAACCACGCTCAACAAATCGTCCTTTATGCATAATGGCAATTTCATCTGCCATGTGTTCCACAACCCCTAAGTCATGGGAAATGAACAAGTAACTCAAGTTATATTCACTTTGAATTTGCTTCATAAAGTTTAAAACCTGCGCTTGAACCGATAAATCCAAGGCTGAAGTAGGTTCATCGGCAATAATCAGTTTAGGGTTACTGGCTACAGCCCGCGCAACCCCTAAACGTTGCCGTTGACCACCCGAGAATTCATGCGGATACTTATAGATTGTATCTTCATTCAAACCAACAATCTCTAACAGCTCGATTACCCGATGCTTCACTTCTTTTTCGGAATATTGATAATAATTGCGAATTGGTTCAGCGATCACATCTAAAATCCGTTTCTTCGGATTTAAGGACATAGTCGAATCTTGAAAGATCATCTGAACATTACGGTTATACTCGCCGTATTTACCAGACCGCTTCCGCGCTTTATTGGTGACATCGGTTCCTTCATATAAAATCTGTCCAGCAGTCGCCTTCTCCAAACCGATAATGGCACGGCCGATAGTCGTCTTGCCAGAACCTGATTCACCAACTAGGCCGTAAGTTTTACCACTTTCAATTTCTAAATCAACACCATCCACGGCAAATACATTGTCTTGTACCGTATTAAAGAATCCGCCGCGAATAGGATAATGTACTTTCAAATCTTTTACTTCAATAAATCCCATTACTCGACCCCTTCCTTCAAGTCCGCAACATCCGCTTCCTCAGGGAAATGGAAATGCTGCCAACAAGTACATTTCACGAAATGATTTGGGGCCAGCTCATGCATGGTCGGATTTTCTTCATGCTCACTATCATCAATCCATGGAATACGACTAGCAAAACGGCAACCCCTTCTTGGCAGGTTTTGCAGTGAAGGCACAGTCCCTTGAATAACATGAAGCTCATCTTCCTCACTCTCAAGCTCGTGTGGCACTGAATTCAGTAGTGATCGCGTATAAGGATGTTTTGGATTATTAAATAGTTCAAACACATCAGCAATTTCAACTACCTCACCGGCATACATCACGGCTACCTTATCTGCCGTTTGTGCAACTACCCCTAAATCATGGGTAATTAATAGGATGCCAGATCCCGTCTCATCTTGAATATCATTCATTAAATCTAAGATTTGCGCCTGCACAGTCACATCTAAGGCAGTAGTCGGCTCATCAGCAATAATAATGGCTGGCTTGTTTGCTAAAGCAATTGCAATCACTACACGTTGGCGCATACCACCAGATAATTCATGCGGATATTGTTTCATCACACGTTTTGGATGAGGGATTTGAACCTGTGTTAATAGTTCCTCCACCCTTGCAAGACGTTGAGATTTGGATAAACCAGAATGATACAATAAAGTTTCTTCAATTTGATCTTGTATTGTCATTAAGGGGTTTAAAGAACCTAAAGGATCCTGGAAAATCATCCCAATATCATTTCCCCTAATTTTGTTAAACTGCGCTTCACTATTTTCTAACAGATTATTCCCTCTATAGAGAATTTCTCCTTGAATTTGCGTATTATTTCGATTATGTAAACCAACAATCGAGGTAGCTAAAGTACTTTTACCAGACCCTGACTCCCCTACAATGGCAAGGACCTCATTCTCATTCAAAGTCAAAGTAACATCATCGACAGCATTAAAGTACTCATCGCCAAAACGAAATCCTGTATGTAAATGATTAATTTCTAATAATACCTGGTTAGAGGACATGG
This sequence comes from Aerococcus sp. 150760013-2, assembly GCF_053627715.1. Taxonomy (NCBI): domain Bacteria; kingdom Bacillati; phylum Bacillota; class Bacilli; order Lactobacillales; family Aerococcaceae; genus Aerococcus; species Aerococcus sp. 150760013-2. The sequence continues at coordinate 45,967 of NZ_JBSEYI010000008.1, forward strand.
TTTCAGCTCCTTTAAAAATGATATTCCAATAAATTTTATAATTTAATTCTAATCATTTAGATTTTAAGATACTTTACATGAACTAGAATAAAATTTCAAGGAAAAATAGCATTTTCTTCATAATTTATTAATATTTCTCTTAATCGTTTTTAATACTATCTCTTATTGTTTTAATAATAGGAAGAGAAATGAATTAAGCAGCTTGAAAATCATAATCAAAATAGGAAACATGTGTTTGTGGATAAGCCTGTGACTAAGTCGAAACTTCATTCGGATTCCCCTGTTGCTGTAGGCAATTGCCTTGTGGATAGAAACAAAAATTTTGAGTAGATTCCTGTGTATAGATGATTTATTCACATGTGGAAACTAGATTCTAAGCGACTATTTTTAATGAAGTGCATGTTTCACATGAAACCTGTTATCAAAAATAGCTGCATGATGATGTGGATAAATTGACGGTATATTAGTGTTTGAAAATTAAATAAAAAGCAAAAATAGTCTATATCATGTAAGGATATATAACATATACGAAAACTAATTGTTGTAGTACAGTGAAGGGGATTTAGATGAAAAGATTGCAATTTTTAAAAAGAGGCTGTGGGTTGAAAGCGGCTTTAAGTAAAAAAATAGGGTAAGAGAGGTAAAATTAGATAAAAGATAAGCAATTAAAAGATGGTGATTATTCGTATAATAGTAAAGAGATATATTCATTTGGCAGCAAAAGTAGAAAAGAATGGGTGGAGTATCTCTCTTCAAGTGAATATAGATGTGAAATTTCACAAGCAAATGAGGTTGCATAAAGGAGAAGAAAGTAAAGTATTGATATATTTTAAGCATGAATATAACAATCTAATAGGGGAAGTTAAGTAGAATTTAGAATGGGTACAATATTAGTTACACTTGAAATAAGTGAATAACGGAGAGAAGTATAAATATAACCTAGAAAAGTAGAATAAGAAGAATTATCTGTTGCTTGGTTTTAATGACATTTCACGTGGAACTATATTAATAAGCGCGCCCTTCTTACTTGCTTATCTTATTCCAATCCTTACTTAATGGGTAATTTTTAGTAGCAGGCAAGAGTTAATAAGGATCTATTTATTGAATTTCTCTTATATATTATGATTGACCAAGGTCTTGTTCAATAAAGGGTTAATGCATGTGTTTTTCACTGTATTTTTTGGCTAATATCATATTAATAAGGCTTATTTTAGACAGTTTGTAGGGTACAGGTTTCTAAAATCAATCACCATTCACCATTTCCTTCACCTGTTAAAAGTAAAATCGATGCTTTACTACAATTAGTTACAAAAGTTTCTGTGATTATAGAATGACTTATGTTTTTTTAGATGCTGACACCTTTAATTAGGATTTTTCATAAATATAGAGAAATGTTTCACGTGAAACGTTCAAAAATCCCTCTATGTGTGTTAACTGTTAAATGCCTAAGGTTTATAAAACCCTTATACAATCTGATTAACTCTGGGTGATCTTTCCAAATCAATATTTAAAGAGAGAAAAGCAATAGACACCCGCCACATTTGGATAACATTCGATATATTAGGAATAATTATTAGCCGCTCATGGTTGCTGCTATATAGATGGATGTCTTAGTTACTAACTTACATTGATAAAAAATTTTTTACTTTCTTTCTTTTACAAAAAAAATTTTTTATAAACATAGAAAAAAAGCGTGATTAATTATGTTTCACGTGAAACAAACCTCTCCATAAAAGAAGACCCGGTTAGTATTACTCTGGTGTAAATAGAAGGTTGTAAGATTAATAGGATTTATATGTTGCAGGTAAAGGCAAAATACTAGTGGTAAGAGATTTTAATGGCGTATATTGAGTTTTCCGTGACATAAATATTTATTTTTAGCACACTGTGCACTCACTATGATATGACTTACACTAAAATATTTTATAGCAGTAAACCAAAAAACTCCCTTAAAGTCTAAGTGTAGTAGATAATGTGATGTATTGATGTATTGATGTATTGATGTATTGATGTATTGATGTATTGATGTATTGATGTATTGATGTATTGATGTATTGATGTATTGATGTATTTGTAGCTATTCAATAGGTGGTAAGTTAAATTTCTAATTAATATAGATAAGACTAACCGTATGAGTTCTGCTGATTTAAGATTATACAGGAGCTACTTCATAACTCCAATAAACCGGAAGTCAATTTGATCTTCGATGATGTTTCACGTGAAACATTATTAATTGTCGACTTATTTTCAATATCGACTCGTGGTAAGGAGAGAGGTAATGTAGCATTCCATTCTATTGTCATTAAGGCTGTTAGTTAATCATAGCTAGTTCATTGTATCGGTGGTTATCATATAAAGATATGTGACTAATGATTAAACAATTACGACGGTACTAATTAAGCTATCGGCAAAATTCTTGGGATTATCAATCAGAGATTTACGGAAGTTGTATCCATTCTTATCCTAATAAAAATCATAGTTGGTATAGAGCTAGTAATGATAAAAAGAAATTTTGGACAAAATCCATTCTAATTGTAGCTAGCAGCTAGCTATTGGATAATTGCTTTCATTCATCAATTTGAGGTACGGTGAATAAATAGCTTCTAGTGGATATTGATATTGATAGGCCTGTTTAATAATCAGTTGCTTTTAGGATTAACTTGCTAGATGGATAAGATTAATACAAAGGTTAATTGATAGAATGAAATATGACTTCGTTAGAAGCATTTGTTAGTGAGTGGACTGTGGGAATATTCCTGTATCGGAGAGTATACACTTTATAAAACTTGTAATCTTGAAGACCCGCTATCATTAATACGAATGTTTCACGTGAAACATTGATATCAGATATTTCTTAAAGAAGTTTTTGACTTTGATATTTTTGATAAGAAATGAACGATACCGATTTAAAGAATCCTATATCTATTTTCTGCTTACTTAAAAACGTTTAAAAATATTTATATTTCCTTCCCAAAGGCAAAGATAAGGCTATAGCAACTGTAGGAGCTTATCTATTTTTTAAAATGCTTATATAATAATAAGGTTTTAATTATTTTTACAATAGATATACGTTTTATGTCTAGAAATCAACAGTCCCATTACGATTAGATACTATTAGATTGTTTCACGTGAAACAATCTAATAAGAACATTTGTTCGATAAAATCTTAAATTGTATAAAAATGATTGTTTTTTAAGATTGTGTTAAAATGGTATATGTTAAAGTGTCGAATTTTGACCTAGAGGAGATTATTATGAAAAGAGAGAATTGGCAGTCTAAAATTCCTTCTTTCTTATTGAAGTCGGCAATTATATGGCCACTTATTATTGCGCTATTATTATTAATTATCGTGATTGGTATTAGTGCAACAGTTAGTATACAAATGGGTTTTGTAATTGTTGGTTTGATTGTTGTTGTAATAGGTTTACTTGGTTTTGCTTTGGTCCAGATGTTAACCGCCTTGAGTGAATATATCTTAGGATTAGGTAACCAGATTAAATCTGTACAAAGTGAAATTCTATTGAAGATGCCTATTGGTATTATTGTCTTCGATGAAGATGACCCAACAATTGAATGGGTAAACCCCTTTTTACAAAAGTACTTCTACCAGAAGGAAATCATTGGATTAGATATTAATGATTTAGATGAAGAAATTTTTGAATTGTACAAGGAATTCCGTGAAGACCCGTCACTGAAAGCTAAACGATTCCAGTGGAAGAATGCGCATTTCGAGGTAACTTATTTAAGAGATGAGCATGCTATGTACTTTATTGATGCAACCAAGTACGGCATTATTGCTAAGAATGCTGACCTTGGCCGTATTGTAATTGGTCATATTGTGATCGATAATTATGATGAAACGGTATCTTCAATGAATGATAGAAGAAAATCTATGATTGACAACTTGGTAACGAGTGATTTATCTAAGTGGGCTAAGAACTATGATTCTTATATTAAACGTTTGGATGATGACCATTTCTTGCTGGTATCAACCTATGGCCAGTTGTCTCGAATGGAAGAGAACAAGTTTGGGGTCGTTGACAGCCTTCGTGAGAAAACATCAAAGGCCAATACACCATTAACGATTTCTATGGGGATTTCATACCAGGAGAAAGATGACGTTATTGATGTGGATGATATTTCTGAACAAGGACAGTCTAACTTAGATCTTGCGCAAAGTCGTGGTGGTGACCAAGTCGTTGTCCGTACTAAAAATCAAAAAGCGCGTTATTATGGTGGTAAGACAAACCCCATGGAAAAACGTACACGTGTACGTTCACGTCAAATCGCCAATACTATTTCAACAATGATTCAAAACACGTCTTCAGTATTCGTTATGGGGCATGATTACCCAGATATGGATGCTGTTGGTGCTTGCTTGGGTATTCGTCGTATTGCTCAAATGAATAACCAAATTTGTTATGTGATTATTGATGAAAGTCGTATTAATGATGATATTGAACGTTTATTGGTGGAGTTACGTAAGGATGAATCAATTGCGGAATCAATTATCTCGCCTGAACAAGCAGAAGAGTTGATGGCACAGGATTCACTATTATTCTTGGTGGACGTGCATCGTCCGTCAATTACCATTGCACCAGACTTGATTACACCGAATAGACCTGTTATTATTATTGACCACCACCGTAAGGGGGAAGAAGTGCCGGATAATGTATTGTTAGAATATATTGAGCCTTATGCTTCTTCTGCAAGTGAGTTAATTACAGAGTTCTTCGAGTATCAAAATCAAGAAAGTGAACCAATCAAACGAATTGAAGCAACTGCTATGTTAGCGGGTATGATTGTGGATACACGTAATTTCTCTCTACGTACAGGGTCAAGAACCTTTGATGCGGCTAGTTACTTAAAATCTGTAGGTGCTGATTCATTTATGATTCAAAACCTACTGAAAGAGGACTTAACGGACTATATTAAACGTAATCAATTAATTGAAAATGTGGAATTGATTTCTGGCAATCTGGGTATTGCTAGTGGTGGAGATAAGGATGTCTATGACTCAGTTACGGCTGCCCAAGCAGCGGATACTTTGCTATCTATGCGTAACGTGGATGCTTCTTTTGTGGTTTATTTAAGAGAAGACGGTCGTGTGGGTATTTCTGCACGTAGTCTTGGAACGATTAATGTTCAACGTACAATGGAAGAGTTAGGTGGCGGTGGTCATTTATCGAATGCTGCTACACAAATTTCAGGTGTGACTGTCTCTGAAGCAGTAGAAATGTTAAAATCTGTTATTATGGATAAAGATGAGGAGGATGAATAATCATGAAGGTTATTTTTCTACAAGATGTTAAAAATCAAGGTAAAAAGGGTCAAGTAAAAGAAGTCCCTAATGGCTATGCACAAAACTTCTTATTGAAAAAGGGTTTAGCCAAAGAAGCTACATCAAGTGCTGTTTCTGCGCAACGTGGTAAAGAAAAAGCCAACGAGAAACAAGCGCAAGAAGAATTACAAGAAGCAAAAGACTTAAAAGCTAAAATCGAAGACGAGAAAACAGTCGTAACGATTAAAGCTAAGGGTGGAGAAGACGGCCGTTTGTTTGGTTCAGTCCCATCTAAACAAATTGCTACTGGTATGTTGAAACAATACGGTATTAAATTAGATAAACGTAAAATGGACTTGGACGAACCAATCCGTTCATTTGGTTACACAAATGTACCTGTAAAATTACATCATGAGGTTGAAGCTACTATTCGCGTACATATCGTCGAAGAATAGGGCTAGTCTATCTATATATTGGAGGCTAGGATGTATTCCTGGCCTCCTATTTTATTCAATTTTTATATCAATGTGCTTATGTTTTTTAGTATAATAGTTAGGTGATGGAGGTGCTGACTTGGCAGAGAATTTAGATCATACAACACCGCCTCAAAGTATAGAGGCTGAGCAAGCTGTGCTCGGTGCCATCTTACTTGATTCCGATGTGTTCATTTCAGTGCTGGAGTATGTTTCTGCCGATGATTTTTATAGTCGTGCAAACCAACTTATTTTTGAAGCGATGGAAGAACTGAACCGGGATGATGAGGCAATTGATGCGTTAACGGTTCAACAAAAATTAAATAACATGCATATGCTTGAAAATGTTGGTGGCTATGAGTACATTTTCCAATTGGCAAATGATACGCCGACTGCAGCGAATGCGGAATACTATGCCCGCATAGTTGAAGAGAAATCTTTATTGAGAAAGCTGATTCAAGCTTCTAATAAGATTGCCCGCGAGAGTTTTGAGCAAGAAGAGTCAGTATCTGTCATTTTAGATGAGGCTGAGAAGTCTATTTTAAATGTAGCAGAGAATCGAAATCGAAATGGGTTTATCCATATTCGAGATGTCGTGTTCGAGTCTATGCAAAATTTAGATGATTTATCTAAAAATGGTCAGGACGTAACAGGGATTCCAACTGGTTATCCTGATCTAGATGCGATGACAGCCGGGCTGCAACCAGAAGAGTTGATTATTCTGGCAGCACGTCCAGCCGTTGGTAAGACAGCCTTTGCTTTGAATATCGCACAGAATGTGGCTACTAAGCAAGATGGTGTTGTCGCGGTCTTTTCTTTGGAGATGGGGGCTGGTTCTCTGGTAAATCGTATGATTTGTGCGGAAGGTAGTATAAATGCTGGTCATTTAAGGACTGGACAGTTAACAGAAGATGAATGGTCAGATTTGATCGTTGCTTCAGGGGCGCTATCGGAAGCAGATATTTATATCGATGATACACCAGGTATCAGAGTAACCGAAATTCGTTCTAAGAGTAGACGCCTACTTAAAGAGCGTGGGCGGCTGGACTTAATTGTGATAGACTACCTTCAATTAATTGAAGGGTCTGGTAAACGAAATGAAAACAGACAACAAGAAGTGTCTGATATTTCGCGACAATTAAAGAAAATTGCCAAAGAATTACACGTGCCTGTAATCGCGTTATCTCAGTTATCACGTGGTGTGGAACAGCGACAGGATAAACGTCCCGTTCTTTCTGACATTCGTGAGTCGGGATCAATCGAGCAGGATGCGGATATCGTTGCCTTCCTATATCGTGATGATTATTACGAACGTGGCGAGGGCGAAGAAGATGATGGTGGTGGCGAACCGAGATTGGAAGATAATATCGTAGAGGTTATTATCGAGAAAAACCGGTCCGGTGCGCGTGGAACAGTAAAACTTATTTTTACAAAAGAATTTAACAAATTTTCATCAGTGAGCTTTAGAACTGATGATGAAATGTTTGCATAACAGAGAGGAAAATCATTTATGTCAGGGATTGTCGTAGTAGGTACACAGTGGGGAGACGAAGGTAAAGGTAAAATTACCGATTTTCTAGCGAAAGATGCATCTGTGATCGTACGTTACCAAGGTGGGGACAACGCAGGTCACACGATTCAATTTGACGGCACAAAGTACGCATTACACTTAATTCCATCAGGTATCTTTTCATCTGAGAAGTTATCTGTCATCGGAAACGGCGTTGTTGTAAATCCGAAAGCATTGATTAAAGAATTGAACTACCTAAAGGACCATGGCATTGATGTGAGCGGCTTGCGTATTTCAGACCGTGCCCATGTGATTTTACCTTATCATATTGAGTTGGACCGTCTTCAAGAAGAAGCTAAGGGCGACGACAAAATTGGTACAACAATTAAAGGTATTGGCCCAGCTTATACTGACAAAGCTAGCCGTAGCGGTATTCGTGTGTGTGACTTATTGGAAAAAGATACTTTCGCTGCTAAGCTAAAGGCGAATCTAGAATTCAATAACCAAATCATTACGAAAATCTATGGTGGTCAAGCCTTGAACTTTGAAGAAGTTTATGAAGAATACTACGCTTATGGCCAAGAAATCAAAGGCTATGTTGCGGACACTTCAGTGATTATTAATGACTTCTTAGACCGTGGCGAAAATGTCTTATTTGAAGGTGCTCAAGGAAACATGTTGGATATTGACCAAGGAACATATCCTTACGTGACTTCATCTAACCCAGTTTCTGGAGGTGCAACAGTAGGTACTGGTGTAGGTCCAACCCGCTTTAATAAAGTAGTAGGGGTTGCTAAAGCATATACTTCTCGTGTTGGTGAAGGTGCCTTCCCAACTGAATTGTTTGATGCAGTAGGAGATCAAATTAGAGAAGTTGGTCGTGAATACGGAACAACTACAGGCCGTCCGCGTCGTGTGGGTTGGTTCGACTCTGTTGTAATGCGTCATTCTAAACGTATTTCTGGATTAACTGATTTATCATTGAATTCAATTGATGTATTGTCAGGATTAGAAACAGTAAAAATTTGCGTAGCCTATGAAACAGCAGATGGTACACGTATTGAACATTATCCAGCTAGTCTGCAACAATTAGCTGAATGTACACCAGTTTATGAAGAGTTACCAGGTTGGTCTGAAGATATTACTGCTTGTAAGACTTTAGAAGAATTACCAGCAAATGCACGCCAATACGTTGAACGTGTATCGGAATTAGTTGGCGTGAACATCGCAACATTCTCTGTAGGTCCAGACCGTACGCAAACAAACATTTTAGAAGATATTTGGAATAGCTAATTAGATACAAGATTTATAAGATATTTATAAGCGGGACTTCGATAGTCCTGCTTTTTTTGATTCAAGAAATGAATATTGGGATTTCTAGTGTGTTAACGGACTATAGTACGTTATTAAAAAAGGCCTCTGAATTAACACAAGACGGTAGTTTAAACCAGATTAGTCAGGACATTACTGAATACAAAGTCATCTATATTTATGGAATTGGTCATTCAGGTCTAATTGCAAAGGAAATAGAACTACGATTTAACCGGATAGGTATTCCTTGTCGTGTGTAACGGATAGGGAACAAATTCTAGTGAATAATCCTATTATGGACAATGATAGTGAATCCAGTTATTGATGAGGATGAATTCACCATATGAGCTATTTAGCCTTCATTTTTTAGGAAATTGAAAAAATGGCGACTTTATCGTTGACAAGTGTAATCAGTCAAGGTATATTAAGTTTATTAAGATTACAAATGTAAACAGTATAAAAACACATACATAAATAAGGAGCGATTTAATATGAATACGAAAACTTACTTAATCCCAGATATGTCGTGTGCCCACTGCAAGGCGCATATTGAAAAGGAAGTAACTGGCTTAAATGGCGTTGAAGCAGCGGATGTACCGGTTGAAAGTAAAGTTTTAACGGTCCGATTTGATGATCAAGTAGTAGATAGTGTGGCCATTGTGGCTGCTGTTGCGGAAGCGGGCTATACAGCCAATCCGCAATAATTTTCGTCTAAAGGAGAATGTATAATGAAAGATACTTATACAATTGAAGGCATGACCTGCGCATCCTGTGCGCAAGCGGTCGAGAAATCGGTCGCCAAGTTAACGGGCATGGATGCTGCGAATGTGAACTTGGCAACTGAAAAGTTAACGGTTACTTATGATAACAAACAAGTTTCAGAGGCTGATATCACTCAGGCAGTTGAGAATGCAGGTTATAAGGCGGTGAAGAATTTATCGGCGACTAGCTTTGAAATTGAAGGGATGACCTGCGCGTCTTGTGCCCAAGCGATTGAGAAATCGGTAGGTAAATTAGCCACTGTTTCATCGGTGAATGTGAATTTAGCCACTGAAAAAATGACAGTGACCTTTGATGAGGCGGCCTTAAATGTTTCTGATATTGTCCGTACAGTTGAAGATACGGGCTACCAAGCCAAATTAGAAACCAGTGAACAGGAAGGGCCTAGTCAAGCTGATCGTCAAAGTGCCCATATCCAATCTTTATGGCGCCGCTTTTTGTGGTCTACTATTTATACTGTGCCTTTACTTTATATAGCCATGGGTCCCATGCTACCTTTTGGCGGTTTACCCTTACCTGAATTCTTGAATCCAATGACCAATGCCATGAATTTTGCGGTCATCCAGTTGTTGCTGACCTTACCAGTTGTCTATTTGGGACGCGACTTCTACAAAGTGGGTTTTAAAGCCCTCTTTAAAGGACATCCCAATATGGACTCTTTGATTGCTATTGGGACAGGGGCAGCGCTTGTTCAAGGGATTGTGATGACAGGTCTATTGGTATCTGGCCAGCTGCATGTAGGCCACGGTCATCCTGACTTATACTTTGAGTCAGCGGCGGTTATTTTGTCATTAATTACTTTAGGGAAATATTTGGAGGTTGTGTCTAAAGGCAAGACGTCTGAAGCCATTAAAAAATTGATGGGCTTGGCACCGAAAACGGCTCGAGTAATGCGCAACGGTCAAGAGGTTGAAGTGGCAATTGACCAGGTGGTGGCGGGCGATATTTTGGTCGTTCGCCCTGGCGAGAAAATTCCAGTTGATGGCGAGATCGTTGAGGGCAGCTCAGCGGTTGACGAAGCCATGATTACTGGGGAGAGTATCCCAATTGAAAAAAGGGTAGGCGACCAGGTTGTTGGCGCGTCTATCAACAAGAACGGGTCATTCCAATTCAAGGCCACAAAGGTCGGCAAGGACACAACCCTTGCGCAAATTATCCAACTTGTTGAAGAAGCACAAGGGTCTAAAGCGCCAATAGCCAAGTTAGCGGACAAGGTATCCGGTATTTTCGTCCCCATTGTGATGGGCTTAGCAGCGATTTCTGGACTTGCCTGGTATTTCCTAGGGCAAGAATCATGGATATTTGCCTTGTCAATTACCATTTCCGTTCTAGTGATTGCTTGTCCATGTGCCTTAGGTTTGGCGACGCCAACAGCGATTATGGTGGGGACTGGTAAGGGTGCTGAGAATGGCGTCTTGATTAAGAGTGGCGATGCCTTAGAGGAAACCCATAAAGTTCAAACTATTGTTTTTGACAAAACAGGTACCATTACCGAAGGCAAACCGGTGGTGACAGATATTAAAGCTTTCAATGGCGCGGATGCGGATGATATCTTGCAAGTTGCAGCGTCTGCAGAAGTGGGGTCAGAACACCCACTAGGTGAAGCGATTGTAGCTGAAGCCAAGGACCGCAAGTTGACTTTAACGGCCAGCCAAGATTTCCAAGCGATTCCTGGACACGGATTACAAGTTAGCTTGAATGACCAAATCGTTTTGCTAGGCAATAGTAAATTAATGGCTAATCACAATATAGATTTATCGGATGCAAGAGCTGAGGCTGACCAATTGGCTACTGAGGGTAAAACACCCATGTTTGTTGGGATTGACGGCCAATTATTAGGGATTATTGCAGTAGCGGATACGGTCAAAGAAAACTCTGTAGCAGCTATCCAAAAATTACACCGAATGGGCATTGAAGTGGCCATGATCACGGGTGACAACAAGGGGACTGCTGAGGCGATTGCCAAGCAAGTGGGCATCGACCGGGTCTTTAGTGAGGTCTTGCCGGAAGACAAGGCCAATGAAGTGAAGAAATTACAAGATGAAGGCTTACACGTGGCCATGGTTGGTGACGGGATCAATGATGCGCCAGCGCTTGCCCAAGCCAATATCGGAATTGCCATTGGTTCAGGGACTGATGTAGCCATTGAATCAGCGGATATTGTCTTGATGCGTAGCGACTTAATGGACGTGCCAACAGCGGTTGAATTGAGTCGGGCAACCATTACTAATATTAAGCAAAACCTATTTTGGGCTTTCGCCTATAATACGGTTGGGATCCCAGTTGCCATGGGTATCCTCTACCCATTTGGTGGCCCATTATTAAGTCCTATGTTTGCTGGTGCAGCCATGAGTTTATCGTCTGTTTCAGTATTACTGAATGCGCTGAGATTGAAGGGCTTTAAAGCTAAAGCTTAAGTGACGATTATAATAGATAAATTATAACCATCTTATTTTTTGGGGCCAGGGGGATATCTTAGGATGAACCTTGGTCTTTTTATTATATAAAAAAACCAAATGCGATTTTTGAGTTCAAACCCTTGATTTTTCCCAAAAATGGGCGTAAACTTTCACTATTGCAGATAAAATTTACATTTGGATTGGTAGCTCAGTTGGTAGAGCAACTGACTCTTAATCAGTGGGTCCAGGGTTCGAGCCCCTGCCAGTCCATTAAAAAAAGGCACTAAATCAATGTTTTGATAATATTGATTTAGCGCCTTTTTGGATTGAATTTGAAAAGTAGCGAAAATACTTTATATAAAGTTTGAGAAATATTGAGTAATTTAAAATCTAAACACATATCCTGAATGATTCATAGTTTTTCCATCAATAGCAGCAAACAATGATTTTACAACCTTTGGTTTCAGTCCCTTCATCACCCATTGGGTGATGAAAAAAGAACCCCTTTCTGATATGGTTAATTCACTACAACCAACCAAAAGAAAGGGGCTCTCAATGGTTACTTTACAAGAAAATGTAGCGAAATTCAATAATAATTTAATTGTTACTTATGACGGTGGTCAATTATCGAGTGATTCTGGCTTAGTGCTGGTTGATGAACTGATGGATGCTCTTCAATTTACGCAACTCTCTGAAAAAGTCGTGAAATTTAAGGATAACCGCAAATATTGGACACACACGAACCCCAAGGTTCTAAAGCAATTGATCCTTCAGATTATAGCGGGTTATCCTACGGATTCTTCTGCAAACATTTTGCGCCATGATCCAGTTTTACAGACACTTTCACCCGACGAGCCATTGGCTTCTCTGTCGTCTATTTCACGTTTCTTTGATCGCGTCACCTTAGACACAATCAGTACATTGCAGTGACTCAATCAATCTTTAATCGACAAAGCTCGTCTGGTGCGAAACGATACGAACTTGATTATTGATTTGGATTCCACTCATTCAGATACATTCGGCAGTCAAGAACAAACCGCCTACAACGCTCATTATGGAACGAATGGCTATCATCCTTTAGTCGCCTTCGATGGGCTAACCGGTGATTTTTTAAAAGCAAAACTTCGTTCAGGTAATCAATACACCTCCAACGGAGTGAAGGGATTTCTTGAACCATTATGGGAACATTATAACCAAGCCATTCCAACCACCGATATTTTTGTCCGTGGAGACAGTGGATTCGCAACACCAGCTATTTATGACTTATGTGATACCTTCAAAAATCATTACGTCATCCGGCTTAAAGCCAATCGAAACTTATACCGCTTAGCGGAAGAATTTGTATATTATGATAATAATCATCCATGGGATGAGAAAGAAGTCTATTATCATTCGGTTTCCTATCAAGCAAACTCTTGGACGAAGCCTCGGCGCGTCTGCATACGTTCAACGCGAGAGGTAGACGAGTTACTGTTTAATCACGCTTTCATTGTCACAAATTTCTCTGAAAATATCTCAGCGAAGAGAGTGTTTGAAACGTACAATAAAAGAGGGACCATGGAAAACTATATAAAAGAAGCCAAAAACAACTTCTTTTTCGATAAAACGGACAGTCCCCACTTCCTTGAAAACGAAGCAGGCATGATGATTAGTTTACTGGCGTATAATCTGGTGAACTTCTTGCGGACCATCTGCTTTGATTCAAAATGGAAAGGACTCCAAGTGAATACGATCCGGCTTCGGTTATTCAAAATGGCGGGGGAGCTCGTCCGTACGGCGAGACAACTGTACTTGAAACTTTCCAGTTCCCATGTTTACCAAGCCGAGTTCTATCATACATTCAGGCGAATCCAATGGATTCGACAATATATCTAATCAGTCATCATTTTTAAAAATCTGAATTGTGCCCAGGGGGAAGTGTGTCCAAATTCCAGTTTATAGACTGGAAAAGCTCAAAATTTCGTTTGGAATCTAAAAAATTAAAACGAACAATATGTAAAATAGAAAAAACTACGAAAATTATAGAACTTAAAAACTAAAAATCGCCTCAAAAATTAGAGGTATGAATTATTCAGGAGTGATATAATAGTTTAATTGTTTCAAATGATATTGATGTTCTTCACTTTTTAAAGTGATGGAATAGGTTTTTTCTTTCGCGTTGTTGTAACAGCCGTTTCGTAAGGGGCATTGTTTACATTTTTCTACATCAAAGTAATAAGTCATGCTCTGATTCCTGTCTTTATTTTTCTTTTTATCAAATTAAGCTAGATATAATTTCATCCAAAATAGCTAATAAATAAAAGGATTATTACTATAAGCATGCTCTTAATAATATCCTTTTTAGAAGTCCTATCAATTGACAGCGCTTTCATATTACATTAAAATATGAATAGTGGAAGGAAGTGCTTTAACACTTTCTATTGGTTAAAAGATAAGAGGAGGAAGTTAAAATGGAAAGAGATTCATATACGGTTATAGGTAAGTACCGTGATCCGGCAGAAGTAAGAGTGACATTAAAAAGATTAGAACGTGAAGGCTATGCTAGAAATGACATTGCACTCTATTCTAATCGTGCGAATTTTAATCAATTCGAAGATACATTGGGCGTAGATATGCGAACTGCAGATGAAGTTTCCTCAACAAGAGGTGATGAAGACCGTTCATTCTGGGATGAAATAAAAGATATGTTTACAATGGACGATGATTATGGTGTAGAGACGACACAAGACGACTTTATAACTCCTTATAGAGAAGACATTCAAGATGGTTATACTGTAATTGCTGTTCGTAACTATCGTGGAGATACTGAAATACACAGTGAAATGGCCGATACGAATGTTACACCATTAGAGAGTGATTTACCTGAAGTGGACACCACCGTTGGAATGGATCGAGAAGTTCAAGACACCACTGAGATGACAGAAAACGAAACGATTCAATTAAAAGAAGAACGTCTACATGTCGGTAAAGAGGAAGTCCAAACCGGTGAAGTACATGTGACGAAAAAGACCGTCCATGATACGGAAACAATTGAAGTGCCTGTCGAGCGTGAAGAAGTGGTGATTGAAAGAAGAGCTGTTCACGATGGTGAAGTAGACATAACGGATACAACTTTTGACGATGAAACAGAATCTATCACTATCCCAGTTCATGAGGAAAAAGTAGTCGTCGATAAAGACACGGTTGTAACAGAAGAAATTGAAATCAAAAAAGAACATGAAGAAGATGTCGAACATGTCTCTGAAGATATTCGTAGAGAAGAAATTGATATTGAATCAAGTGGCAATGTACGAAGAACAGATACCACTTTGGACGATGAGACAATCGATTTGGAAGATCCAGATAGACCAGATCGTATCTAATAAATGTGCTGTAATTAAGAAACACACCCTTTCAACTTCTTAAAGTTGAGAGGGTGTGTTTCTTTAGCACCATCACCAAAACATTCTTAGCTTTTAATTTCAATACTTTATTTTATGGTCTACGCACGTATTTCTTCTGCAGAATGTTTCGTTAATCTAGCACCCATCCGGCCACCCAGTGATGAAACAATCGCCATGGGAATATGAGCAATGAATAATCCAAAACATATCTAAATACATTTTAAATGCTATCTACGTTCCAAACGAAGTGAATATCATTCCCAGCTAATGGCTTACAGGCTAATGGCTTTTAGTTTGGGTAAAATAAACATCTTCTAAACATAGTAGGTATTTATTTTAAATTAATTTTTTTAGAAGCTTTCTAGGATCATCAACAATTGTAAAGTTACCACCTTTAGAGGAACCATCCAAAGGTCTAGGATTATTGAAATCATAAATATAATCTTCTTCGCTAGCATCTACTATCGTTAGCGTGCCAAACTCATCTCTAACAACATTATATTTTTGACCTTTTGTAAGTGAATCTACACCAAATGATTCACCGGTGTACAGAACTCGACCAATATACTCTAAGGGAATAGTCTTATTGAGTTCGCTCTGAAATAAATCAATCTTCTTAATCTCTTTCGCTCCTTCGTCATACTGTATCTAAGTTCTATTATATCCAAATTGATAGACGGATATATCCGCTACTTTTACTTCCTTGATATTTCTAATAAAGTAAGAAAATCATAAAAAATGATGCATGGTTATATGCATTATACTGCTATTTTCTGTTGTAATTGAAAAACATTATATAAATTGCCACTTTCATTTTCTAGATCGATGTGTTAGTATCGGAGATACATTCATATAGTAGTGACATTTGGGGTGCCGAAAGCTGAGATTATACCCATTGAACCTGACACAGTTAATACTGGCGAAGGGAAATGTAAAAATGTTTATGATACGGAAACTATCGGACCAAGTGTGTCTGGATAGTTTATTAAAGTGTTTAAAACAAGAAGCGAATTCGCCTTTGCTCACCCCTTATGCCTCTATTTTTAAAAATATAGGAAAAGGGGTTTTTTTGATGGAAAAATTTAAATGGGCATTGCCCGACGTCATCTTTTTAGCATTTCTAGCTTTCTTATTTGGAGCTGTATTTATGGGGGCAGGTGTCCTATATGCCGTTTTAGTGTCCCTATTAACACCGTTTGGTTTAACGCCATTTGCCAATGAAATCTTATTTGGTATGTGGACGATTGCGGCGCCAGTGGCGGGTATGTTGATTCCGAAAGTAGGCAGTGCCTTGTTAGGTGAGGTCTTTGCCGCCCTTGCCGAGATGCTATATGGGTCATATTTTGGGGCTGGTGTTTTACTTTCTGGCTTAATTCAAGGACTGGGTACTGAAGCGGGCTTCCTTGTTACCAAATACGAACGCTATGATACGACTACTTTAGTTTATGGTGCCATTGGGACAACGGTATTTAGTTTTGCCTTTGAATTCTTCAAATTTGGCTACGCGACTTATGGCCTTGGTTTGGTCGTGGCTTTATTCTTAGTTCGTCTGATTTCAGTGACATTTTTCGGTGTCTTTCTAACAAAACAAATCGTTAGCTTATTCAACAGAGTACAAGCCAAAGGAATTGCCCAATGAGCGCCTTAGTACAAATCAGTGACTTGACCGTCCGGAAAAATGAGACCGTCATCCTAGACAGGATTTCTTGTGATTGGCAGCTAGGCGATTTTATCTTACTGACAGGTGATAGTGGTAGCGGGAAAAGCACCTTCATCCATACCATAGCTGGCTTCAATGGTGCAAGTTTTCAAGGGAATGTTGTAATGGATGGCCAGCGGATGTCAGACTATACTATTCCAGAAAAAGCTCAGAAAATCGGGTTGATGTTTCAAAATCCGGGTCAACAATTTACCATGCGAACCCTGGAACGAGAATGCTTCTTTGCCTTAGAAAATTGCGGTCTACCTTATGATCAGGCCAAAGTACGCTTAAATCAAGCGGTTGACGATTTGGGTATCAGACATTTATTAGAGCAAGACTTGATGACCCTGTCAGGTGGGGAGAAGCAGCGGGCGGCCTTGGCCATCTTGATTGCAGTCAATCCACCAGTTTTCTTTTTAGACGAACCCTTTGCATCAATTGACCCAGCCTCTAGACTTTTCTTGATTAACATGTTGGCGAAATTAAGACAGCAAGGCAAGTTGATTATGGTGGTAGACCATGAGTTGACTGACTATAAGGGGCTAATCAACCGATTCTTTATCATGCGAGACGGCCAACTTTCTGAAGCAGATGTAGCCACCTTGCCGGAAAAAGCGCCTATTCCATTGTTGACTAGTGGTCAAGCTAGCAGGGAATCAGCTTTCACCCTGGATAATATTGCTATCAAACAAGGCGATAGAACCTTGCTTCACCAAGAAAAATTTACTTTTCAAAAGGGTGTATCCACCCTAACTGGCGATAATGGGGCGGGGAAATCGACTTTATTAAAGGCCATGGCGCAGTTACACCCTTACAAGGGCAAGATGCGGTTTCAGGACCGGATACTTTCAAGGTTTTGGGGCAAGAAAAGCTTATACGAATCACTCACCTTGGCTGTTCAAGATGCAGCCCAACAATTTGTGACGTTGGAAGTAGCGAGTGAGTTACGGTTTCCAAATGAAGATGCTGGTGAAATTCGTGACCGACAGATGCAGGCACTTGAAGACTTGCATATCAGCCACGTTTTAGACCGAAGTTTATATCATTTAAGCGAGGGGCAGAAGAAGATGGTGCAATTAATCGCCTTGTTGAGTCTAGACCACCAGTTTTTAATGCTGGATGAGCCTTTTGCGGGTTTGGACCTGAAAGCCAGTGATTACTTTGCGGATTGGATTGAAGACAAGAAAAGAGATACGGATTTCTTGATTGTGTCTCATCGCCTTGGTCCGCTGGAAAGTGTAAGTGATCATCATATTCACTTGTCCAATCAAGTGCTGAAGGAGGTTTGATAATTGATGGAAGAGAAGAAAACAGCGATTCCAGCTATTCTGGCCTTGGTATTCTTGTTCACGATTGAAATATCTTTTACCTATTCGGTTTGGCTGAATATTTATGTCTTATTGATGGTTGTGACCTACTTAGCTGTTAAAAAACGGTTTGGCGTACTGGTATTTTTGTTAGCCCTACCTTTTATTCCTGCCATCACCACTTTTTGGTCGGTCTATATCCAAGGAAGTGGCCTAGATGACGCTTGGGTATTATTCACTAGAACCTATGCCTTTGCGGCTTTAGGAATAGGATTTATGGTTGCCGTTGATTTACAAGACTGCTTACTAATTTTTGAACAGTATAAAGTACCGGCTATTTTTATCTATGGATTGTTGGTTGTGATACATGCTGTGCCTGAAATTCAAAGGGAAATCAAGAGTATGCATGATGCCAGTTTATTAAGGGGGAAGAAATTATATCCATGGTCATCTCTCTATTATGTGAAAGTGATCTTTCTAGCCCTCAATTGGCGGGATCGGTACGCAGAAGCCATGTATTCTAGAGGTTTCTCTGAAGACCAGCCTCGCCACCAGTACCGTCATTGGAAAATGTCTACACCAGCTATTGTTTTATGCATGAGTTTAATTATCGTCGGCAATATGATTATGAGATTGGAGAATATGATTTAATGGAAAAAACTTTTACAGAAATCGCCCGCAGTCAAACGAGACCCTTTTGGGAGGGGAGTTTCAACCATCCTTTTATTTTGCAGCTACAAGATGGGACGTTACCTATTGAAAACTTCCGTTACTATTTGATCCAAGATGCTTATTATTTGCGTCACTTTTCAGCACTGTATAAGAAAGTCGCGGAAATTACTGAAGAGCCTGCATTAAAGACGCAGATGCTTGAAAATGCCGGCCATTTAGCGGAAGGTGAATTAGCGATTCGTGCCAACTTTTTTGAAGAATTGGCGGTAACGGATGACGAATTAAAAGGAACAGGCGTTGCGCCAACTGCTTACCACTATGTGTCACATATGTACCGGCAGTTAGTGGAAAATAATGATGCGATTGCGGCGGCTAGTTTATTGCCATGTTCTTGGCTGTATTTTGAAATTGGTCAACGGTTAAGACAATTAAATGTGACGTCACCTGTCCCAATCTACCAAAGATGGATTGAGACATACGGTGGGGAAGAAGCAAGTGAGGCTATCGAAAAGGAATGTGCCCTATTGAACCGTCTGTACGCTGAGTCTAGTCAGGAAGAAAAGGATAGTATGGTTTCCGCATTTGTCATAAGTGCTAGAATGGAATTTAATTTCTGGGAAATGGCTTTTAATTTTGAAACTTGGCCGGAGGGTATCCAACATGATGACAAATAATAAAGTACAAAAAATGACGATCTTAGCCATGATGATAGCCATGGATGTTGTCCTTTCACCACTATTTCGGGTGGAAGGGATTGCCCCAATGTCTAGTGTCATGAATGTGATTGCTGCTGTGTTGATGGGTCCCATATATGGGACAGTGATGGCACTCGCATGTGGGATTCTCCGGATGATCTTGTTTGGGATTCCACCGCTAGCACTTACTGGTGCCGTATTTGGGGCCTTTTTGGCTGGTGTGGGTTATAAATGGATGAATACATATCTTGGTGCCATAATAGGCGAATTTATTGGAACAGGCTTGATTGGGTCCTTACTCTCTTACCCAATCATGGTCTGGTTTACAGGGTCTGCCCAAGGTATGTATTGGTTTGTCTATACACCGCGGTTTATCTTAGGGGCATTATCAGGGTCATTAATTGCCTACCTAGTCCTGGTCAGAATAGACAAAGTGCCTTATATTCAACGGGTCAAGAAAACATTTGACTAATAAGTTGAAGGCACAAAAAACTACCTTTAGCGAGGTAGTTTTTTTCTATAAAAAGTGTTATAAAAAAAGCGCTACACCTGTTCAGATGTAACGCTTGCTTTTAGCTATTTTAGAATTTATTTCAATGCATCGACAATTGCTTGATTAAATGCAGGTAAGTCTTCAGGCGTACGGCTTGAAATTAATTTACCAGCTTCATCGATTACAACTTCTTTGTCATAGAAATTGGCACCAGCATTTTTTACATCAATTGCCACTTGTTTGACTGCGGTAATGTCTTTACCTTTTAAGGTTTCGGCATTGACCAATAATTGAGGACCATGACAGATGGTGAAGATCCATTTGTTATCATTATCGAAATGACGCACAAAGTCTAACATACGCTCATCTGCGCGCAATTCATCAGGAGAGTAACCACCTGGAATGAACAGTGCATCATATTCTTCAGCTTTCACTTCATCAATAGCTTTTTCAATGGTTACTTCTGTTCCATCTGTTTTACCTTGAACAGTTTCGCCAGCCTTAATACCAATAGTTACTACATCATGTCCTGCTGCTTCTAAAGCTTTCTTTGGTTGAATATATTCAGAGTCTTCAAATAAGTTTGCTAATACAGTTGCAATTTTTGCCATAATTTATAGCCTCCTTAAAGTTTTGATAAATATATCATAAAGGATATATTTATTGCATGCAAAGGATATGCATTATATGATATTTAACTGATCAATATTAAAGAACAATTTCCATTATATTGGTTAACAAGCTAATATTGGCATGTTAACCATATATTCTAAGGTAAGTTCATATATTATTTACCGCACCACAACTCCCGTGGCTATTAGAATTTATATGGAAGTGATTTAACAAAGTAAAAAAAGCTCAAGTGGTAATAATTATAATGATCAATTCTTTTGGAGTGTTGCCCACTTATCTTGAATTTTTTTCGCAACGATTTCTTGATCCTTATTTGATAAAATGTCAAATTTGCTAACATCAATGGCCATTTTAGCTGAATGGTCATAGTTTGCGTACCATTCATCATATAGGGTGTGTAGTTGCTTATAGTAGGCTAGTAAATCTGGTCGACCTTCTACTTGTTCGTATGGGCGCCCACGACGCTTGATTTTCTCAAGGACTAAATCGAAAGGTGCATGTAAGTAGACAAGTAATTCTGGTGATTGGTTGGTTGATTCTGAAATAATACGAACATCGTCCATCATATTAGCCAATAAATCTTGGTACAATTGCCACTCTACATCTGATATATTGCCGTTAATATTATTTACCTGAGTGAATAAAGCATCTTCATAAATTGACCGATCTAATATTGCACGGTCAAATTTCATCCCGCGTTTAATGCTTTTAACGCGTTGGTTTAGAAAGTAAATTTGCAGTGAAAAAGCATATTTCGTTGGTTCGCTGTAGTATGCATCCAAAATTGGATTTTCTGATACCTCTTCAAAAAGTGGTTCTGCTTGAAACATGTTTGCCATATGTTGGGTATAAGTAGTCTTACCAACACCGATCATGCCTGCCATGGTAATCATAATTAATTGCTCCTTCATCTAATTAGTCGGGGCAATTATAGCATAAATATGACCTGACTTGGGTTAGAAGACAGGTTGAAATAGGATACATTTACATGGAAGGTAGCATCTTTATTCTTTGATGACCTATGGTACAATAGCCGTGGATTATGAGAAAGGGTGGGTCAAAATGGTAGATTTAAATAAGAAAATTTTAGAAACTGCCCTGTTAGCCGGGCAAATAATGACAGAAAGCAACGCAGAATCATATCGTGTTGAAGATACGATGAACCGTATTTTAACAACATCAAATGCAGCATATGCAGTGGCAATCTCTCTTTCAACAGGTCTTTATATGACCCTTGATGACCCATCTTTTGAAGGTTCTGGGTTTACTGGTATTAAGAGAATTACACGCCGTTCTAACAATTTAAATAAAATTACCCAAGTGAATCATATTTCACGTGAATTGACTTCAGGTAATATTTCAATTGACGAAGCTTATGAGCGGTTACAGGTTATTCGGTTCCAGAAGCCTCAATATTCAAAATTGCAAGTATCAATCGGGGTAGTTGGTTTAGCTGTAGCCTTCTCTTTCCTTTTTGGGGGAGGTATTAACGAGTTGATCATGTCTTCAGTTAATGGTTTAATTTTAGCCTTATTATACCGTCTAATGGATAAATACTATATTAGTGAAGGTTTTTCAAATATTATTCAAGCACTTGTTGTAACAGTTACTGCTTATTTAATGCAAGCCTACGTATTATCGAACACAGATATCAATATTGTAATTATTTCTACATTGATGCCAATGGTTCC
Organism: Aerococcus sp. 150760013-2; assembly: GCF_053627715.1. Classification (NCBI taxonomy): domain Bacteria; kingdom Bacillati; phylum Bacillota; class Bacilli; order Lactobacillales; family Aerococcaceae; genus Aerococcus; species Aerococcus sp. 150760013-2. The sequence goes on from NZ_JBSEYI010000008.1 coordinate 68,297, forward strand.
AGGAACGGCCTTAACTAACTCCTTACGTGATATTTTCCATGAGGACTATATTGCGGGCGTTTCTAGAGCAACAGAAGCCTTTTTGAACGCCTTAATGATTGCCTTAGGCGCAGCACTGGGTCTTGCCTTGATTGGAGGTTTATATTAATGAAGGTAATGGATATAATTTTACAATTAATAGGTGCTTATGGGGTAGGTTTATTCGCAATTTTAACGATTGAAGGACCACGAAAAGTTCTATTTTGGACACCACTCATTAATATTGCTGGTTGGGGTAGTTATCTGATAAGTATACATCTTGGTGGTTTTTCAGAAATAATGGCTACTTATTTTGGTTCCTTGGTTATTGCCTTAATTTCCCAGATGTATGCGCGTATTTTTCGAGAGCCAGTAACAGTTTTCTTTATTCCAGCCTTCTTTCTCTTTGTGCCAGGAGGTGGCATGTACCGGACGGCATTAGCCTTTATTCAAGGGGACACGGCCCAAGGCTTTACTGAACTAGGAGGTACGCTATTTACTGCCTTGGCTATTGCGCTTGCGGTTTATACATCTGATACTTTTGTGCAAATTATTAATAAACAAAAATTTCCAAAATTTATCCGGAAAAACTACCGTGTTATACCTAAAGTAGCGAAGAAAACTGAAAAGAAAATCGAGAAAAAACTTAAATAGATTAGGCTCACTTCTCCTAATAACTAGAAAAAAGCTGATAATTGATTACTATTTCATTTTAAGGGCGTATGTGATTTGTCACTGCGTTTTTTTCTATATAATGATAGAAAAGAGGGGGAGATAGTATGAAAAACTGGCTTGTGTTGTTGGTAACCAGTGTTGTACTTACTGGTTGTGGGTTAAATTACCAGGATAAAAGTGTAGATTTGAATACGCTGAATGTGGATGAGGAGGTTGCTAGCTTGGATGAAGAACCATCCCTTTTCACGGAAGATTTTGAGGCTAATGGAGAAGAGGCATTGAGTCAATTTAATGCAAAACTGGCGGATTTGCCTGCAGTTGAGCTAAGAGATTCTGGCATTCAAGAGAGTCATTTTCTGCGTTTGAATGGCCTAGACCAGTATGTGTATGAGGTAGGTCAGGGTGAAGGCTTACCGGTGGCGATTTTCCTCCATGGGGGACCTGGCTTTTCTTATACAAACCAAGCAGATACTTTGGTTGGTTTATCTGATCAGGTGAATGTACTTTTTTGGGATCAGATTGGTGCGGGTCAAACTTATGAAGCCAATTCAAATGCAGAACCCAGTATGGGCGATTTACAGGCTTCCTTAACAGATTTAGTTGCATATACCAAGGTACGTTATGGGGTTGATCAAGTGGGCATTATTGGTCATTCATGGGGGTCGGCGTTAGGGGCCTCCTATGTGCTTGACCATCCGGATGATGTGGCTTTTTATGTGGGCATTGGGCAAGTGGTCACACCAGTTGAGGATGAGGCAGTGGCTCTAAGTCAGACGCGAGAATTGGCGACAAGTTTAGGGCATCAAGATTTACTTGATCAATTAAGTGAGATTTCAACTGATTATCCTAACACGGAAAATTTTTTGACTTTAGCTTATGAGGCGGCGATTTTACGGTCAGTTCAGCGTGAATTAGGGTTTGGAACAGCTGATTTTGTCCAATATTTGCCTTTATTGTTAACCAATCAGGTGGATAAATTATCGGCAGGTGACCGGGAAATGCTTGACCGTATGTTACTCAACCAGCGCTTGTATCGAGAGTTATTAGCGACAGACATATATGCAAGGGACCTCGAATTCAGTATGCCTGTTTACCTGATTTCTGGGGAAAATGATATCCAAGTACCAAGAAGTCAGTCAGAAAAAATGATTGAAAGAGTTCAAGCACCGACAAAAGAAATGATCATTATACCGGATGCTGGGCATACCCCAATGATTGATCAGGAAACTGATTTTATACAAACGCTAACAACCATTATAAACCGTACATTTTCGGCAAATGGATGATTATTTTTTGCCGATTTTTATGCTAAAATGAATACAGACAAATCTATTCAACAACAACATTTGATCTACAACAATATGCGGAGGATAAATATGACCAAGCAATTGATTCCAAACGGCGGTAATTGTTTAGCTTCGGTAGCACTACTTGAAGGTAAGCAACCATTATTATGGGCCTTCCGTGAAAAGAGCTTGATGCCAAGTGATAGTGGTTGGCGTTTTTTTGCTGCGACGGATACGCAAACTGAAATTATGGACGGAAAGAGCGTACTTCTTGTCGATATTAATAAAATTGCAGAATTGGAACCAACTGTAGCGGGTATTTATTGGTATCCAGAAGGAGCTGATTTTCAGCTAGCCAGTAAAGATGGCAGCAAGTATTTCGTGTACAACGATACTTTCGAAAGAGTAGTACCGGCAACCAACTATAAAGACTTACCACTTTCGTCAAAAGCCTTCGTACAACATTTTAATGAGGCCACGGCAACATTAACCCAGAATGCCATGGCTGAAAGCTTACAATTATCTGCTGAAAAAGTGGATATGCTAAAACTATTAGATTTAATGCATACAAGCGATGCAGAGGAGCTATCGGATACGGAAATCTTCCTCAATACAGGCTTATTACTTGGCTTCGTAGAAATGCGGAATAAAACCTTACATACGAAGTTATCTGATGGGCAATTGGATGATATCGTGGGAACTATGATGGATTACTTTGATCTAGGTAGGGAAAAAGCTAGTGCCTACGTTTACTATTACACTAACTTAAAGCATGATGGGACAGCGGTTGCTGAACAACAATTGACGATGTATGGTGGTAAAATGTATGAGTGGTTAAAAGTTGACGACTTTCATGCAATCAAAAATGAGTATGCTAACCTCGTGATGCATCATCGCAAAGCCAAAATGGTTTAACGAATTTTACCGAAACTAAACAGAATGGAGCGTTAAAAAAGTGAAGTATTTTAAGCAAGCCTTTATTATAATTGTGATTACTTTAATCGCTGAAGTATTATCACACGTATTACCTTTACCCTTGTCAGCCTCGATTTACGGCATGGTTATATTATTTATCTGCTTAATGACTGGTGTGATTGAGTTGGAACAAGTTGAAAATGTAGGTGAATGGTTAATTGCCGTGATGCCTGCTATGTTCGTAGTGCCTGGTGCTGGTTTTATTACTTCTTGGGCAAGTTTACAGCCGCATTTATTATCTTGGTCAGTGATTATTTCGGTGACAACTATCCTTGTAATGGCAGTTGCTGGTCTTATAGCGCAATCGCTACAAAAACGTCAGAATGCTAAGCATGGAGGAGAAAATAATGAATAGTTTATTTGATTTGTTCCCCTCATTTGGTTTATTTCTAACCTTAGGGGTATACATGATTGCCATGTGGATAAACAAGAAATTAAAAACACCTATTGCCAATCCATTGTTAATTGCAGTTATTTTAATTATTGCTATCTTAGTTGTTGGCAAGGTAAATGTCCCTGTTTACCAAGAGAGTGCCAGCTTTGTGTCTTATCTTTTAACACCAGCGACTATTTCTTTAGCCATTCCAGTATATAAACAACGCCATATTTTAAAAGAAAACTTCTGGACAATTATCATTACTGTTGTTTCAGCAATGATTACAGCAATTGTGAGTATTTTGATTGTCGCTGTTATCTTTAATATGGACGAAGAAATTTTACGTTCAGTATTAGCTAAATCAGTAACCACAGCGATTGCTATTGATATTACGAAGATTATTGGTGGTGTTACACCGATTATTGTTGGTTCAGTTGTTTTGACGGGTATCTTTGGTGTTGTGGTGAACGAATGGGTCTTCAAACTTCTAAAGATTGATTCATATTTTGCGCGTGGTTTAGCTATGGGTACTTCAAGTCACGCTATGGGTACTGCAGAATCGATGAAAACTAATGAGTTACAAGGGGCAATGTCAAGTATTGCCATGGTAGTATCTGGTATTGTGATTGCTATTTTAGTACCAATCGTTGCAGGTTTCCTATAAGAATTGTTAAGCGCTAGTTACTAAATATATTTCAAAAAGTGTTGTCTATTTTGGACAACACTTTTTATTTATAAAAAAGCAAAAAACAGTAAAATGAGATTTAATCTCATTTTTATTAGAAATAAACTACCCTTTTTCTAATAAATAGTGTTAAACTATAGTATATTAATGAATCGTGAGAGGCGTTTATTTGCTTAGATGGATGATATCCAAACCAACACGAAGTTCATATAAACACACGATTTGAAAGGATGAGTAGCATGACTGTAGATATCAATTGGGAAGAATTAGGTTTTGAATATATAAACTTACCATACCGTTGGCGTGCCTATTGGAAAGATGGCGAATGGTATAAGAGTGGTTTGGAAACTGAAAATACGATCCAGATTGAAGAAGGGGCACCAATTTTACATTACGGACAAGGTGCTTTTGAAGGATTGAAGGCATTTAAAACAAAAGAGGGCGATATCCAAATTTTTCGTCCTGACCAAAATGCGAAACGTTTAAGTGCATCAGCAGCTCGTTTAGTGATGCCTGAAGTACCAGAAGAAGACTTTATTCATGCGGTTAAAGAAGTGATTAAAGCAAATGCTGAATATGTGCCACCATATGGTACAGGTGCATCATTCTACCTACGTCCAACATTAATTGGCGTAGGGGATAATATTGGTGTGCATGCAGCAAAAGAATATATCTTCACAGTATTTGCCATGCCTGTGGGCCGTTACTTCAAAGGTGGCATGGTTCCAACAGCCTTTACAACATCTGAATTTGACCGTGCCGCACCTCATGGTACAGGAGCAGCAAAGGTTGGTGGAAACTATGCGGGTAGTTTACAGCCAGGAATTGAAGCCAAAAAACAAGGATACTCTGACGTTGTATATTTAGATCCGGCTACACATACGAAAATTGAAGAAGTAGGTTCCGCAAATTTCTTTGGTATTGAAAAAGATACCAATAAATTTGTGACTCCTAAGTCACCTTCAATCTTACCGTCAATCACTAAATACTCATTACTTTGGTTAGCTGAACATCGTTTAGGCTTAGAAGTTGAAGAGGGCGATGTGTATATTGATGATTTAGACCGCTTTAGTGAAGCAGGAGCATGTGGTACAGCGGCTGTTATTTCACCCGTATCATTTATTACCCACAATGACCATAAACATGTATTCTATTCAGAAACTGAAGTAGGCCCAATCACTAAAAAATTGTATGATGAGTTAGTGGGCATCCAAAATGGTGACGTTGAAGCACCGGAAGGCTGGATTGTTAAAGTTTAAAATAAAAACATAACGACCAAAAGTGATTAACCTGATAAAAAACGAATAGTTTGTTTGATCTTTGATGAAAATATTAAAAGCATGAAAGGGTAGTAAAATTCCTTTCATGCCTTTTTTTGGTATGCAAAAAGCACCAGGCTAACCTGATGCTTTTTCATTTTTTTTTTAGATAACATCCATGTCTGGAAGTGGGTTTGTTGGGAAGTGATTGAAGTCATAGGTTGCTAATTCATTGATATCAGTCATGAAGTAAGTACCACCACGCGCAATCATCAAGTTTAATTCTTTATTTTCTAAACCATTTTCACTTAATAAGACAACGATAGCTGGTTTGTGCATTGCGCGCATAAAACCTAACTCAAAGGCTGTACCGTCATCAACGTTTTCAACGTCATATAAGAAAACACCAGCGTCTGCAGTATTCATAGCAGATAGGTCGTTTTGGTAAGTCGCTACTTGCCATTCGAATGAACCAAAAATACCTTCTGGATCACGGTCAAAAGATGTGTCTTTGTATTGGTGATCAAATGGGAAATGAACAACACCAACAGTTGGGTTCGCGTTTAAGGCTTTTGTCGCTTCCTCTACACGGCGAACTTGGTCAGGATTGAAAAAAGGTGTTGCTAGATATAGCTTAGTGCTTGCTGAAGTATCTTTACGTTTATCCAATGATATAACCTCTTTCTTAAATTCAAAATGACTTGCTAATTATATTCTACAATAAATAATACGAATTGTTTAAATATTTCCTTGCCACTCAGCCATAAATTGGTCAAGAAATTGTCGCATAAAAAGTGTCCGCTCATGCGCAATCTCTTTGCCAGCTTCTGTATTCATAGAATGTTCTAGTTTAAGTAGCTTTTCATAAAAATGGTTAATTGCAGTTGAAGGATGGTTGCGGTAATCGTCCTTATTTTTCACATCAATCACAGGGATTTTTGGATTATAGATTTCGTTATTAGCGTGACCGCCGTAGGCAAAAGTGCGAGCAATACCAATTGCACCAAGGGCATCAATTCGGTCTGCATCCTGAACGTATTGGCCTTCAACAGACAAATCATATTGGGTGGTTAAGTTTTTTGAGTAGGACATATGTTGAATAGTATAAAGAATATTTTCTCGACTAGCTGGCGAAAGATATAACTCATCTAAAAGTTGTTCAACTTCCATTTGACTAAAAATAATATCCGAAACTAGCTTGTCATCAATTGTATCATGTAAATACGCAGCGGCTTCAATGATGATCAAAGCCTCAGTATTACTTTCACCATAATCTGCTATATACAGGGTTTTAGCAAGTTTAGCAACTCGATCTGCATGCCAGTAATCATGACCAGTGGGGTCAAACGCCATGCGTTCTCTTGCAAAATCTTGAATTTTTTTAAGTCGTATTACCATTTCCATTTGCCCATCTCCTTAACCAAACAGTATTTTATTCAAATGTGTCAGCAGTCACAATATCATTTTCAATCATAAAGTCTTTAATATCTTGAATTAAGACATTTTGATGGTGGGGGTACTTGACCAAGTCGTATTTTTCCATATCAATGAACATCACTTTGGATTGATTATAGTGATTTTCCACCCAATCATCATAACCAGACCATAAGAGGTGGTAATAGTTGGTGAGTTCCTCTCCTTGTTCAAAATCACGTCCACGGTTTTCGATGCGAGTCATCACTGTTTCAAAAGAGCCATGCAGATACAACATTAAATCAGGATGCTTGCGCGGGATTTCAGCTAATTCTTCCATCATATTATGGGATAAGTTTTCATAAATTGAAAACTCTTCTTCACTAATACGGCCAATGTCTGTATTCACTCTGGCAAAGTACCAGTCTTCAAAAATAGATCGGTCTAAAACTGACTTATCTTCTTTTGAAGCTTGTTTGATCGTTTTAAATCTTGAATTCAAAAAATCCAATTGTGTTAAAAATGGATAGCGCTTCAACAGTTGCTCTTCTGGACTAGCTTTATAAAAATAAGGCAACATAATGTTATCCTCTACCGATTCGTAGAAGGGTTTAAAGTCTAGTTCGTCTCTGATTAAATTTGTGATGGTGGTTTTACCTAAGCCAATCATCCCACCAACGGTTATCATTGTCATTGTGTAACTCCTAACTTTTTTAAAAATGGTAAATTTTTAAATGAAATGGTTTGTCTAAAAATTCATTCTATACCTATCTCAGAATAAAAGGTCATTTGATATTTGTAAACCGATAAAATGATTACTTATATGCAATCTATCATTATTTATCAAAAGTACAAGCTCAATTTTTTGAAACTTGCTGGTTTCCACTCCCTATAAACTTTAAAGTTAAATTCATTTGATTTTGTAGGAAACGGTCGTCAACTAATACATCGTTAAAGGTATCTTAATGTAATAGTTCATGAACTACTTTTACCAAGAATACTGCCTTATTACTATAACATGAAAAAATTCATTTAAACACAATATATAGTATTATTATAATAACAATATATCATATATAGTGGTTTGTACAAGAATAATCTAAATCTCGGTAGTTTTGAATATCTTAACCTAGAAAAAAGTATCCTGGATGTATGCATGATTATTTGCATTTTCAAAATAAGACAATTATACTTAAATCAAATATAGTTTACAAACGTAAACAAATATAATTATTATGCAGTAGGAGGCAGGAAATAATGAATAAAGAAAATAAGACAAGACATCATCAGGATATGCACCATGATCACGACCATGAACATATGAATCATGGAGAGCATAACCATGACCACCATGATCATAGTGGCCACGATGGTCATCATGGACATGACGGACACGGCGCGCATATGATGGCTGATTTTAAGCAACGTTTCTGGGTAGTTTTGGTATTATCTATCCCGTTAGCGATTATTGCACCTATGTTAATGCACTTGCTTGGTTATCATATTGATTTTCCGGGCCAAGGGCTTTTAGAGTTTGGTCTTGCTACTATTGTATTCTTTTACGGAGGTAAACCCTTCTTAAGTCATGCTTGGCATGAATTGAAATCAGGGGTTCCGGGTATGATGATGCTGATTTCTCTAGCGATTGTCGCAGCTTATGTCTATTCGGTTTTAACCACCTTCTTCATTAGTGGAATGAATTATTATTTTGAACTTGCTAGCTTGATATTGATTATGTTGGCGGGACATTATATTGAGATGAGGGCACAAATGTCAGCGGGTAATGCTGTTGAATCGCTAGCCAAACTCTTACCATCAGATGCTGAAGTGATTCATGAAGACGGATCAACAAGTGAAGTAAAAGTCGACCAATTAAAAATGGGTGACCGCATCTTCATTCGACCAGGTGCGAAGATTCCAATTGACGCTACAGTTTATGAAGGGCACTCTGAAGTAGATGAATCGATGTTAACTGGTGAATCTGTTCCCGTATTAAAAGAAGCGGATGCACAGATTGTTGGGGGTGCTATTAACGGTGACGGTATCCTAAAAGCTATTGTAACGAAAACGGGTACGGATACTTATTTAGCGCAGATTATTAACTTAGTTACTGACGCACAAGCACAAAAATCTAAGGCGCAATCCATTGCTGATGTCTGGGCTAAATACCTATTTTATATCGCTTTAGTTGTAGGGATTATCGCCTTTGTCGCTTGGACTGCTATCGACGGCTATCTAATGGGGCTACAGTTTATGGTAGCAACATTTGTTATCGCATGTCCGCATGCACTTGGGCTGGCAGTTCCCTTGGTAAATGCTGAATCTACTTCCTTAGCTGCTGAATCTGGCTTATTTATTCAAAACCGTATCGCATTTGAAGACGCTCATAAGATAGATAAAATCGTTTTTGATAAGACTGGAACCCTTACTCAAGGTGAGTTTGGGGTAGATGAGATTACAGTTATGGATGGCAAATTTAGTGAAACTTCTCTTTTACAAATCGTCTACGCAATTGAAAGTCAATCTGAGCATCCAATTGCTCGAGGTATTGTGAAAGAAGCTGAAAGTAGAAAGATTGAAAAATTACCGGTTGCTGATTATCACAATTTGACCGGTAAAGGACTTGAAGGGACTGTAAATGGGAAGAATATTCAAATACTAAGTCCAAAAGCTACTAGACAAGCAGGTTATACATTTGATGAAGAAGCTTTTAAGGCCTCTGCTTCTAAAGGGCGAACTGTTGTCTTTGTTATCTACAATCAGGTGTTAGTGGGTGCTATTGCAGTATCCGATATTGTTCGTGAAGAAGCTAAGGTAGTGGTAGCTGAACTGCAAAATAAAGGGATCCAAGTGCTGATGTTAACGGGTGATAACCAACAAGTGGCAGATTCAGTAGGTCAAGCGCTTCATTTAGATGGTGTCTTCGCAGAAGTTTTATCTGATGAAAAAGCCGACAAAATCAAATCACTACAAGCTGACGGTGGACGTGTTGCCATGGTTGGTGATGGGGTCAACGATGCGCCAGCTCTCGCGCAAGCTGATTTAGGAATTGCTATTGGTGCAGGGACAGATGTTGCGAGAGAAACAGGAGATATCATCTTGGTTGATTCAAATATCCATGATGTCTTAAATATTCTTAACCTATCGAAAGCAACCAAACAAAAGATCAATCAAAACCTCATGTGGGGTGCGGGTTATAATGTGGTGGCTATTCCACTAGCGGCTGGTGTTTTTGCTGGACTAGGTATTGTCCTTGGACCAGCTTTGTCAGCTATCATTATGTCCTTGTCTACCGTTGTCTGTGCAGTGAACGCGCGGATGTTACGCCGTGCTTATAAGAAATTACAAGCCAATTAATTCAAAATAAAAAGTATCCATGTATAGTTTATTGATATCTAACATGAACCGCAACAGTCCGATAATTCAATTAACTGGGAAGAGGATAGCATTCATATGATAGAGAAGACTACTAGGATGTTTCTTATGAAAGAGGAGTCTGTTGATATGAGAATAGTAAGATTAGGACAAACAATATGCCTAAATAGTAATTTCCTTTCTCCCCCCGTGTGATGCCTAAAATAACAGCGTGAGGGTATGTTTATATAGACATAGCAAAATATCAAGCATAATTCTTTTCAACAGCAGATTTGAGTGACCTTTGTTCGGTGAAGAACGCCTCTCTGAGAATAAGGCAAATTAAATGAAGCCCCCTTTTTGACAAGAAAAGGGGGCTTCATTTAAATTTATGCTTGTGCCTTGATTAATGCTTCAAATAAGTATTTACTAGATTCAGCTCCTGGATCAGGTTCACCAATAGACCGTTCCCCATAGTAGGAAGCACGACCTTTCGTCGCTTTAAGTTCAGCCGTTTTAGCGCTAGCCTCATCCAATACTTCTTGGCTTAAATTATTGGCTTTTAGAGCTTCAACAGCCGGATGCCACATATCAACCATCGTTTTTTCACCAGGTTCTGCTTTACCTCTTTGTTGAATTTTATCTAAACCAGCTGCAAAAATATCCGCGAGATTTTCTGAATTTTTAGCCGTTGTTGCCATGGCTAGGAAGGCAGAACCATATAAAGGACCGGATGCTCCACCAATCTTACTCATGAGGGTTTGCGCAACAGTCATAAACAGCGCTGATACATCTGCTGGTTGTTTGCTTTCCAAGGCTTCCTTAGTAGCAACTGCACCGCGCGCCATGTTATTACCGTGATCTCCATCACCTATTTTTTGGTCTAATTCAGATAAATAAGCTTTTTCTTCTATTAAGCGGTCAAACCATTGGTCTAACCAAGTTATTGTTTCATTTACATCCATACATGACATCCTCTCTTAACTAAACTATCCCCAAGCTGCAGTGTTTACCGGACCTTGTAGGGCACTTACCCAGTCTGGGTCCTCAAGTTTCAGTAAGGTTAATGACGCCCCCTGCATTTCCAGTGAAGTCATCAGGTCTCCTACCTTAACAAAATCAACTTCTAGCCCTTCATCTGCCAACTGTCCTTGAATATCATTCCAGAATAGGTAAAGTTCCATTAACGGTGTACCGCCCATCCCATTGACCAATACGGCAAAACGATCTCCAGTTGTCCAGTTGAATTCTTCTTTTAGCCTACCAATTAATTCCGCAGCCATTTCTTTTGCAGGCTTGATTTTCTCACGACGGTAACCAGGTTCCCCGTGGATCCCAATACCATATTCAAATTCATCATCTGCAATATCAAAACCAGGTTTACCTACTTCAGGGACGGTTGCGGCTGTTAAAGCAAGGCCGATAGATTTAAGATTGTCGTTAACCTTTTCCGCAATAGCTTTTAAATCATTTAAAGATTTCCCTTGGTCTGCGTAGTAGCCGATGATTTTATGCATAAAGACTGTACCGGCAATGCCACGTCGGCCTGCGGTATAGGTAGAATCTTCCATGGCAATATCATCATCAACGATGATTGCAGCTGTTTCAATTCCTTCTGCTTCCGCAAATTCCTGGGCGATTTCAAAGTTCATCACATCTCCGGTATAATTTTTGATGACTAAGAAGACGCCAACCCCGTTATCAGCAGCTTTAATCCCTTCTAAAATTTGGTCTGGCGTTGGAGAAGTAAAGACTTCCCCAGAAACGGCTGCTGACAGCATCCCTTTACCGACGAATCCTGCATGACTTGGTTCGTGTCCAGATCCCCCACCAGAAACAATCCCAACGATATTTGGGGTTTCTGCTGTACGGTAGAGGACTTGAGTATCTGGCACTTGAGCAAGAATATCCGCGTGCGCACTGGCTAAACCCTTGACCATTTGGCTGACAATATCACCGGGTTGGTTGATAATTTTTTTCATGAAAAAACCTCCTTAGGCATGGATAACACGGTTACAATCAACGACTTTAAATAAGATAAGCATGCGTTAGGACACTTAGCTTTGTTCTTTAATGGCTTCTAAAATTTGGTCTGGTGTACGGTTAATGGTTGATTGAACAGCACCCACATAGGCCCCTTCAACCAGCGGCCCTTCAACAAGGTGGATATGGGCTTTTATCTCGTGCTCCACGAAGTCTAGGGCCGTCTCAGCAGATAAGACGGCTGATCCCATATCCGTGAAGATAAAAATTTCCTTGTCCGTATTAGCAAAGAGGGCCTCCGTGATCTTGCTGACGGATGTACCGATTTCACCGTCATCGGTCCCACCTGCAGCAATGACTGAAAAGGCATTGTGGTCATTGGGTACCATGGTTTCTAATAATTCTTTTAGACCCTCTGTGATGGTTTGGCTATGAGACACTAATATTAGTAGATTTGTCATATATGAAAAGCCTCCGTATCTAAGTTTTCTAATTTTTTATGTACACGCTTACATTCTATCAAGAAAATGTTAAGACAACAAGCAACAGCCATTTGGACTTAAATGAGATGTCATTATTATTGAGTAAGACTTCGGACTATACTTTCCTAGCATTGCGCTGAAGAGCTGGACTAGCGGAGGACTAGAATTATTCAAGGTTTTGATAGATTAAAACGATTACCTTTAAGCGATTGTCCCTTGAATCAAAGTCCTATTAGGTATGATAGAATGAGAATATCAAGACAAGGGTAGACAAATTATAGGAGGCACAAGTATGATAGATATTTTAAAAGACTATAGCCCAGACCGTTCAAATACAAAAGCAATGAAATGGCATGATTTAGAGACAGTTTTTGGGGACAAAGACTTATTGCCGATTTGGATTGCGGATATGGATTTTGCGCCAGCCAAAGAAGTGACGGCAGCCATTCAATCTTTTGTGGATGACCAATACTTTGGCTATTATTCAGTGCCAGATTCTTATTACCAATCAATGATTGATTGGTCAAATGACCATTTCCAATATGAAACAAAGGCTGAATGGTACCGGTTTGCACCAGGTGTATGTACGGGTATTGCCTTTGCCTTACATGCGTATACCAATGAAGGGGACAACATTTTAATTCAAAACCCCGTTTACAATCCCTTCCGTACGGTTATTGAAGAAGCTAACCGGACTTTAGTGATGCAAGATTTATTGGGCAATGAACAAGAAGGGTACACAATTGATTTTGACGCTTTGGAGAGTGCCTTCAAAGATGACGATATCAAGGTTTTCTTATTCTGTTCACCGCAAAACCCAACTGGCCGCGTTTGGTATCGTGATGAATTGGCTAAAGTAGTGGCTTTATGTAAGCAATACGATGTCTTATTATTCTCTGATGAAATCCACCGTGATTTGATTATGCCAGGACATGAGCATATTGCTATTGGAAATATTGACCCAGATTTTGACAATTATGTCCTTTTCGCCTCGCCATCAAAAACCTTTAACTTAGCTGGTTTTAACCATTCATTTATGGTGGTGCCACGGGCTGATTTAAGAGAAAAATTGGATAAGTTCTTACATGCGATTCATGTGACTGGCGGGCAACCTGCTGGTTATATCGCGTCAGAAGCGGCTTATACCTACGGGGCGGAATGGGTTGAGAACGTCAACCAAGTGATTTGGGACAATTACCAATTACTTAAAACAACAGTCCAAACAGCCTTGCCGCAAGTTCAATTCTCAGACTTACAAGGGACTTACCTTGCTTGGCTTGATCTAGGGGCTTATGTGAAAAATGCTGACCTAAAAGAAGTGGTTCAAGACCGTGCCCGTTTAGGTGTCAATTATGGGACTACTTACTGGCCAACTAGACCAGAAGATACCCATATCCGGATTAATCTAGCGACTAAGACAGAAATCATTGAAACAGCTGCAAATAATTTAGTTAAAGCTATTCAAGAGTGGCAATAGTCAGTCGTAGAAATAGTCGATATTCATAAAAAGACCTGCTTCTCATATTGAGCGTGGCAGGTCTTTGTTGTAAGTATATTTAATGGATTAGTTTTCTTGGTAGGGTTCGACATGGACGTCGATGGCGGTGACATCTTCTGTTTTTTGTAGGGCGGACTCTACTTTTTCAGTGATATGATGACCCGCTTGGACAGAAATTTCTGGGTCTACTAAGATGGTGATGTCGATATAGACATTGGCCCCGTAATTACGGCCGCGGATATCAGAAACTGCGCGCACGCCAGGCACCATGAGGACTATTTTTCGGTAGTTATCTAAGCCTTCTTGGGGGAAGCCGTCTGATAGGGAAAAGGCGGATTCTTTGAAGATGTCATATCCTGATTTGATAATGATTAATCCAACGACAATAGCCATAGCGCCATCTAGCCAAAGGATGCCGGTACGACTTAGGAAGACCGACAAGGCAGTTGCGAAAGAGGTCAGGGCATCGGATAAATTATCCTTTGCAGAAGCTTTAAGACTTGGACTATTGAGTTTATTGCCAAGACGGTTGTTGTACCAGTAAACACCGGACATAATGACCCCAGAAGACAAGCCGACAACCGCATTAATGGGTGTTGGAGCTGCGTATGCTTGGTTGATTAAGGCCGTAGTTGAATCAATGGTCACCGTAATCCCGATATAGAAAATCACGAAGGACATAATCAGAGTAGTAATGGTTTCAATTTTATAATGACCATAACGGTGGTTTTGATCAGCTGGGCGTTGGGATAGGATCATGCCCACTAGTAGGGCGATTGACGCAAATGAATCGGTAAAGTTATTCAAACCATCCGCAAAGACCGCATCTGAGTCAAAGCTGTAGCCGACAAGGAGTTTGGCGGTCGAGATGATGACGTAAGTGACGATACTGAGATAAATTCCGCGGCGGGCTATTTGTTGGTTGGTGTTGCTTGGTGTCATGTTAGGTTCATTTTCCATGTGAAAACCGCTCCTTTAAATTGAATTGATAAAGGGTAAAACTTGCCAATCTAGAAAAAAGCAATTCTTTCCATTATAGCGACAGGCCAAACGCTTTTCAAGGCATTTTACCTAGAAATGACATGTCTTTATTACAAAAAATTGTCTGAATTTCCACAGAATTTCGATAAAATATGATTGACTTAATATGTCAAGTAATATAACATGAGATTAAAATACAATTAAAAAAGAATGAAGGTGAGTTGGCATGAAGGAAAAAGAGCTACGACGTACGCTAGCTGTTTTCCCAATTGGGACAGTTGTACAGCTAACAGATTTGACACCGAGACAGGTGCGTTATTACGAAGAACAGAAGCTAATTAAACCAAAACGTTCAGAAACAAATCGCCGCATGTACTCTTTAAATGATGTCGATCGATTATTAGAAATCAAAGACTATTTAAATGAGGGTATGAGCATCCAAGCGATTTATAATACATATAACCGTCAACATACGCAGCCTAAAGTGGCAGATACCAAGCAGCTGACCGACGAAGATGTTCGCCGCATTCTATATAATGAAATCTTGAACCAAGGTGGTTTCAGAAACGCTGGCGCTGACCAAGACTATCCATTGCGCTAGATGCGACAAAATTCGTTACGGCTCTCATACCTTAAAAAATGAAAGTGACTAAAAAGTAGCATATATGATATAGAGGAGATTTTTTATGAACCAAATTAATAAAGATTACCAACGATTACCAGGCTCTTATTTATTCGCAGAAGTAAAACGTCGCCAAGAGGCCTATGAAACAGCACATCCAGACCAAAACGTGATTCGATTAGGTGTTGGGGACGTTACTTTACCTTTAGCACCAGCGGTCATCGAAGCCTTACATAAGGCCGTAGACGAACAAGCAGATGCCGCTACTTTTAAAGGTTATGCGCCAGACCATGGTTACGACTTCTTACGTGAAGCCATCCAAAAAAATGACTTTGCAGCGCGTGGTGCAGATGTTAAAGTGGATGAAATCGTTATTTCTGACGGTGCCAAATCAGATTCTTCAAACATTCAAGAAATTTTTGGCCCAGACATCAAAATCGCTGTTGGTGACCCTGTTTACCCAGTTTACATCGATTCAAACATCATGGCTGGTCGCGGTGGTGACTACAACGAAGAAACTGGTAAATGGTCGGACTTGGTTTACTTATCAGCTACTGCGGAAAATGACTTTAAACCCGCGCTACCTGAGGAGCCAGTTGACTTGGTATACCTTTGCTACCCTAACAACCCTACAGGGACAACTTTAAACACCGCTGACCTGCAAAAATGGGTAGACTGGGCTAACGAAAATGATGCGATCTTAATCTTCGACTCAGCTTACGAGTCATTCATCACTGAAGAAGACGTGCCACATTCAATCTTTGAATTACCAGGTTCACGTACTTGCGCTATTGAAATCCGTTCATTCTCAAAACGTGCCGGCTTTACTGGTGTGCGTTTAGGGGCTACGATTATCCCTCAAGAGTTAGAAATCGATGGCGTATCCCTATTAGACTTATGGAAACGTCGTATTTCAACGAAATTCAACGGTGCACCTTACATCGTACAACGTGCTGGAGAAGCAAGTTACTCTGAAGAAGGTAAAGCGCAAATCGAAGAAATGTTAGCTTACTACCGCCGCAATGCCATCCTGATTAAAGAAGGTTTGGAAGAGGCTGGCTATGAAGTTTTCGGTGGTGTGAACGCGCCTTACGTTTGGTTGAAAACACCAGCAGGAATGGACTCATGGGACTTCTTTGACTTCCTATTAGAAAATGCACAAATCGTTGGGACACCAGGTGTTGGTTTCGGTCCTTCAGGTGCCGGCTACTTCCGTTTAACAGCCTTCAATACCTATGAAAAAACAGCAGAAGCTGTTGAACGTATCAAGGCTTTAAACAAATAGTTAAACGATCGAAAAGGGTAGGACCTCGGTTCTGCTCTTTTTGTTTGCACAAATTTAATCGAAATTAAGCTGTTTTTTTCTCAAAGCAAGTGCGCAATCTATTATCGCTTTTTCCGATTATTCTTGAGTGATTACTCCTCCAGACGATACCTTACATGTCTTGTTAAAACGGAATACTAAATACACTTGATTGGGAGGAATATGATGAAGAAATCTTTGTGGTTATTAACGGGGCAGCCATTTCCCTAGAGGCATGTGTCAATAGTGGTTCAGGTGAATTGGCGCAAGTCTCCGTGGCTTCGCGTGGGACGGATGTTGAAATCTTGGACTTCATCGCAGAGTCAGATGTCTTAGCTGAAACGTTTGATGAAACAAAGTTAGGTGTAGAACTGCCTATTGAAGAAGTGTAGTCAGCAAACAAGTCATAGATATGTCAAGATCAGTGTCATATTTCCTGTCATCACTGAAGGGCAAAACGACTTTTCTGGTTAAATGTCATATTATTTTATACAAACAATTGATTATATGCAAAGTACAGAATCTATACAAAATCTGATTTTACGCGTTTTTTTATGTATATGAGAAAACTTTAATCTTTCGATTAAAGATAATTTTGCAATCTTAATAACTTATATAACATGTTAGGCGAAGCATTGATTTAACAGTATTTAAAACCATTTTGTTAGCGAAAGGGTATATTTAATAATTTTAAAGTCTAGTCATGCGCAAACTTTTGCAAAAAAATGACGGATTTTGGCAAATTTACTGATTTTCTCCAATATTTTATGATTGTATTTGGTAGATTTTACTTATATACTTGAAAACGGATACAAGTGTCCAAATTTATTTAGGGAGGTTTAATAAGATGATAGGAATTATTTTAGCGAGTCACGGTAAGTTCGCTGAAGGTATTAAACAATCTGCTGAGATGATTTTCGGAGAACAAGAAAATCTGCAGGCAGTAACCTTTATGCCTGAAGAAGGACCAGATGATTTACGTGCCCATCTTTTAGAAGCAGTCGAATCTTTCGATGATACGTTACAAATTCTATTTTTAGTTGATTTGTGGGGAGGTTCACCATTCAACCAGGCTAATGCAATTCACGAAGAAATGCCAGAACGCACAGCAATAGTAAGTGGGTTAAATCTACCAATGCTCTTAGAAGCTTTGGGTCAACGATTTGGTTCTGATCAAGTGGCAGATGTTGCTAAACACATTTTGACAAGAGACGTGTCAGGTATTCGTGTAAAACCTGAAGCACTTGGGGAAGGCATTGACGCCCCAGTAGCTGCAGCTAGCGAAGGTAGTCAAGAAGAGGAACAAGTTGGTACCTTAAAACCTGGTACTGTATTAGGTGATGGGAAGATTAAGTATGTCCTAGCACGCGTGGATACCCGTTTATTACACGGTCAAGTAGCCACTGGTTGGGTGAAATCAGTTAACCCTAACCGTATTATCGTTGTATCGGACAAGGTAGCCCAAGATGACATGCGTAAATCATTGATTCAACAAGCGGCGCCAACAGGTGTTCGTGCCAACACAATTCCAGTATCTAAATTAGCGGAAGTTGATAAAGACCCACGTTTTGGTAAGACAAAGGCATTATTATTATTTGAAACTCCACAAGACGTATTAGCAGCAATCGAAGCTGGTGTAGATATAAAGGAAGTAAACTTAGGTTCAATGGCGCATTCTAAAGGGAAAACAATGATTTCAAGATCATTGTCAGTAGACGAGGAAGATGTAGCTACTTTACAAAAATTAAAAGACCTTGGGGTTAAATTTGACGTACGTAAAGTCCCTGCAGACTCAGACGAAAACTTAGATAAACTGTTGAAAAATCATAACTTGATTTAAAAGGGAGGTCGACAGAAAAATGGATATTTCAATTTTTGCAGCTATAGCTATTTGTGTTATTGCATTATTCGCTGGTTTTGAAAGTGTGTTGGACTCATTCCAATTACACCAACCAATTATTGTTTGTACATTAATTGGTCTTGCAACAGGAAACTTAACTGAAGGGCTACTATTAGGTGGTCAATTACAATTAATCGCTTTAGGTTGGATGAACATCGGGGCAGCGCAAGCACCAGATGCTGCCTTAGCAGGTGTAATCGCTGGTATCTTAGTATTAACTAAAGGTGCTTCTGTAAACGAAGGTATCGCCATTGCAGTGCCTTTAGCAATCGCTGGTCAAGTATTAACAATCTTCGTTCGTACAATGACAGTAGGTTTGGCACATTATGCTGATGGCCAAGCGGAAAAAGGCTCTATTCGTGGAGTTGAATCTGCCAATATGATGGCTTTAGGTCTTCAAGGTTTACGTGTAATGATTCCAGCAATCGCTACATTAGCTTTACCAGCTTCAGCTGTACAAGGCGCTTTAGCAGCCATTCCAGACTGGATCACAGGTGGTTTAGCTGTTGGTGGTGGTATGATCGTTGCTGTAGGTTACGCAATGGTTATCAATATGATGGCAACCAAAACAACATGGCCATTCTTCTTTATCGGTTTTGCTTTAGCAGCCGTTACAGAATTGAACTTAGTGGCAATGGGTATTATCGGTTTGGCCTTAGCACTTATCTACATTGAACTGTCTCCACAATTTAATGGCGGTGGCGGTTCAGGATCTGGTGGTTCAGGTTCAGTTGATGCTCAGTTAGACGCCATTTTAGAAGACTATTAAGGAGGGGTAGACATGACTGAAGAAGTAACAAACCGCGTAACATTATCAAAACGAGACCGGATGGTTGCAAACTGGCGATTAACTTTCGTTCAAGCTTCATGGAACTACGAGCGTATGCATAACGTTGGTTGGGCTTATGTACTAGCCCCAGCAATCAAAAAATTATATACAAGTAAAGAAGACCGTACGGCAGCTTTACAACGTCACTTGGAATTCATCAACTCTCACCCATACGTTGAGGCACCAATTTTAGGGGTAACCTTAGCCATGGAAGAAGAGAAAGCAAATGGTACAGTCATTGAAGACCAAGCTATCCAAGGGGTTAAAGTTGGTATGATGGGTCCACTTGCTGGTGTGGGTGACCCAATCTTCTGGGGTACTTTACGTCCAGTAATCGGTGCATTTGCTGCATCGCTTGCTTTAAGCCAATCAATCATTGGACCAATCTTATTCTTCGTACTTTGGAACTTAATCCGTGTAGCCTTCACTTGGTACACACAAGAATTAGGTTACCGTGCAGGTTCTGAAATCACAAAAGACTTGTCTGGTGGTATCATTCAAAAAATCACTGTTGGGGCATCTATTCTAGGGATGTTCGTTATGGGGGTATTGGTACCTCGTTGGACAACAATGAATTTCCCAAAAGTAATCTCTGAAGTAACTAACCAAGAAGATGCTATTGTAAACTTTGATGGTTTAGTTGAAGCAGCTAACAACAGCAATGTAACAGCTGACAGCTTCCGTGATGTGATTAACCAAATTTCATCAGGTCAATTAGTAAATACAACAACAGCCACATCATTAGGTGATGTATTCAACCAATTATTACCAGGTATGATGCCATTACTATTAACATTAGCATGTATGTACCTATTAAAACGTAAAGTGAGCGCAACTACCTTGATTTTCTCTATCTTTGTGATCGGTATCGTGCTTTATGTATTAGGTATCATGGGTTAAGATGACAGCTCAATTAAATACTGAAGTAACGTTCGTCTCCAAAGCGAATGCGATGGTCAACCCTATCGACCCTAAGTCAGGCTTACTGATGGTGGGCGATAAGGGTGTCGAATTTCGCGAGGAGAACGGACCAGGCTTCATTCAAATTCCATGGGTTAACATTACACGCATCCGCGTGCAAATGTTCTTCAAAGGACGTTACGTCCGCGGCTTCTACTTTGAAACCGATGAAGGCCAACTCCTGGAATTTGTTGTCGAAGAAGCTAAAGATAGTCTTCGGGCAATGCGCAAGTACCTGCCCCGAGAAAAATTCGTCGCACAACAAAGTAACCTAGCCAACTTATTCAAAAACCCCTTTAAACGAGGAAAGAAAGACAAGGAGTAGTGACGATGCAAGAACCCATATTCTTAAAAGCCTACCTAGAAGAAAAAATCTGGGGTGGACAAAAATTACGCAGTCAATTTAATCTAGACATCCCTTCAGACCAGACGGGAGAAGCGTGGGTCATTTCAGGACATGAACATGGGCAATCTATCGTGACGTCACCTGAATCCCTTGCCGGCTTAAGTCTATCTGACTTGTACCAAAAACACCCAGAAATCTTCTTGGGAGAAGCGGCTGACCGTTTTCCATTATTAATCAAAATTATTGATGCCAAGGAAGACTTGTCCGTCCAAGTGCACCCGGATGACACCTATGGACTAGCCCATGAAAATGACCTTGGGAAGACGGAGTGTTGGTATATTATGGACGCTGATCCAGGTGCCTATCTGATTTACGGCCACAATGCCCAGAATAAAGAACAGTTCTTAGAAATGGTCGAAGAGAACGAGTGGGACCAACTGTTACGTAAAGTGCCCGTTCATGCCGGTGATTTCTTCGCCGTGCCAGCAGGGACCATCCATGCTATCGGTGGCGGCGTATTAATCCTCGAAACCCAACAAAGTTCTAACACCACCTACCGGGTTTATGACTACGGACGAAAGGACGCCGATGGCAAGGAACGTGATCTACACATCCAACAATCGGCGGATGTCACCATGTTCCCCCACAAGGACGCCCTAGCAACCGGTCATACAACTGAACTACCGGGTGGCTCAATCCAAGAATATTGGACCAATGAATACTTCTCCGTGGCAAAATGGACAATCGAGGATAACTTGCATATCAACTTATCCGACAAGTACCAATTGTGTACAGTCCTTGACGGCCAAGGACAAGTAACGGTTGGCG
Source organism: Aerococcus sp. 150760013-2 (assembly GCF_053627715.1). NCBI lineage: Bacteria > Bacillati > Bacillota > Bacilli > Lactobacillales > Aerococcaceae > Aerococcus > Aerococcus sp. 150760013-2. Next base: position 90,070 of record NZ_JBSEYI010000008.1, read on the forward strand.
ACAAGGCTTGGGACGTAAAAGCAGCAGACGCCTTTATCCTACCAAGTGACCTTAGAGAAATCACACTCACTGGGCAATTTAGTTTGATGGTAGCAGAAGAAGCATAAATGGCTAGCGGGTGTTCAACCTGTTGAACGAATAAGAACCATAAAAATAGACCAAGGGGACATCAAAGCAGATGCAACCCCTTGGTCTATTATTTTTTTAGGATGTTCTATGTAAATCGCGCGGCATTCTTTATACTTTTCTGGATACCGCATCATCTGGACTTAGTCGAGATATCCTGCCTCTACACTATTTAGGAAGCTATACCCTTGCCCCATGATAACACCGCCACCTACTAGATTGCCCATAAAGGCGAAGATCCAATTAATCAACACGGCCATCATATCCATGTCATTACCTGAGAAGAAAGCGATACTCATTAGCGAGAAATTCGCAATAATATGTTCTAACCCACCATAAACAAATAGGAAAATAACGGCGATGATAAATAGTAGGCGGCCAATATCATCTTTCATTTTCATCTGCCCCATAATGGTGATATTGACGAAGATATTTGCGAGAATCCCGTCTATGAATAAGGTCCAAATGTCTTTATCCAATTTCGCATTAATCATGGTCATGATCGCAGAATCAGCATTAAAATAATGTGCGATACTAGAATGCCCAATGAGTATACCAACAATAGCAGCCCCTAGTAGGTTCATGCATGTGCAAATAAAGATAATGGTTAATGCTTTTGACCAAGATAATTTCCGGCGATGCGCACCTGCGAAAAGGTACATCATATTTGAAGTAGCCAACTCACCGTTCAAATAAATAATCATGGCTAAACCTATCGGAAATATCAAAGCGTAGCTTATTTTACCTAAAGACGGGTAGTCTACAGCAATGGCATCCCAAACCAAGACACCAATAGCGGTTGGCAGGGTTAAGAATATACCCGCGTAAATAGCCCGCAACAAATATCGGACTTTTGATTGGTCAAAAAGGGCATCCTTCTTGGCAACTGCACCGTCGATTTTACTCATGAAACTCGAAATATTCATATCGCTCATAGCTTGTCTCCTTACAATCATTTTTTGATATTATGGACAAATTTTTCATAATGGTAGCCTAGCACAAACGTGAAGCGATTGTTTTAAAAACAAGACATTAAATAGTTATAAGTTATCAAAAGAGCGGTAGTTTGATAATATTTTCACAATATCGACAAATCATGTACGCGATTGTATTTATTGGATTAGTAATAATGTGGGCGCAAATGGCATAAAAAAATCGTGCAAAATACTGGGAGAATAGATACTATTGAAGGTGAAAAGCAAATATTTTGGAGGCGAAATATATGAAAGACAAATCAATTTGGATCGACCACTACAAGATGGCAGGACATGAAGAAGGCGGCTTTTTCTATCAAGTATTGAAATCAGACCAAACCATCCAGCTAGAAGGCCAAAAACCACGTGCCCTATATACCAGCATCTACTTTCTCCTAACAAGCAACAATCCATCAAGATTCCACCGTTTAACAGCCGATGAAGTGTGGTACTACCACTACGGCAGCCCACTAACTGTCCACATGATTACAGCAGAGGGTGGCTATCAACAAGTCACTTTAGGCACAGACGTTGAACAAGGGCAAGTTCTACAAGCAGTCGTACCAAAGGGAACTATTTTTGGCTCAACAGTTGAAGACTCAGATAGCTATTCACTAGTCTCATGCATGGTTAGCCCAGGCTTTGAATACGATGACTTTGAACTATTCAAACGAGCAGATTTACTCAACCAATACCCAGATTATGCAGATATCATTCACTGTCTAACCCTAGCGGACTAGGCATATCACCTGCCTTAATATATTTCTAAAGAATCCATCACAGATTGACCACAATTTTGAGTCGGATTTTCATCATATCTTCACAAGTATCGTCTACTATATAAGCATACCCAATAAAGAACCAAACTTTTTCTTCATAAATCTTTCTCCTCCCAAAAACGAAAGATTACAGTCAACCAGTCGTCCTCCCAACGGCTGGTTTTCTATTGCAAACTTGAAAAATGGCTTTAATAACCTATAACCTTAAAATCATAGAAACAACACAAATTTTGACGAAATCTTCACAATATCTTCAAAGCTATCGCCTATTATATAAGCATACCCAATAAAGGAACCAAACTTTTCTTCATAAATCTTTCTCCTCCCAAAACGAAAGATGACAAAAAACCAGCTGCCTCCGAACAGCTGGTTTTTTAATGCCTAAATATAGTTTAAGCGCTCCTTAGTGCCCCTTCTTTTCGTAGTATATCCCCCAAATCAAGTTCAGTATAAATAAGATTAAAAATATACGGTTGTATTTGTAGGATTCTTGGAAGGTAAAGGTGACAAAAGCAAATATGACGAGTAATAGAATGGTTATATTTCTAGGGATTAAGACTTTTTTCATATGAACACCAATCTGTTGTTGGCGAGTTATCTATTTTATAGAGAAACTTTATAAGTATTTAGCAGTTGTACTTAGATGGTTAATCCATTATTCAAAAATACGAACCGAGGACACTCTTTAAACTTTCCCATCTATTCGATCCAATAGGTACGAGATATTGTCTTTACTAATTTGGTCCTAGCAGAATTACTATATACTTTTGTAATTGTGTTTTGGCCAATTAGAACTTCTGTACCTCTAGGAGATGTTGCGATAATATTTTGCATATTGACTGTTGGATAAACATAAGCTTCGGGTGACTTCATCAAAGAAATTATATCATAAAGTCCAATGGCTGCTTTTATTTGCCAACCAGGGATTAAATTGAGCAGGTTTGTAATTCCATATTTTGCAAAAGCCTTAGCTCTGGAACTTGCTACTATTTTATATCCTGTCCAAGAGGAGTAACGAATATTTTTATATCCTAGTTTTTTGTAGTCATTAATACTACTTCTATCCCTTTCTAGTAATAAAATTGAAATGACGTCCTGGGGTTTTATCTAGGCGGTAAGAAAAACCATCGGTCATCTTTAATGTATCCTGGTCTGATAATTGAATATTTTCTGGCAAGAAGCCCACTCGTTTCAACTGCTCAGCAACGGTTGCTTGATTATCAATCAAGTATTTCTCTCGACGGGCATCCCATTGAATAAAATCATCCGCATAACCAAGTGCCTTGAATTGGTCAGCAACATCTTTGTCCACTTCAAAAGAATCTTGTGCGATAGATGGTCCGAAAATAGCTTTCATTTTACCCATAAAAAGGTCTGGATCTTGACCTTTAATTTGTGCAAAAGTCCAAGAAACGATGTCTTGAACGGTCCCTTTCCAGCCTGAATGGATGGCACCAATTAAACCAGTATCTTCGTCATAAAAAATCACAGGTACACAATCTGCCGTAAAGACGCCAACAACCACATCGCTTTCGTAAGTGTACAAGGCGTCCACATCATCCACCGCATCTTCAGCCGACAGACTACCGCGTCCCCGGTCCCCAGATTTGACATGGTAAGCTTTTTTGGAATGGGTCTGGTTAGCAAATGCAAATTGAGCGACATCAACCTGTAATGCCTCCGCTAAAACTTGTCGATTTGCGATAACCAGTGATGCATCTTCCCCAGTATGTAGGGCTAAATTGCCGTTAAGGGCTTGGTTGGGATCTTTTAAAGTCGTACCAGCAATTAAATTTTCTGGTGTGTCATAGAATTGGATCGTCATAAGGTTCATCCTTTCTGCTTTCAGTTACGCTTATTATAGCAAACAAGCGGTCTGACTAATAAAGTCCTGCAAAAACTGTTAAAATAGAAGGAAACAAGAAAATGACCGATAAGGAGATAATTGTATGACAACCAACTTGAACAAAGGGGACCAAAAACATGGTTTCACCCTTGTAGACAGTCAATTTATTCAAGATGCCAACGCCCAAGTCCACACCTTTGCCCATGAACAATCAGGCGGCCAAGTGATTTGGGTTGAAAATGATGACCAAAACCGTTCGTTTGGGATTGGTTTTAAAACACCACCCAAAGATTCGACTGGTGTAGCCCACATTGTGGAACATTCAGTCCTTTCTGGATCACGTAAATATCCAGCGAAAGATCCATTTATGACCATGTTGAAAACGTCAATGAACACCTTCCTAAATGCTATGACCTTTTCAGATATGACCATTTATCCAGTATCATCGATGAATGAAGAAGATTTCCATAACTTAACGGATGTCTATTTAGACGCCGTTTTCTTCCCTAAAATGACCAGCGAAGAAAATATTTTCCGACAAGAAGGATGGCATAAAGAGTTATTCGACAAGGACGAGCCAATAATCTATAACGGGGTCGTTTACAATGAAATGCGTGGGGCTTATTCAGACGCAGAACGCATTATTATGCAAGATGTTACGGCAAATATGCACCCAGGGTCAACCTATGCCCACGAATCAGGCGGTTATCCATACGAAATTCCTGATTTAACATTTGACAATTTCAAACAATTCCACGCCGACCACTACCGTCCAGATAACGCCCTTGCCTATGTTTACGGTGACATCGATATCGACCGAACATTAGGTCAAATCAACGGCGATTTCTTCAGTGAATTCTTGAAAAAAGACCAGCAAGTTCAATTTGACTTGCCAGAAACAAAGGATGGCCACATCGAATACCAGGCCTTTTATGACGCTGATGAACGCAAGACAGCCGAAGATGATTCTTACCTTACCTACATGACTCATGTAGGTGCATCTACAGACTTGACTAATAATTATGTGGCCAATATTTTAAGTGATGCCTTAATTGAATCTGAAGCTGCGCCAATACGACAGGCCCTTATCGAAGCTGGGCTAGCGGAAGAAGTTGAAGCCATTGGGTCAGACGGTTACTACCTAGATTTCGGTCTAGTTCTGAAACAATTCAATCCAGCTAATAAGGACAAGGCCCTTGCTGTAATTAAAGAAACCCTAACTGACCTTGTAGCCAACGGGATTAACCGCGATCTACTTGAAGGGGTGATCAACACCCGCGAATTCGCAGCCCGTCAAGCCGGCGGTGCCATGAAGGGGATTACCTATGAAATCCAAATGACCATGGCATGGCGGTATGGCATGTCTCCGACCGAAGTCCTTCATTTTTCGAAATATTTCGACGATTTAAGAGCGAAATTAGCCACTGACTTCTATGAAGAATGGCTTCAAGACAACTTGCTGGCGGCAGATGCCAGCTTAGTCGGTATTTACCAACCGAGAGTTGGCTTATTCAAAGAACAGGACGACCAACTAGAAGCCAAGTTAGCTGCTGAAAAAGCCGCAATGACTGACCAAGACATTCAAGCATTAATTGAGGAAAACCAAGCTCTGCGGGTCTACCAAGACACACCGGATACCGAAGAAGCCCGTCAAGCCCTACCGAAATTAGATATTTCTGACGTACCGCGGACAACCCAAGCGATTGCTGAAGAAACATTAACCGGCCAACAAGGGGTGCCTGTCCTTTTCCATGAACAAGACGCATCAGGAATCCGTTATGTACAATTGGCTTATCGGTTAGACCATATTACAGCGGAAGACTTGCCATACGTGAATTATCTAACGATTTTATTAGGGTTATTGGACACGGAAAATTATGATTATCGTCAAATGGACATTGAAATGATGAAGGCGACTGCTGGCATTTCTATGCGACCTAAAGTCTTTATTCGTGAAGGTTCGCAAGATGATTATGTGCCAGTTTTAGTGTCATCATTTGCGGCGATTGGTGACCATTCTGCTCGTGGTTTTGAACTATTACAAGATACGATGAAATTTACTGATTTTTCTGATAAGGCACGGATTTTAAATGTCTTACAACGGGTGAAATTCAATATGAGTCAGTCATACGAAGGGGCTGGCCATCGCGTAGCCATTTCTAGACTGCGGTCATTCTACTCACAAGCAGCCAAGTATGAAGACGTTATTTCAGGCCTATCATTCTATGACCACATGACCGACTTAATCGAAAACTTCTCGACCAAGGCAGATGACTTTATTGCTAAATTGATTGAAGTGAATGGCAAAATGTGGGATCCTCGCATGTTGACAGTTAGTTTAACAGCAGATGCAGCGGATAAAGCCACATTACTTGAACAAGTTGATCATTTTATCGATCAAGCTGACCAGACGGATAACGTTGAACCCGTATCTGTTGAGTTTGATTTAGCGGGCAACAACTATCACGAAGCCATTCAAACCAATGGTAACGTCCAATACGTATCCGTAGGTGGTCGCGTGCCAATTGAAGACTACAATGGGCGTTATGTTGTCTTCGCCAATATCTTATCTAAAGACTACTTACACGAAAATATTCGTGCCAAAGGTGGTGCCTATGGTGCGGGCATCAGTCTAACATCATCCGGTGACGTTACAACCTATTCATACCGGGACCCGAACGTAGATAAGACAGTAGATGTATATCGTAAGCTACCGGATTTCTTAGCCAATCCAGGACTTAGCCAAGACGACCTTGATCAACTTATTATTGGTTCAATGACTGCCTTCCATTATCCATTAACACCAGCCAGTGTGAATAACTTGATGGTGACACGTCACTTTAGAGGCATGACCAAAGATATGTTAGATGCACGATTAAGCCAGGCATTAGATACCAAAGTTGCGGATCTAGTTGCCTTTAAAGATCAAATCCAAATCGCACTAGACGCAGACAACCTAGTCGTCTTTGGTAATAAGCAAAAAATCGACGACTCAACGCAAACATTCAACAACAAACGTACGATTTAAGCAAAAAAATTAAAAGAGAGAAAAAAGATTTCACTTCGAAATCTTTTTTCTCTCTTTATTTAGTTAACTGCGATTTGTATTGTCCCAGTCTCATCTCAATATTTAAAAGATAATATTCCACGGCATACAATAAGAATAACAAATAAATAGTTTATTTAGAAAATGTTATTCATTTTGCTTATTGAAGCCCTAGTGCTTCACCAAATGTGAGTGCAACAAAGGCCAAGAGTAATAAGACCCCGCCAACAACCTTCAAACGGGCTTGTTGGGCAGCAGTCATACCTTCAGGGGTTTGCCCCTTCCAGATGATATAAACATTGACTAAAATACATAAAATGGCAAAAATGGTTCCGACTAAATAACGGCTCATATAGGCTCCTTTAATTATAATTGTGACAATTTCACTTCGACGGAAGTTGTCACAGCTTGATTGTTGATACGACTAGTCCCAGAAACGGTCCACTCGATGGATTTAATTTCATTCGTATAACGGTCAGTAACCAATTGAATTTGGTGGACAGCGTCGTTGTTGTAAGACTCACTCACAATACTATTCAATAAATTGTTTAATTGCTGATTTTCCCCAGAGAAAGAAACGGTTTGATCACTTAAAGAACCGGTCCATTCACCGATCGTATCAAGCGTCGTTAATATACTGTGGATTTGACTAAGAGATAGGACATTTAAACGGTCCAAGTGAGAGTCATTGGTTAAACTTTGTTGCCATTCGCTGCCATTTTCCTTGTAGGTAGATTGGGCGTCGTTCGTTTCAACTTGTAAGATGGCATCATCACTGCCAGAAGCAAGATTTTTTTGAATAAGTGTTCCAGAAAAGTTATCAGCATTATCATAAGAAAGGGTCGACATAACTGTTTCAGTATTTGCGGGTTCAGTAGTTACCTGTTCGATGGTCGTAGATTGCTTGTAGGATTGGGTTTCAGTTAAAGTTTCATTGACCGCATTACCTAATTCTGTTGACGATTCACGCGCTTCAACGTGGTTACCAACTAGTAACATGATGCTCGCCAATAAAACCCATTTAAATAGTTTTCGCATTTCAGGCACCCTTTATATTTATATTTTAAGTAGTTCGAAGATTGGGAATGTTTATGACGCTATACGTCAAAGGTGATTTCACCTAATATCTCTATTCTATAGAACTTTTGTGAAGATTTAAAGACCAATCGTTTAAAATATCACATTAATTTCCCTTGATTTCAACCACTTGAAAGGGGTCACAGATTTTGAAAAATTATTTGCAGTATTTTGCTGATTTATGACTTATAAACTAGTAAGGGCTTTAAAAAAATGCTAATACGATAGCTTGGCGAAGCTAAAATTATCTCATTGAAGAAACTTTCGGTATAATAACTGTAATGTGATATTGAATCTAATCAATCCACAAAGCAAGAAACTGAAATAAAGTCGTGAAAAAATAGGGATAGACATTAAGATTAGGCGAAAGCGGGGGCTAATGATATGGTGATGAACGGTGTATTAATGCAGTATTTTGAGTGGGACTTACCTGATGATGGTAGCTTATGGAAAAAGTTAGCGGAAGATGCAGAACACTTGGCATCAATTGGGATTTCTCATGTGTGGATGCCACCAGCAACTAAAGGTCAATCGAGTGACGACGTTGGTTACGGGACTTACGACTTATTTGATATTGGGGAATTTGATCAAAAAGGGACGGTTCGTACCAAATACGGGACCCGCGCAGAATACCAAGCGGCAATTGATGCCTTACATGAACAGGATATTTGGGTGCTAGCGGATGCCGTTTTAAACCATAAGGGTGGGGCTGATGAAACGGAAGTATTCCAAGCCTACCCAATGAACCCAACAAATCGACAAGAAAAGCTTGGTGAAGCTCGAGATATTGAAGGTTGGACCAAATTTACTTTTCCAGGTCGTAACGGGGAATATTCTGATTTTATTTGGGATTTTAACTGCTTCTCTGGGACTGATTTTGACCAAAGAACAGGTGAAAGTGGCATCTTTATGATTAAAGGTGAGAATAAAGGTTGGGCAGATGATGAAGCAGTGGACGGAGAGAATGGTAACTTCGACTACTTGATGTTTGCAGATATTGATTATGGTAATCCTTATGTTCAAGAAGAAGTCTTAAAATGGGCGCGTTGGTATTTAGATTCTTTTAATTTAAATGGCTTTAGAATGGATGCCTTAAAACATATCGATTTTGCTTTTATCGACCAGCTAATATCTGCTTTACGAGAAAATAATCCAGATATCTATGTTGTAGGGGAATACTGGCAAAGTAATACCGGTGTACTTTTCGATTATTTAGCGGAAACGGATTATCAAATTGACCTATTTGATGTGGCCTTACATCAACGTTTTAAACAAGCAGCTGCATCTTGGGATCAATTTGATATGGGATCCCTGCTTGAGGGATCACTCTTAAAAGATCGACCGGATTTAGCTGTGCCTTTTGTCGACAACCACGACTCACAACCAGGGCAATCCCTTGAATCTTGGGTGGACGAATGGTTTAAACCCATTGCTTACGGGGTGATTTTGCTGCACCAATCCGGCCTACCAGCTATTTTCTACGGAGATTATTATGGTATTGAAAGTATCGACTACAAAGGTTTCCAAGAGACCTTAGATAAGCTTTTAGCCTTAAGACGTGAAAATGCCTACGGTGATCAACATGATTATTTTGACCATAGAAATTGTATTGGTTATACCCGAACTGGCGATGATGAACATCCAGATGGACTCGCTTTTATCGCAACCAATGGTGAACAGGCGAAGAAGCGTATGTATGTAGGAGAACTTCATGTAGGAGAAGAGTGGGTAGACGCGATGGGTGAAATTGAAGGATCGGTAACCATTGAAGAGGATGGTACTGGTGTATTTAAAGTACATGCTGGGTCAATGTCCGTTTGGGTCAACAAGTTTGACGCAGAGCATATTGACGGTGAAGCAGATGAAGATTTTGAAGATACTAGCTATCTTGGAGAAACCCCTACTGAAGAACTGGCTGATCCGGATGTAGAAGCAGCACAAGTGGAAGATGGGGAAGTGGCTGCTGCTGACCAGAGCGAGTAAGTAACACTGAATCCACATGGTCTAACATTTAGAAATCTGCTAATCAATGGTACAATAGGTCAGTAAAATTCAAGTATGCGTAGTAAAGGATGGAATTTGTTTATGACAGTAGAAAATACACGAGGATTTGAGAAAATCTCGGCCTATGCTAATGATGAGGCAATTACATTACCAAGACGTTCAACAACCCTATCGGCTGGCTACGATATCGCAGCGGCTGAAGATATTGTTATACCGGCAATGTGGAAGACTGGTGTGAAGCATGTGCTAAAAGACCTCGCTCATTTAAATGTAGCAGGTGAAGTAGACGAAAGTGCTATGAAACCAGTGCTAGTGCCAACAGGTTTGAAGGCTTATATGGGCGAGAATGAATACTTACAATTAGCTTGTCGGTCTTCAAATCCTCTTAAACGTGGGCTTTCATTACCTAATGGGATAGGTATTGTTGATGCAGATTACTACAATAATGAAAATAATGAAGGTCATTTATTTGTTCAATTAGTAAACTTTGGTTTACGTGACGTTCAAATTAAAAAAGGTGAGCGTATTGCGCAAGGGATTTTCCTTTCTTTCTTAACGACTGCTGATGACCAGCCAAGTGATCAAGTGCGTGCAGGTGGTTTTGGCTCTTCCGGTCAATAATAGTCAGTTGCCATTTTTCAAATAAATAGAAAGGAGTGAAGTCCAATATGGCGAAGAAAACGACAACGAGATATGTGTGTCAGGCTTGTGGTTATGAGAGTGTTCAGTTCTATGGCAAGTGTCCGAATTGTGGGGCCTGGAACCAAATGGAAGAGGAACGCTTATATGGGAAGACTATTGCTCATCCAGAACCCCGCGTTGGACAAGCCAATTCAAGCCGGATGAAGCCACAAAAATTAGCGGCGGTTAAAGGGGAAGAAACCCCGCGTATCCAAACCCAATTAGGCGAATTAAATCGCGTCTTAGGTGGCGGTGTGGTGCAAGGTTCGCTGGTTTTAATTGGTGGTGACCCAGGGATTGGGAAGTCAACCTTAATGCTACAGGTATCAGCTGAATTGCATCAGAGTGCTGGGCCAGTTTTATATGTGTCCGGAGAGGAATCGATGCATCAAATCAAGCTACGAGCGGAGCGACTAGGATTTGAAGGTGCAGATTTCTATGTTTATGCAGAAACTGATATGGCGGCTATTCAAGATGCCATTTATGACTTACAACCGCGCTTTGTAGTGATTGACTCTATTCAAACTATGACCCACGAGGATGCGACATCAACGGCTGGATCAGTTGGCCAAGTCCGCCAAACGACAGCAGAGTTAATGAAATTAGCGAAGTCACAAAATATCGGTATTTTTATCGTTGGCCATGTGACGAAAGAAGGAAACATTGCTGGACCGCGTATTCTAGAACACATGGTGGATACTGTACTGTATTTTGAAGGTGAGAAGCATGATACTTTCAGGATTTTACGGGCAGTGAAGAACCGGTTTGGGTCAACCAATGAAATAGGTGTCTTTGACATGCAACAAGACGGCCTGCATGAAGTCGCTAACCCTTCCGAACTCTTCTTAGAAGAAAGACTAGCTGGTACTAATGGATCAGCGGTTGTTGCTTCGATGGAAGGAACACGACCGATTTTAACGGAAATTCAAGCGCTACTTACACCTACCTCATTTGGGAATGCCCGTAGAACAGCTTCTGGCTTAGATTATTCACGGGTATCACTAATTATGGCTGTACTTGAGAAGAGAGCCGGTTTAATGCTTCAAAATCAAGATGCCTACCTCAAATCAACTGGTGGCGTCCGTTTAGATGAACCAGCGATTGACCTGGCTATCGCTGTAGCTGTGGCTTCTTCATACCGAGAAAAAGAAACCAAACCAACTGATTGTTTCATTGGAGAAATTGGTTTGACTGGTGAAATTAGACGGGTAACAAGAATTGCGGAACGTGTTCAAGAAGCTGAAAAACTAGGTTTTGAGCGGATTTTTATCCCAAAAAATGCGATATCAGGTTTAACTGGCAAACAAAAAATACAAGTAGTTGGTGTAACTACTGTAAGAGAAGTATTGAATGCGATTTTTCCAAAATAGATAAATACTGGAGAGTTTGGACTGAATGGTAGCCAAGCTCTCTTTTTATCTCCAATATGAGTCATATGTTAATTTCAGGTTAAGATTATAAATACTAGACTGTATTTTAAGTAAGCTTATTGTGTAAATGTAAACAAAAAGTTATACTATAAAAAGCGGTAGTATAGCAAAGAAACCGCTTCATAATTTATTTTTTTAGAATTAGAAAAGGAGGTGAATAAAATGAACGAGAGATTTTGGAAAATTTTGTCTCGCGTGCTCATTGTGATATTAGGATCTTCAATAGGTTATTATGTATTACCGTTACTTTGGGACATGGTCAATATCAATATTAGCTTTTTCTATTCTCCATTGTTTAACATCGTACTTGGTGCAATTATTCTTTTTCTTATTTACGGATTAACACAGCCTTTATTGATGCGTTTTATTCGCAATATCGAACGTGACATGCGTCAGTTATCGATCGAAAAGGTTTTAGTTTCTGCAATAGGTGTTATTATTGGACTAGTTTTAGCTTGGTTAATCAACATTCCTTTAGTGGCGATTGGTTGGCCATTCATTTCAAATATCTTGCCAATTGTCTTAACCATTGTCTTAGGTGTATTAGGTTTCTATATCTTCTCTAATAAGAGCGCAGAGATTATGGAAATGCTTACCCGTTTTCCGCAGGTGAGACGTAGTGAATCAACGGATACGGCTATTACTGAAGATATGCAATCAGATAAGGAAGCACATGAAAGTGACTTATCAACTCACTCAGAAGGCCTTGATATGTATACAGATGCCTTACTATCACTTAGACAAGCTGCGGATGAGGCTTACCAACCCTATAAGATTTTAGATACATCAGTGATTATCGATGGACGGATTTTAGATGTCTTAAAAGCTGGATTTATCGAAGGCGTGATAGTGGTACCCAACTTTGTCTTGAAAGAATTACAATACATTGCAGATTCAGCAGACTCATTGAAGCGAGTTCGTGGCCGACGCGGTTTGGATATTTTAAATCAAATCCAAGCGCTAGATGATGTGATTGTAGATTTCTACGCTGGCGATTTCGATGATGAATCGGAAGTAGACTTAAAATTATTGCGTCTAGCCAAATTAGTTGATGGTGTTGTGGTAACCAATGATTATAACTTGAATAAAGTGAGTCAATTCCACAAGATTAAAGTATTAAACATTAATGAGTTGGCTAATTCATTGAAATCTGTTGTGATTCCTGGCGAAACGATTTCTGTACATATTGTAAAAGCTGGTACAGAGCGCCAACAAGGGGTTGCCTACATGGACGACGGTACGATGATTGTTGTTGAAGAAGGGAAACATCATATTGATGAGACCCTTTCAGTAGAGATTACCTCAGCTATTCAAACCAATGCAGGACGCATGATCTTTGCCAAAATAGCTGACTAGATATATAATTATAATGATGGAAAATTAGGTTGGTATTTTTACCAGCCTATTTTGATTGAAAGTACAAGATAAAAGGAGAAATCAACATGTCAGATAAAGTACGCGTACGCTATGCGCCAAGTCCAACTGGCCATTTACATATCGGGAATGCTCGTACCGCCTTGTTCAACTATTTATTCGCTCGTCACAACGGCGGGGAATTTATTATTCGTATTGAAGATACCGATACAAAACGAAACCTTGAGGACGGAGAAAGATCTCAACTAGAAAACCTACAGTGGTTGGGTATTGAGTGGGATGAAGGTCCAGATAAGCCAGGTGAATTTGGACCTTACCGTCAATCTGAACGTAAGGAAATCTACGACCGTTACCTAACAGAATTACTAGATAAAGGCTTAGCTTACTATGCATTTGATACATCTGAGGAAATCGAAGCAGAACATGAAGCCCAAGTCGCAAACGGTGAAACACCACGTTATATCGGTAAATGGCGCGATAAATCACAAGAAGAAATTGACGCAGCACGTGCAGAAGGTCGTCCAGAAACAATCCGTTTCCGCGTACCTGAAAACACCACTTATACGTTTGATGACATGGTAAAAGGGGACATCTCTTTTGAGTCAGCAGCCATTTCAGGTGACTTCGTTATCCGTAAACAAGACGGCATGCCAACTTACAACTTCGCCGTTGTTGTTGACGACCACTTGATGGAAATCACTCACGTATTACGTGGTGACGACCATATTGCGAACACACCTAAACAATTAATGATTTATGACGCGTTAGGATTTGAACGTCCAACATTTGGTCATATGACATTAATCGTTAACGCTGAAACAGGTAAAAAATTATCTAAACGTGACGGGTCAATCTTACAATTTATCGAACAATACCGTGACTTAGGTTACCTACCGGATGCAATGTTCAACTTCATTACATTATTAGGTTGGTCTCCAAAAGGCGAAGAAGAAATCTTCTCACACGATGAATTGATTGAGATCTTTGATACAGACCGTTTAAGTAAATCACCAGCAGCCTTTGATAACAAAAAACTAGAATGGATCAATAACCGTTACATGAAAGCTGCAGAAGCTGAAGATGTAGCGAAATTAGCGATTGAACATCTACAAAGAGCTGGCCGTGTATCTGAAACTTCTACAGCAGAAGAACGCGCTTGGACTGAAAAATTAGTTTCATTATACAAAGATGAAATGTCATATGCAGCTGAAATCGTTGATTTATCAGATATGTTCTTCCAAGATGAACTACACATCACAGATGATGCTAAAGAAGTATTAGCTGGCGAAGGTGTAGCGGATGTTTTAAAAGCCTTCCAAGCGAAATTAGCGGAAATTCCAGCTGATGACTTCAAAGAGGAAAACATTATGGCAGCCATCAAAGCCGTTCAAAAAGAAACTGGCGTAAAAGGTAAAAACTTATATATGCCAATCCGTGTAGCCACTTCAGGTGAACAACATGGTCCTTCAATTGGTTTAACAATTGAAGTATTGGGTAAAGAAAAAGTAGCCCACCACTTAGACCAAGCACTAGCAAGTTTATAATCAAACATTTAATACCCCCTATCTAAGCGTAAAAACTTGGATAGGGGTTTTTTTATATTTAAACGCTACAAAAAGACGTGTATAACTTAATAGTTTAAAAAAAGCTATAAGTAAATACAAAAATCGCTTCCGTGCTATCTAAATTTATCATCGTATTTATGTATAAAAAATATAAAACGTTTGAAAACCCCTAATTTATCATATTCTATAAAAATTAGAAGATACAATTTGTTATTTCTTTTATGGAACTTGTGAATAAGGATTGATAATAGTTCATCTCCACCCCTATACTATGACTAGATTAAACACAATATATAGGGTTAAAAAATAAACAAAGCACAATTTATTGTGTTTTTTAATAAAAAGCGAGGAGTAATGACCATGACAATCACAGTTTATGCAAAGAGTGGCTGCCCACAATGTGTATTTGCTAAGAAATACCTTGAAGCTAAAGAGATTCCTTTTGAAGAGAAACGGGTAGATCTAGAGGACATGTATCTAGATGAAGTAAAAGAATTAGGTTATTTGTCTTTACCAGTAATTGCAGACTCAACAGGAAACCATTTCAATGGTTATGTACCTGAAAAGATGGAAGCTTTGGTGGAAGCATGGCAAGCATAGTTTATTATTCATTGACGGGTCAAACTAGACGTTTTATCAATAAAGTTCAAGGCTTCGATACTTATGAAATTTCATCAGCAATAGCACCAGTGACAATGACTGAGCCTTTTATTATGGTGATTCCATCATATGAAAGTCATGTGTATGGTGACGTGATTGAAACGGCTGAAGAATTTTTAGAATGGGCGGATAATGCTAAGTTATGCAAGGGCTTTTTTGGTGGGGGCAACCGTAACTTTGCCCAACTATTCTGTGTAACGGTAAAGGAACTATCTGCTGAGTTTGATATTCCTGTCTTACATGGATTTGAGTTCCAAGGATCTGCTTATGATGTGGCTAAGTTAACAGAGGAGTTAGAGAAAATTGACAGATACCAAGAAATTAAAAATTGAAAATACGAAAGACATTACTTATTTTAAGCTTAACAATATGGTAAATATCCCAACTGCTGACAAGCAAATCCAATTAAATAAGGACCGTGAAGCGGTTAGGGCTTATTTCTTAGAATATGTGAACCCGAATACGGTTTTCTTCCATACATTAGAAGAAAAATTACAGTATTTAGTAGACAACGATTATATTGAAGAAGGCTTCTTAAATAAGTATTCTTTCGATTTCATCCAATCCTTATTTGATCATTTGTATAGCCATAAATTCCGTTTCAAGAGCTTTATGGGTGCTTATAAGTTTTACACGCAATATGCGCTAAAAACCAATGACAACAAACGATTTTTAGAAAGATATGAAGATCGAATTGCTTTTACTGCTTTGTATTTAGCAGATGGCGATGAAGATTTAGCTTGGCATATTGCTGAAGAGCATATTGAACACCGTCTACAAATGGCTACACCTACCTTCCTAAACGCTGGTAAGAAGCGTCGTGGTGAGATGGTTTCTTGTTTCTTAATTGATGTCCAAGATAATATGGAGTCAATTGGACGAGCATTGAATTCCTCTCTACAACTCTCTAAACGTGGTGGTGGTGTAGGTGTAAACTTGTCTAACCTTCGTGAAGCCGGTGCCGCAATTAAGGGTATTGAGAATGCTGGTTCAGGTGTTGTGCCAGTAATGAAACTGTTAGAAGATGCCTTTTCTTATGCTAACCAATTGGGTCAACGAAATGGTGCTGGGGTTGTTTATTTAAACGCCTTCCACCCGGATGTGTATGAGTTCTTATCTACTAAGAAAGAAAATGCAGATGAGAAAATTCGTGTGAAGACCCTGTCTTTAGGACTGGTTGTGCCGGATAAGTATTACGAACTATTGAAAACAAATGAACCCATGTACTTGTTTAGTCCATATGACGTGGAAAGAATCTACGGCGAGCCATTTGGTTACGTGGATATCACTGAACACTACGAGGATATGGTCGCCAACAAAGAAATCAAGAAATATAAAATCAATGCCCGGGAACTAGAACAAGAGATTTCTCGTCTGCAACAAGAGTCTGGTTATCCTTACATCATGAATGTGGATACGGCCAACCGTGAAAATCCAGTCAACGGGACCATTACCATGTCTAACTTATGTTCTGAAATCATGCAGGTCCAAAAACCGTCTATTTTAAACGAGGACCTCACTTACGAGGAAGTCGGACTAGATATTTCATGTAACTTGGCTTCAACTAATATCACGGAAATGTTGAAGATGAATGACTTTGAAAAAGCTGTGGATACTGCTGTACGGGCTTTAACTGCTGTTTCTGATATGACATCAATCCAGGCTGTGCCAAGTGTTGAACGTGGTAACTCAGCTTATAACTCGATTGGATTAGGCGCGATGGGACTACATACAGCACTGGCGACTAATCAAATCCACTACGGTTCGCCAGAAGCGTTAGAGCTAACGGATGCTTACTTTATGGCCTTGCGTTACTATGCTTTGAAGACCTCAAACCAAATTGCTAAGGAACGTGGAGAAAGCTTCTTTGAATTTGACCAATCAGCTTATGCCGATGGTTCTTACATTCGTGAGCGTTACATTGATCACCAAGAACCGTTCGTTTTCCAATCTGAGAAGGTAGCTGAGCTATTCGACCATATTCACATCCCAACACCGGATGATTGGGCGACATTAAACCAAGCAATTATGGCGGACGGACTATATAATGCTTACCTATTAACAGTTGCACCAACTGGATCGATTTCATATATCAACGAAGCATCATCATCGATTCATCCAATTGTGCATTTAATTGAAAACCGTCAAGAAACGAATATTGGGTCAATGTTTTATCCAGCACCATACTTGGATGATGATACTATCCAGTATTACAAATCTGCTTACGAAACGGATATGCGTCAAGTAATCGATACTTATGCAACAGCACAAAAACATATTGACCAAGGGATGTCCTTGACCCTGTTTATGCAATCAACTATTCCACAAGGTTTATATGAATGGAAAAATGGTAATACGGACAAAATGACTACCCGTGACCTTAACCGCTTGCGTAATTATGCTTGGGCACAAGGGATCAAATCGATTTACTATGTGCGGACTTATACAGATGACTCCGATAAAGAAATCGGTGTTGACCAATGTGAATCATGTGTGATTTAAATCGTAAACGAGAGGAAAATTAATAATGACACAAGAAAATAAAAAATACTTTAACCAGATTTTGAACGGTGAACCAACCAACCACAACGTTTTATACTACAAATCAATTGATTGGGACCGCGTAGAAGATGCGATTGATAAATCAACTTGGGAAAAATTGACCTCACAATTTTGGTTGGATACACGTATTCCAGTATCTAATGACCGTGATGATTGGCGAATCCTAACAAAAGAAGAACGTGATGTAGTCAACAAAGCCTTTGCTGGCTTAACAGCTTTAGATACTTTACAGTCTGAAGAAGGGGCAAACGTTATGCGTGATGCTGTTCGGACACAACACGAAGAAGCGGTATTGAACAATATCCTATTTATGGAGTCGGTACATGCTAAATCTTATTCAACAATTTTTATTTCATTGAATACGACTCGTGAAATTGATGAGATCTTTGACTGGGCTAATAACAACGAATACCTCCAATATAAAGCACGTCGCATCAACGAAATTTATCAAAATGGAACCGGATTACAGCAAAAGGTTGCTAGCGTATTTCTAGAAACTTACCTATTCTATTCAGGTTTCTATGCACCATTATGGTATTTAGGCAACAATAAATTAGAGAATGTCGCTGAAATTATCAAATTGATTATTCGTGATGAGTCTGTACACGGTACTTACCTGGGCTACAAATTCCAATTAGGTTACAATCAACTATCAATTGATGAACAAAATGAATTAAAAGACTGGATGTACGCGCTGCTATTTGACTTAATGGAAAATGAAGAGAAATATACCGAAGAAATCTATACACAAGTAGGTTGGACGAAAGAAGTTAATACCTTTGTACATTATAATGCCAACAAAGCCTTACAAAACTTAGGATTTGAACCCTTCTATCCAGATGGCACAGCAGAAAATGTCAACCCAATTGTGATGAATGGTATCTCAACAGATTCAAGTAACCATGACTTCTTCTCACAAGTAGGAAATTCATACTTAATGGGTGAATCAGAAGCGATGGGCGACGATGATTACGACTTTTAAATTTCCAATCAATACAAGTAAAAAAAACTGGCTCTCAAGCTAGTTTTTTTGTGGTTGGATAAGCTTTTTATTCAGATTTACCGATACCCATTAGAAATTGTTCGTCGTTTCGCCGAACAATCCCTTGCAATTGGGGTATATTGTTCGTACAATGGAGGTAACAAAAATAAAGGGGCTATTTATCATGAACTACTTACAAAAACGTATTTTAAAAGACGGTCAAGTCATCGATGAAAAGATTTTGAAAATTGACTCATTCCTAAACCACCAAATCGACCCGAAAGTGATGCATGACATCCAAAGTAACTTCTTTGATTACTTTAAATCACGTGAAATTACCAAAGTATTAACCATCGAAGCAAGTGGTATTGCACCTGCTATCATGGTAGCTGCACACTTCCAAGTACCGATGTTATTTGCCAAAAAATCTGAACCATCAACACTTGCTGGACAAGATAAATTCTCAACATTAGTACATTCATTTACTAAGAATAAAACAAGCGAAATTATCATCTCTAAGGAATATTTAAATGAGAATGATAAAGTACTGATCATTGACGATTTCTTAGCGAATGGTGAAGCGAGTCTAGGTTTAATTGACTTAGTGAAACAAGCTGGTGCAGAAGTTGTTGGTGTGGGTATTTGTGTAGAAAAATCATTCCAACCAGGACGTCAACGCCTTATTGATGCGGGTGTAGATGTTTACTCAGTTTGCCGTATTGCTTCATTAGCAGGTAATAAAGTGACTTTTGTAGATGAAGAAGATGAAAAGTTAGCATAGCGGGTGGCCAATTTGAAGAATATAAATTTTAAAGATGTTTTCTCAGCTAAAACTACATTTCTTTCACTACAACATTTACTAGCCATGTATGCCGGTGCTATTGTGGTACCGTTAATTATCTCAAGTTCTCTAAACTTCACAACCCAACAGACGCTATACCTTGTCTCAGCAGATATTGTTATCTCAGGGATTGCAACATTCCTACAACTTTACCGGGGTAAATTTATCGGTATGGGCTTACCCGTTGTAATGGCTTGTTCCTTTACAGCTATTGGGCCAATGGTTCAAGTGGGTGGTCAATATGGCTTAGGCACCATGTTTGGTTCAGTCCTAGTAGCTGGTGTCATCATCCTACTATTGGCGCCAATCTTTGCTAAACTATCTCACCTGTTTCCGCCGTTAGTGACAGGGACTATCGTGACCCTAATTGGTGCAACCTTGATTCCTGTTGCAATTAATAATCTAGCAGGTGGCGAGGGTAGTGCAGACTACGGTAATATGGATAATTTAATCTTGGGGTTAATGACTTTCTTGATTATTCTCTTACTATATCGCTTTACTAAAGGCTTTCTTCAATCTATCTCTATTTTGATTGGACTAGTTGCTGGTATGATTATTGCTATCTTTATGGGTAAAATGGACATGCAGCCTATTTTAGAGGCATCTTGGGTACAACTACCGGTGCCTTTTGCAATTGAGTCGCCATCATTTCATCCAGCAGCGATTTTATCGCTAACAGTGGTTGGTATTATTTCTATGATTGAAGTAACAGGTATCAACTATGCCTTGGCTGGTATGTATGATAAAGACATCGATGAAGCAGATCTTCGTCGTTCATATTTCTCAGTAGGGATTGGGTATTTACTTGCTGGTATCTTCAATACATCACCACAAACTGCTTTCTCCCAAAACGTGGGCGTAGTACAAATGTCAGGTGAAAAGCGAAAAACCATTTTCATCAACTTGATTATCTTAATGCTACTAAGTGGTTTGATTCCAAAAATTGGTGCTATTGCAACTTCTGTACCGTCAGCCGTATTAGGTGGTGCAATGATTTTCTTATTTGGTAATGTCTTATCATACGGAATCAGCGTATTGGGTGCGCAAGATTTAGCAGACAATCGTAACCAATTGATTATTGGTGCTGCAATTACAATCGGTTTAGGTGTGGCTATTGCACCTGCAGCCTTTGCACAACTGCCAGAATGGATCTCTTGGCTCACGTCTTCAGGAATCGTAGCTGGTGGTGTAACAGTTGTCTTACTAAACGCCTTCTTCCATGGCGTAAAGAAATAAATCACTTTAAAATATCTCTTTTAAATAGGACGAATTTACAATTTAAGTGCAACAACAATAATAAAATAAAAAAGATCCATAGTTTTCCTATAAAATAGATGTACCAACCAACTATTAGAAGG
>NZ_JBSEYI010000009.1:0-103866 GCF_053627715.1 Aerococcus sp. 150760013-2
AACTCAAATAGAGTATACCGAAAATTTTGCATAAAAATAACCCGAAAACTTACAACACTCTTTTTTTGAGTGTTCAGTTTTCGGGTTGAGATTCAATTTTCACCCCGACTCTCTTTCTTACTATTTATACGTGTATGTATTAGCTAGAAGGCACTTTAACATACTCATCGATGTCTTTAAAATTGACAATTGTTTTTGATTCGCAAATTTCTCGCATCTCTTCATCAGAATAATCCCAATAAATTTTAACAACTGCTGAGTTTGTTAATAATTTTTCAATTCTTCCTACCATGTTGCGTTCACGGAAGGTGAAGCGTATTTCATCTCCTATATCTGGTCGTACAGACTCTTTTACAGTATTAATAACTTCTACTGCCTCATCGTAGGGTAAATCCAGTAATGATGCAATTCTCGACTTACTTGTACCACGACGTAATTCAGTTCCAACTAGTTCTTGCATTTCATCTGTGACTTTAATACTCATATATAGCCTCCTAGTTAACCATGCGCCTTCTAATCACCATTGTACCATATTTTGTATTTTAATAATAATTTAAAGGCTTACCCGTTGAAAAACGGCATTATATCTGGTTTTTTTCTAGGTAAAAGTATTTTGTGACCTCACGCCAGGTTAAGTTAGATAAGTCACTCTCATGGTTTTTTAAGAAATTTTCCACCCAAGTTTGGTTGGTTTTCGCATAATCACGTAAGATCCAACCCATTCCCTTATTAATAAAAAATTCATCTGTATGCAAGCAATTTTCACAAGTTTCAGCTAATAAAATCTTATCTGTTTGCTCCTTCATCCCCAGTTGATGGATCATTGAAGTCCGCTTCAACCAGACATTATCCGATGAGCTCCACGCCGCCATTTCCGACTTCAATTCAGGATTCTTATGGACTAAATAACCGATTGTTTTAACCAAGGCATCCACCGAATCCCACCACGATTTTTGGACGATCAATGTTTTTAATCTAGGTAAATCATCCGGCTGCAAATATTTCTTCATTTCTTTCAAATAATTACAAACAATGTATTGAAATTCTCTTTCGGAAAATGACCAAAATTCGTCAACAAAAGCCCAGTCAATGATTGCTTGATTAGGATTTTCCATGAAGCGCAACTTTGCTTCTGCTTTCGCTTCCTTTAGGTAGGGTTTAAAAATATCCCGGCGCGTTTGGCTTTTGATACCAATAAATGGAAACTGGTTACGTTGGTACTTGGCCATCGGTTCAGCATCATCGCTTGCATGATCATACATTTCTTCAATTAAGTACTGCCAATTCACCATCGAATTCTCCCTATTGAATTTCCGCTAACAAGCTCACCAATTGGTCTTTAAATCCTTGGCTAGAAATCCTCTCTGCAACTCGACAATTCGGCGCACGTTTGAATTCCTCTTCCCAGTCAACAATGTTGTAGCCACGGGCAAATTGACCTTGTGTTTCAACATCCACGTAATATTCAGTCGCTTGAAGCATCAATTCTGGTACCGCAGCAACTGCAACCAATAATGAATCTGTACAAGTAATCCCGTCGATTCCTCGTTTTGCCAGTTCAAACTCACGGACAAACATATTAATATCTAAGAAGAATTTTGAACCTTTTGTATTTAAAGCTTGAATTTCTTCAATATCTTCTTCATACATCACACCAAAGTCTAAAGAAGCATCCCAAGTAACCATGGTTTTTGCTGTTGATGCATTTAAGACGATTCTAGCCGCCTCAGGATCCACATAGAAGTTATATTCAGCCGAGACATTCATATTCCCTAAGCGGTTGTTTACCCCACCCATAATCCAAATATGCTTGATATCCGCTGCAATCTCTGGTGCCTTCTTAATAGCCATCGCGATATTGGTTAATGGCGCTAAAGCTAGTATTTCAATTTCCCCAGGATTTGCTTTAATTGTATCGATAATAAAGTCTACGGCATGGTCATTTTCCGGTTCTTGCTGAGGTTTTGGAAAAACAGCATCCCCCATACCATTGCCACCTTGAATTTCCTCAACCGTATCGTGTTTCGCGTTAGGTAGGGCAATCATGGGACTTTGGTAACCCTTATAAACAGGGACCTTGTAACCAGGATTATAGGTTTCAATAGTGGTCAAGGCATTCTCAACCTCTTGGTCAAAAGCTACATTTCCAGCAACAATTGTCACACCTTCAACCTTAAAATACTTCAAAGCCATCAAAATCGCTGTTGTATCGTCCCCAGCTGTATCCGAATCAATAATTACTCTTCTCATGTTAAATCCTCCAATATGGTTATTTATTTTCATTATAGCCTATCTTTATAGGTGGAGATATAAGGAAGTGAGGGTTGAAGTGTATAATGGGATTTACGGTATAGAAAAAGCCACCCAGATGAGTGGCTTGATAGGAATTTTAAAATACTAAGCATGGTAAAAATTTCCTTTTAATAGACTGTACTGCTACAGATATATAATTATAAAACAAATACAAATCTTAAATTTTACGATTGAAGATTATCTAGCAGCCAGTAATTAGCAAATTTTCTATAATAATCAAAAAGGTTTCCTATTATTTGTTAGGAAACCTTTATAAACAAAATGGTGGTGATGGCACTTCTGTATCCTTTTTTCACTTACTCACTGATCTTGTAAACCTGATCTATCATGAGAATCAATGTCCTCTTCAGAAACATCTGGATCTTCTCCCTCAACTTCTCCATCTACCAAAGGATTAATTGGCGATCCTGGTAAACCGGGATTCATTAAGCCTGGGCTAAAATACATGCTGGGCATATTTATCCTAGGTATAACAATCTTAGGGTTTGAATTTTTATATAGTTGCTGCATTATCTTAATTGAATCAAGTAATTCAGTATTCTGAGATAGAGCCGAAAAAGATGATGTAACATTTTTAATGTTAGATTGTAATGTTTGTGCAAAATTAATGCCACTAAAATTTTGAGCTTTGGAAACACTTTCACTTATGATCTTGACTACATCAATCATAGGTTTAACCAAAGTAGCATATTGTTTTCCCATATTTTCTAGTGTCTCACCCAACGATAGCAGTACCTCTCTAGGTTTAATTTCTCTTCTGTGTTCGCTCTTAACATAATTTAAAGCGTCCTTTAAACCTTTAGTTGATTTCCTTATAATTTTTTTATTTACATCAAATTCATTTTCAGTAATTTCTTTATTATGCATAACCCCATTTCTAACATCGCGAATTAATCTAATATCTTTTTCTGCTTCACCATACTCTATCCCTGAAAAGGATGATTCCCACAATGAATATGATTTATTATTATTAAGAAATACTAGTATTTTATCTTTATTTATTTCTGTAGCTGTTTTAATGTCTTCTATAGCTTTATCAATAAAATCGTTAGTAAATTTGTTAGGTCTCTGGTCAAAGAGAAATGATATATACTCTTGGTAGGAAAAGGCTTCCAATCCTCTTTCGATTAACTTGCTACCTCTTAAATTATTTTTAAATTCACTCTTCTTATTTTCATTAAGTGTTTGTTGGACCCACGAACTTCCAAAAGTGTCAATTAAGATTAAATATATCAAATTTCTTAACAAGCTTTCATGCTCTGAAATAAAAGAAAAAAGTTTTTCATTAAAGTAAATTGAAGATTCATCATAGGAAATAACAATTTTATATCCTGATCTATGCTCGCCTTTTCTGATCAAATCTTTTACGGCACTTAAGACTGAGGCATTTACTCGATTTTTACCCTCTAGTTCTAAAATCAGATACACGTACTTTCTATTTGTTGAAAGCTTTAGATTATAAGAAATATCTTTTTCATCAAAATTTAATGTATCTGAATTTATTGAGATACCGCTAATGTTACAAAGTATATTTTTAATCTCTTTAAATGTGATGCTTTTTTTATCATTAAAAAACAAAATATCTACCTGCAAATTTAACCTCCCTATGTTTTAAATACCAAACATACTGTAATTATATATATTCATTATTTTTGACGAAGAATCTCAAAATCAATCCCTAGTAAATTAAATCATATTCCAACATAATTTTTTTAACTACTCCCCTTACTATGGTTGTTATCGTTAATTAGATTGCTATTTCTACTATCTTGATAGATTAATTACCAACACTGTTTTTCATCATTTGATAATGTGAATGTTGATTATTTTTTTTGAAAAGCTCCTCAAAAACATAATAAAATTTTTCATAAGTTTCTCCAGTCTGCTCAACATATAGATCATCTTTAATTCTATGTGTCCCGTCATGAGAGAATTTAATTAATGAATCAGCAATAATTTGTTCTTCTTCATCAAATGCTTGTACTAATTCATCAAGTTTTTTATTTCCCAAAAATGTAAAATATTCTTCTAGTATTCTGCGCATTATATTCGGAACAGATGAATTAGGCTTTTCCTTTGCTTCCTTAAGTTCCTTCCATAACAATTCGTAGGAGGAATTAATTGGATTATTTTTATACTTTTTGATATAAGAAATTCCTTTATTTTTTCTCAATATATAATAATTCGTCAAATTATTATCAGATTTGTAGGTAATTTCCTTAAAAAAATAAGTGTTATGAGTAGATATAATTAACTGATCAATATTTAAATTTTCTTTCTTTTTCACCAGCTGTTTAATAATTGACGAGACAACATACAAAATAGAGCTATCTAAACTAGATATTGGGTCATCAATTACAATAATTTTTTTAGAATCTTTATCCTTAATAATAGTATGATAAAAGTACAAAAATGAAATAAAGGTTTTTTCTCCCTCACTTAAGTTATTACTTACTAAGTCTCCATTCTCTCGAATTAAAGAATAAGAAGTCTCATTCATTACTTTTACTTTAAAATTATAAAATCCAAATAATTGTAGCTGTTTATTTATATCAGAAACTGTAAATTCTATCCCCGAAATTTTATTTTTTATCTTCTCGACTTCCGTATCTATTTCTTTAATGGACTTACTTACCTTTTCTATATTTATATTTATACCGTTTACTTTTTTTTGATTCGTTTCAATACCTTCAAAATGTTCTTTCGAATACTTATTTGCTAACTTAAAGAAATTAATTTTTACTTCCTTTATAAGCCTTTGCTTTGATTCAGATCTATTATTAACTATTTTATTATGATCTTCAATCGAAGAGTTTGCATTTTTAATTAGCAAACGTAAATTATCTAAAACATCATCAAAATTTTCTATTTCTTGCTTAGTTGATGGATTAGCTAATTTGCTTTCTAGTATTTTTTCATTTTTATTGTTTATTGTTTCTGCTTCTAACTCAATTTCTACTATACTATTCCGACTTAAAAAATCATTCTCTTTAAGCTCTACAAGCAAATTTCGTAATTCAGAATAATAATTTTTATAGAGAGCAACACTTTTATTTAATATCTCAATTTTCTCAGTATATGTACTATCAAAATAATTTTTAAGATTAGCTACGATGTTGTCCGTTAACTCTCTTTGACACATAGGGCATTGTGTCATATGGTTTTCTTCTATAATATCGGTCCCTTTTGCTACCCAATCTTGAATATTTAAAGAATTTATCATTTCGGAAAAATCGATATTTTCTGTTCCAATTATCTCTTCCTTAAAAATATCAAAATCAAGGGTATCAGTACTCAACTTAAATTCCGAAATTAGAGATACCTGTGATAAATCAGTATCGTACACTTTTTCAGTTCTATTAATTAATTCATCAATTGAAAGTTGGGGAGATAATTTATCAAAATCTTTCTTATCATTTTGATATTGCTCATAAAATTTCTGTTTGTTATTTCGGTTATAAAATGCCGTTTTATTAAAAACAGAATATAGTTCGCTCTCTTTATCACGATATATTCTCCATAAATAATCAATAAATTTATTTTTTGAATTAGCTAATTCATCTTTAGCTATGATTAAATTGCGATTAGCATTCTCAAGCTTTTTTTCATTATTAATCTTACTTTTCTTATACTCTTCTAGTTGTTCTTCATATAACTTAGCATTTTCTCCTAATGAAAAAATTCCTGGAATTTGTTTTTCAACAATAACATTTTCTGAAAATTTTTGATTGTAAACAAAAATTTTTTCTTCTGAATTGTAATCACTACTACAATTAGAATACTCATTTTCTAATTCTGTAGAAGTTTTTGTATTAGTTAAACTATTAATATAATTAGATATAGTTGTTTTACCTACGCCATTTCCACCATATATATAATTAATTTTATTCAAATCTGCTATTTTTATACCATCTGAATCAAAACTTGCAATATTGGAAATAATTAGTTTATTTATCATTTTTCCTCCATAGTTTTATCAACCATTCTTCTTCAAAATAAAAGTCATTCAATTCATACATAGTTACAGGCGTTAAATAAAATTCATGTTTAGCTACTAAATTTCATTTATCATTACCATTAATCAACATTATGACACGATTCTAATTCTTGAGGTTTCAATTATTCATCTAAATATATTTAAAGGTACTTATTCCTGATTGGTTATCCTAACTATTCTATTATCATTAATCTAAGTAATTACTTCTATATTGCTATAATTTTGAGATTTATACCTGAAAGATTTATAATGCTTTATAACCTGCATCGATTAAATGAGAATAAAAAATCAGTTGGATTTATCTGATAAATATATCTAAGTTATTTTTTCCTCGAGATACGAGCTTTTTAATTTTCATTTATTGAAACCATATAGTGTTGGTATTTCGAGACTCAAATAAATATGTCGTCTCACGTTTTTCATAAGGATATTGTTTTCTTCCAAGAAGCCACCACCTAAAACTATTAATCGATAATAATATTTGTAAGTTCGATTAAATAATTTTTTCACATTATTATTTAACTTCTGTAGATGTACATCAGTTTTATTATCACTTTATATATTGGTCATATTTTTATTTAATACATTATCTATCTAATACTCACCAATTACTTAATTATAACTATAGTTTCCTATTGGTTATGGAAAAATCACTTCAATTCCACATAATTTTCTCATTTGATTGAAATTTTACTCTTATTATACTTTAGATTCAGAAAGTTATCTATTCAATCTAGGAATATCTATTTTTGTAATGAAATAAGGAATTATTCAAACAATTTGATTACTTCAGAAGCCTTAGAAAGAACCTTCTCCAACAAATTTCTTTAATACACTAATTAATTTAGTAATCAAATTTTATAAATAGAGCCCATCATTATTATCTGAATACAAAAAAGACTCCCTAACAGCCTTTACAACTGTTAGGAAGCCTTTGTTGAATAATATGGAGGTGAGGGGATTTGAACCCCTGTCCAAACACTCCGGTTGTATAACTTTTACCACTATAGTTTATTCTCGAATTTGCGCACTAATGGTGAATAAACAAACCACTTAGATTGCTAGTCTGATTAATCTCTTTTCCTTGCTCCAGACGGAAGCTTAGAACGTAACCTACTATAATAGGACTCGGAACCAACGCATAGGTGACGCCGGGCGAATCTTAGCTAGCTGTTATTAGGCAGCGAAAGCTAAAGTGTTTGTTTCTTGTTTGTCAGTTATTTTTAAACTGGTAACGTTGTTGCGAAGTCGTAACCTCCGAGCAGTAGTCATACACCGGGCTATGCCTGTCGAATCCAATAACACCCCCGTGAATGTACTCTTTATAATATCACGAATTATACAAGAATGTCAAAAAATATGAGTCAGTATAATCTGGTTAGATGCTTTTGAGTATTTTATCATTAATAAGGGCTTTCATTTGAGCGTAAACACTTATATGTTATAATGTTTATATAATTTAAAGAAAGAGGATGATATCATGTCAAATGAAAACAAAGGTACTTTCGATAAAATTAAAGGTTCAGTAAATGAAGCAGTCGGTAAAGTTACTGGCGATAAAGAGCAAGAAGGTAAAGGTAAAGCCCAACAAGCTCGTGGTGAAGCAGAAGAAAAAATTAATGATGCAAGAAAATCTTTTGATGATGCCAAAGATGATGTTAATGGTCGCTTAGACGGCTTTACTAACAACGATGACGAAAAATAATTTTACTAGTTATTAGATTGAAAGGTGTGGCTTAATGGCTACATCTTTTTTATTCTTTCTTTTATATAATATAATTGTTCAAATTTATACTATTTTTGATCAATATATACATCAATCCATTCTCGCTGAATGGCCTTCTTTTCTATATTTATTCGATTTAAACTTCTTCATCATCTACTTTGGCTTTTTCTTTTTGTCAACAGCAGCAGTACACATAGCGACACCAATAGCTATCCCAAATGAGATACCTAAGAATATATTATTCATGGCACGACCAAATATGAGACCGAATAACACGCCAGATGAAATTGCGGTTTTCAAGTCTACTATATCTCCCCTTTTCTATCATGCCTGATTCAATCACCTAAATCTGTTTCGATCATTATCGTCTATTGCTTTTCGTCTCCGCATAACGTCAGCGATTGATCAGACCACAAGTCCAGTAGCAATTCCCACAGATACCTCAAGGCCTATTTGACCTATGGCTATACCCAACGCAGCTCCGATTGCTACTCCAACACAAACGCCCATATTCAAAACTATCGACTCCATATCATTTCCCCATGTACCATTCTTTAATTATATTTTACTGAGAAACTTTGGCAAAATAGTAATGATGTCTCCATATTGGCTTAATTAAGTAAAATTGAATTTTATTTCTATCTCTTCTTGGCCAAGTTCTCTCGTATAACGAACCTCCTTCATGGACAATTGGCCTGATTTATCCAAGGCGATAGCGGTTGTAGAAACTGTCCCAAAGTCTCCTTGGCCTTCGATAAAAATACCTGATGCCTTTTTGGCCTGGTCTAGGGTCAAAAAGCTAGGAAAATCTGTTAAATGGGGATTCGCCTCGGTATTTTGAAAGTTTTTTAGCATTTTATTTAAATCAATTTCACCTTGCATTAAATGCATTAAATCTTTCACCGACTGACTTTTCCGGTAGGCTGACAAATCATCGTAGGTGTTAGATATTGAATGAATGCCTGCTGCATAATTAGTCAAGCTATCATCTACATTATTGTACATTTTGAGTTCTATTTTAGGATGAATTCGACCAACTAGTAGATGATACCCTTCAAACTGTTCTCTATGGTAACGTAAATTAGATACATAGTCACTAGCACTGATTTCCGAATCCAGGTAGTCCATAATCAGAAACCCCCGGCTAATCGGGTCAGCTACTTGGCAGTCTACAAAGGGATAATTAGTTAGCGCAGCAAATTTACCCGCCTTAGAAAAGGCCAACCAAGTCCCGCCTTGTTTCAAGTCACGACCGCCAATAATGTTAGCAGGTTCTTCCCATTCATGAATAGGTAAACTCGCTCTTGAATAAGCCTCATCGCGGTTTGCGGTCAGAACGAAAGGGTATTCAGTATCCGTTTGAATAGAAAAAGTAATTAAACACATAGGTAACCTCTCAATCCTTAAAAGAAAAGCATGACAAAGTAGACGCACTCGCCTATTCTATCATGCTTTTAATTGTTTAAGAAATATCTGAATAATCCAAATCTGTTTCTTCGTCATTGATTTCTTTACGGGCAAAGTGGTCTGTCTGGTTAAAGGCTTCTAGGTGGTATAAACCATCTTGATATCTAACCACGGACACACTAGCATTATCTAGCATTGAATCAATTTCAAATTGTGGGATTAATTCGTGGATCATATTACGGATAGTCATCCCGTGACTCACAATTAGAATCGTTTGATCAGTTTCTCTGTGTTTAGTAATCACATCAATCAAACCTAATTCCACGCGCATCCAAAATTCCATGAAGTTTTCTGCATCGTGGTAAGGATCCATTTCTTTAAAAGCATTCAATTCTAAACGAACACTTTCATCTGAAGTTGCTCCAGTATAGGAACCATCTTTACCAGTAGCAATCTCTGTTACTTTGTCCCATAAACCTCTTGCGTCTAATCCTTCAAAAGAACCAAAGAAGACTTCTCTAAACTCTGGACGTTTCTCAATTTCAATATCTTTAGCAGTTGCCTTATTTTCGTCTAGAATAAGTTCTGCTGTTTTTACCGTACGTTGTAAATCACTCGTATATACTGCTGAAAATTCTACATCGGCCAATCCACGACCACTGCTACGTACATCTTCTTCTCCGCGTGGCGTTAGTGGCGCATCAGCCCACCCTTGCATACGTCCATAATAGTTTAGATACGTTTCTCCATGACGCATGAAGTAAATCGTCACACCTTTTGACATGAATAAATTCCTCCTCAAATTACACTACTCTTGGTCTTATTGTACCATTTCTATAGGCATGAAGTAATTTTTTTAACTGGGCGACTTGGTCTTCCAGTTTAACCCCTACATCGGTTTGGCGCACTTGTAATCGTTCTAGCTCTTTATCGATAATTCGACGTGTAGATACGATATCTGTTTCATGTTCCACGGCATCCTCAATACTAGAGAATGGCTGGTGGCTCACTAATAACATACCAAACGAATTATATAGTAAGGTATAACCTGCTAGGCCTGTGGTTGGTTGATAGGCTTTTGAAAAACCGCCGTCAATCACTAAGAGTTTACCGTCCGCTTTAACTGGGTCTTCACCCTTGCGCTCTTTAACCGGTGTATGACCGTTTACAATATGCCCTCGATCTGGACGAATACCAAACTCGCTTAAAATCAATTCAGCACACTCTTTGTCATTACGTAAAGTATAGTAAATATTCTTTGGCTCATGATGGGTTTCAGCATCCTCGATATAGTAACGCTCAAACGTCGTCATTTTAGTCTTTCCAAATAAAGACGAACCTTCCCCTTGCCAGATATACCACATGTAATCTAAATCAGGGTTTTCGTCTTCATTTGGTCCTTGAGCCGCAAAAGCTTGACGCATAGCCTTCTCAAATTGATCCAACAATTCCCGTCCTGCATATGAACGGCCGTGAATTTCAACCGCCTTAAATGACATATCTTCATTCATCGGAATACAACCGTGATATAACAGGTTTTCATTGTAGACTTTATACAATGACCCCTTACTATATAGGTAGGCAATATGCTTTTGCAGACGGTCAGAGTTTAAGAAACCTGCTTGCAATTTCGCCATCACAAACTCTTCATCCTCAGTTAGTTTGAACGGATCTGCCGGGTCTACCGTAGGGAATGTCGTATTCTTCAAGTCATATTCCTTCTCTCCAACGAGTACAGTCCCTTTTTCCAAGTCTAATTTATCGAGGAATAAGCGGTTGTCGGTTTGGAATTCAGGGTGGCGTTTAATGACTTGCGCTTCTAATTTAAATTGAATAATCGTGATTGCCTGCTGCATCTTGGCAATTTGTTTTACTTCTTCTGGAAAATGGTCCACCGCATCGTCAATCTTAGGCATGAATTCCGCGATAGTGTCATCCTGGTATGTAGCCTCCGCGAATGCCACCAAGGGTCTCAGTGAAATACCGTAGCCATCCTCGATGATTTCTAAGTTGTCATAACGGGCACAAATCCGTAATACATTGGCAATCAAGACGCGTGACCCTGAAGCAGCCCCCATCCAAATGGCGTCATGGTTCCCCCATTGGATATCGATGGATTTCTGAGCAGCCAACAAGTCAATAATTTTATCAGGTGACGGCCCACGGTCATAGATGTCCCCTAAAACGTGTAAATGATCGACAACAAGTTCCTGCATCAATTCAGACAAGGCTTCAATTAGACGGTTCGCTGCCCCTAATTCGATTACATTTTGAATGATATTCCAGTAGTAAGACCCCTTGTTGGTCAAGACAGAATCCTTAAATAACAACTCCTCAAGGATGTAAGACATGTCTTTTGGCATAGCCTTGCGAACTTTTGAACGGGTGTATTTAGACACAACAAATTGTCCCAACTCCACCATTCTAGAAATTGTTAACGTATAGAATTCATGCTCTTCCTCTACATCTGTAATATCCACTAACACACGGTCTAGCTTCTCTTCTGGATAGTAGACAAGGGTTGCCAACTGGTTCATTTCATTCGTCGATAACCGGTTTTGGAATACCTCTCGAATCTTTTCTTTAATATTCCCCGACCCATTACGTAACACGTGCGAAACAGCATCATACTCGCCATGGAGGTCACTAATAAAATGTTCTGTGGCTTTAGGTAATTCCATAATCGCTTCTAGATTAATGATTTCTGTTGTTACTGAGGCAATATCTGGAAATTGCTCAGATAATAATAATAAATAACGTTCATTGTAGTCCATCACTACTTCACTCACTTTCTTTCAACCATCATACCATGTCTCGTAGAAGATAAAAATTGCAATATTACTATTTCTAACAAATTCATGAGATTTTTTCAAAAAATTGGCTATTTAAGTCCTTCTTAACTCGCTTTTATAATTATATTAAATAATCTATTAACTTGCTATCATTAACTAATGACAAAATAGCAAAAAAGCATACCCATAAACTTTGCAGTTTTTCACATAGGTATGCTTCCTGATTAAATTTTCAATGCTCGTTGCGCTTCTCGTTTCATATCTTTCTCTTTTAAAGCACGACGCTTATCATATTTTTTCTTACCCTCAGCTACGCCTAATAGCACTTTGGCGTAACCGCGTTTAATATAAACTTTTAGTGGTACTAGGGTATGACCTTCCCTTTGTGTCTCTTTTAGTAACTTATTAATTTCAGCCTTCTTCAATAAAAGTTTACGTGGGCGTAGTGGGTCATGGTTGAACATGTTCCCCTGCTCAAATTCGGAAATATGGACATTATACATCCAGACTTCTCCGCGATCGATTCTTGCGAACCCATCTTTTAAATTCAAGCGTGATTGGCGGACAGATTTAATTTCAGTCCCTGTTAGGACCACACCACACTCGATTGTATCTAAAATCGTAAAATCATGATTGGCTTTTCGATTACGTGCAACGACGTTATCGTCATTTTTCTGCACTTTCTTGCCTTTTGCCATTTAGTCACCTTCTAACTGTTCAAATCTTTTATTTGCGTTTACTTTGACGAATGACAAAGCTCCGTTTCTGATTTGATTTTTTACTCTTACTATTGCTATTTTGCTTATTATTTTGTCCTTGACCGCCAGCTTTGCCGTTCTGTGGCTTGCTACCAGACTTCTTACCCTTCTGATGAGGTTTACCTGTGTGCTTATTCTTATTCTCCTTATGAGACTTGCTAGCACCAGATTGGTCATTTCGGCGGTTGCCACCATTTGATTCTTTATCTTGTTGACGTCTACGGCTTCTATTATTGCCTTTACGGCCTTTATTATTGCCACGGCCACCTTTGCGGTTATCTTGACGCTGTAAACTAGTTGATTCACCGTTATCTTCACTCTTCACAATGACAAAATCGATGTCACGTGTATCTGTGTTAACATCCATAACTTTAACAGTCACTCTGTCCCCAATACGGTAAGTTTTTCCAGTATGCTCCCCAATCATCACTAACTGGCTATCTACAAAGTTGTAGTAATCGTCTTTTAGCATAGAAATATGGACTAAACCTTCAACTGTATTTGGTAATTCAACGAATAAACCAAAACCAGTAACCGACGAAATGATTCCTTCAAATTCCATGCCAATTTTATCCAGCATGAATTCTGTTTTCTTCAAGCTATCCGTTTCACGTTCAGCATCCACACTACGACGTTCCATCTTGGAAGAATGTTCTGCTATATCAGATAATTTCATCTTCATCTTCTCTTGTTTGTCTGCATTTGGACGTGCATGACTTTCATAGAAGTGAATTAAACGATGAACAATCAAGTCTGGGTAACGACGGATTGGTGATGTGAAGTGGGTGTAATCTTCAGCCGCCAAACCATAATGGCCGATTGGTTCAATATCATATTTCGCTTGTTTCATTGAACGCAGTAACATCATGGATACAACCGGTTGGAAAGTCGCTCCTTCAACCTCACGCAAGACATTTTGAATATCTTTTGGACGAATAGAAGATTTTGTCCCTTGTGGCACAATACCAAAGGCCGTCACAAATTCTAAGAAACGTTGCATTCTGTCTTCATCCGGTTGCTCATGGACACGGTAGATGAATGGCAATACTTTCCTTGTAAAGTGGCCGGCAACTGTCTCGTTCGCCGATAACATGAATGATTCAATCATCCGCTCTCCAACGCCACGATCACGTACTTCAATCGCTGTAGGATGACCTTCACCATCAACTATAATTTTCGCTTCACGAGAGTCAAAGTCAATGGCACCACGACTAACACGTTTATTGTATAAAATCTCATGTAAAGCACCCATATTTTCTAACATGTCAGTGATCTCACTGTATTTTTCCCGTAATTCTGAATCATTATCTGTGATAATGGCATTTACATCTGAATAAGTCATTCGGTAATCTGAGTGGATAATTGACGGATGAATATCATAATCAACAATACCGCCGTTATGGTCAATTTCCATGATAGCTGTCATTGTTAAACGGTCCACATTTGGATGTAATGAACATATACCATTAGATAAACGTTGCGGTAACATTGGGACTACGCGGTCTGTTAGATAAACTGACGTCCCACGTTCATAGGCTTCTTTATCCATTGCTGAATCTTCTGTCACATAATAAGACACGTCAGCAATATGGACGCCTAATTGATAGTTTCCATTTGGCAATTTACTTAATGAGATGGCATCATCCAAGTCTTTTGCATCTGCCCCATCAATTGTAATAGTCAACAGGTCACGGTGGTCCTTACGCCCTTTTAAGTCATCATTTGAGATGGTTTCAGGCACTTCATTGGCATGATCTAAAACTTCATTAGGGAATTCATGCGGAATTTCAAACATGTTTAAAATGGCAAGGATATCTACACCCGGCTCATCTTTATGACCGATTTGTTGGATGACGTTACCCACAACTGCAAATGGGTGTTGGTCATCTGGATAATCCACTAATTCGACAACAACAATTTCACCCTCTACTGGGTGTAAGCCATCTGGTCTTACTAAGGCGGTTAAATTGTCTAAACCATGGTTTTGCGGTTTCACGCTACCGATAAAACCTGTTGACGCTTTATCATTATCATTAAAGGGCGTAAACTCACCTGTAAGGCGTGTTGTATGACGGACTAATACTTCAGCAATTTCACCTTCAGCTGACTTGTCATTGGCAGGATGAGCTTCTCTGGTGATTTTCACCCGCACTTCATCACTTTGCAAGGCACCATTGGTTTTGCCTTTACCGATGAAAATGTCTTTTTCAAGTTCATCAGTTTTGACGAAACCAAATCCACGTGCGTTCTGGGTAAATACCCCTGTATAAGTGGCTTTGTCTTGTTTGATACTTAAGGTACCGTTGCTTGTAATGGCAATGTCACCAGCTTGCTCTAATTTAGCGAGGGTTTTCACCAAATCGGCAAAATCGTCTGCTTGGTCATAAGACAAGGCTTGGCTTAAAGTTTGTGCTGTGTAATTTTCTTCTGAACTCGCCAACTCGGCAAGGATTTCTTTTTTCATATAATTAATTTTTCTACTCACTATTTCACTCCCAATTTAGGTTGGTTAAATATTCTATTACTGTGTCTTCAAATTCGTGGTGGTATTTACCGACTGTGATTACATGCCTTGCTGAATTAAAGGTATTTAAATAAACGGGTGCAGTGGTAATGGCATCTGCAAACTGCTCTCCAGCGGTTGGGTCAACTAATTCATCTTGACCAGAAGCTGCAATGTAGATTGGCACTTTCAATTCATCTAGTCGTGCGCTTAAATCACGGTTCATGGCATGTACACCGGTAAGGGTTGTATGTAATTGTTGGGCTACTTTGTCGTCCGACTGGTTAATTTCTGCTTCGGTCTTACCAGCGTATTTTTGGACTTTTCGGGCATAGGTCATAAATGATGTTGGTACATTGGAATCAGTAATAGCTTGATCTGTGACAACAGGTGTATTAAATACGCCCCCACCAATTGCCGGATTATTTAAAATCACGGAAATAGCCACTGTACCACCTAATGACAAGCCAAAAACTGCCACCTGCTTATAGCCTTTTTCAACCATAAAATCGTAGGCATCTTGACCGTCTTGTAACCATGCAACTGGATTATCTTTCTTAATTAAATCGAAGACGTTCATAGTGCCATGTCCTGTTAAATGAGGTGCATAAACAGTGTAACCTTCACGATTTAACCGACGTCCCAACATCCGCACGTCGTTCGAAGTACCTGTAAAGGCGTGGAAAAGAATTACTGCCCTTTCATCACCTTCAAAGAAACATGGTTCTGGTAATTTTGCTTGCATGCATATCCACTCTCAATCTTACTATATTATCATAATTTATACATAATGACTTCGCTATTCCATTGTAAGTTTTATTCGCTTTTAAATCAATTAATTGCATTGTCATCAGCAAACGAAAGGCATAAAAATAGCGGTCCCCTAGCAGAACCGCCCAAATGTTATGAAGATAAGTTTGCTAATAGTAAGGCAATCACCATAAAGGCTACACCTAAGATGATTGTAAATCGATTTAAAACAGCTTCAAATCCGCGTGCTTTTTTCTTTTTACCAAACATTGCATCGCCACCACCAGTTAAGTTACTTGCACTGTTTCCTTTAGAAGGTTGTGCAACAACTACTAGAATTAGTAAAAAGGCGATAATAATTAGAATGGTTAATAATATATTATACAAAAGATACCCCTCCGTTTTAATGTCCTAGTTATTCTACCATAAGTATGGTTGACATACAATTATGGGCAAATAAAAAAGGCGACCGAAGTCACCTTCTCTATTTGATTATTCGCCTTGGTTTGCACGCATTTCTTTATATAATTCAACTTCATTTGGTGAACAGTATACAAAGTGGTTTGGTGCGATTTCAACCATTGATTCGTCACCTTTGAAAGGTTCATGGTTGTAAGTAATCCGTTGGCGGTTACGTTCATAAATTGGATCTGGCAAAGGAATTGCAGATAAAAGACTCTTCGTATAAGGGTGTAAACCGTGGTAATACAATTCGTCAGCATCAGCAAGTTCTACTATTTTACCCATATACATTACGGCAATACGGTCAGAAATGTATTTCACCATTGAAAGGTCATGGGCGATGAATAGGAATGTTAAACCAAAGTCCTTTTGTAATTCTTCAAGCAAGTTAACTACTTGGGCTTGAATCGATACGTCAAGGGCTGAAATTGGCTCATCCGCTACAATCATTTTTGGTGCCACTGCAAGTGCACGTGCAATCCCGATACGTTGACGTTGTCCACCAGAGAACTCATGTGGGTAACGCGTAGCATGTTGTGGGTTTAACCCAACCTGCTCTAGTAAATCAGCGACTTTCGCTTTACGTTCAGTTTTTGTCTTCACTAAACCGTGAATTTCTAGACCTTCAGCAATAATGTCTTCAACCTTCATACGAGGGTTTAAAGATGCGTACGGATCTTGGAAAATCATTTGGATATCTTTACGGAAGTCTAACATATCACGTCGATTTTTTAATGAAGCAATATCTTTATCTTCAAAAATGATTTCACCTGAAGTTGGTTGGTATAAACGCATAACAGCACGTCCGGTAGTTGTTTTACCAGAACCAGACTCACCAACTAAACCAAATGTTTCACCTTTGAAAATGTCAAAAGAGATATCGTCAATGGCGCGTACTTCACCTTTTGAGCCTTCATTGAAGTATTGTTTTAAATTTCTGACTTTTAAAATTGGTTCTTGCTCATTAGCCAATTGCGTCATCTCCTTCCCTATCTACTCCACCTGTAGCAATCACACCTTCAGTATCTGCTGATGTAACCACTGCAGTATGCTCATCTAACTCAGCTCGAGGTGCACCATCGTTGTAGCCTTCTGGCACGATTCCTTTTGATAGGCTTTCGTAGATTTTGTGACGACGTTGAATTTCAGCTGGCTCTTCTACTGCTGGCGCATCTGGGTGTAATAGCCAGGTTGCAGCGGCATGTGTTGGCGATACTTGGAACAACGGTGGTTCTTCCTCGTAATCAATTTCCATCGCGTATTCAGAACGTAGGGCAAAGGCGTCACCTTTTGGCGGATCCAATAAGTCTGGTGGTGTACCAGGGATTGAAACCAATTTACCTGCAGTATCTAATGTTGGCATTGAACCGATTAGCCCCCATGTATAAGGATGTTGTGGGTTGAAGAAGATTTCGTCCACATCACCGTATTCAACGATTTTACCAGCGTACATAACGGCCACACGGTCAGCAACGTTTGCAACAACACCCAAGTCATGTGTGATGAAAATGATTGATGTATCAATTTTATCTTGTAATTCTTTCATTAATTCAAGAATTTGGGCTTGTATGGTTACGTCTAAAGCCGTTGTTGGCTCATCCGCAATTAAGACACGCGGGTTACATGCCAAGGCAATCGCAATAACGATACGTTGACGTTGTCCACCTGAGAATTGGTGTGGATAATAGTCCATACGTTCGTGTGCTTTTGGAATACCTACTAATTCTAGTAATTCTTCCGCTCTTGCATAGGCTTCTTTTTTAGATTTATTTTGGTGTAAGATAATCGGTTCAGCAATTTGCTTACCAATTTTCATTGTAGGGTTTAATGAAGTCATCGGATCTTGGAAGATCATGGCGATATCTTTACCACGAATACCTTGCATCTCTTTTTCAGATTTCTTTAATAAGTCTTCGCCGTTAAAAAGGATTTGACCACCTTTAACATCAGCGTTATTGGCTAATAAACGCATTACGGTACGAACGGTTACAGATTTACCTGAACCAGACTCACCTACGATTGCTAACGTTTCCCCATGTTTCAAGTCAAAGTTCACTTTACGAATGGCTTGAACATCACCAGAATACGTTTTGAAATTAATTTCTAAGTCTTTTACTTCTAAAATGTTTTCTGTTTTATTACTCAATTCTGCTCAACTCCTTAATCATTCGTTTTTGGATCTAGAGCATCACGCAAACCATTTGCTAACATGTTGAATGCAATCATGACGATACAGATTACACCCGCTGGGTACCACATTAAATGAGGCAAGAATCTAAATGTCTTGTACCCATCATTGATTAATGTACCTAGAGAAGCATTTGGTGCTGGAATACCTAAACCGATGAAACTCAAGAACGCTTCGAAGAAAATCGCAGACGGAATTGAGAATACTGTTTGGATAATGATGATACCTGACAGGTTAGGTAAGATGTGACGGAAAGAAATTTTCCATGCAGATTCACCTAAAGAGCGGGCAGCCAAGATGTACTCTTGGTTTTTAATTTTCATTGTTTGCGCACGAATTACACGAGCCATTGAAATCCACTCTGTAATCGCTAATGCAATGATGATTGACATGATACCTGGTTGTAATACTAATAACATTAGGATTACGATAACCAAGTTCGGTACACCTGATAGAATTTCTAAGAAACGCATCATGATGTTGTCAATACGACCACCATTCCAACCTGAAATAATACCGTAAGGTACACCGATTACTAAGTTGAATAAGGCAGCCATCATACCGATAAATAGCGATACACGTGTACCGTATAAGACACGTGATAATAAGTCACGTCCTAAAGCGTCAGTACCTAAGTAGTAGTAAACGCCCTCTGGTACATTATTGGCAGCATATTGGTCAATAGCTGTTCCGGCTACTTCTGATTTACCATCAAACCAAGCAAAGTTTTCCAATCCAGGAATCTTTGGTGGTAGGTTGGCAAAGGCTACGTTTTGCGCATTTGGATCTGCAGGTGCAATCACTGGCGCCAAGATAGCAAGAATGATGATAATGATCAATACCACTAGGGATACAATCGCTACTTTATTTTTCTTTAAACGACGCCAAGAATCTTGAAGGAAGTTCAATGATTCTCCAGCAATTTGCTCACGTTCAGCGACGTGGTCATGTTGCGTAGCTGGGCGGAATTTGTCAGCTGCAATTGATTTATATGATTGATTGTTTTCAGCCATCTTATTCCCCTCCCTCATTACTTACACGAATACGTGGGTCTACGATACCGTATAACACATCTACAATTAATAACATTGACACTAACATGAATGAGTAAAGAATTGTGATACCCATGATTGTTGGATAGTCATTTGTTTGGATTGATTTAACGAATTGCTCACCAATACCAGGAATTGCGTAAATGTTTTCTACTACCATTGAACCTGTCATCAAGGCAACTGTTAATGGCCCTAATAATGTTAATAATGGGATTAAGGCATTACGTACACCATGTTTGAAAGCTACGGCTGTTTTGCTTAAACCTTTCGCACGCGCTAGTTCAATATAGTCTGAATTCAATACGTCGACCATTTCGGTACGGATGAAACGACTCGAATCGGCTAATGGCGAAATGGCCAATGCTAATGTCGGTAAGACTGTTGCTGCAAATGAACCGTTCCATAAAGCGATTGGGAACCAACCTAGTTGTACGGCAAATACTAGTTGTAGTAATACCGCGAAAACGAAGTTAGGAATTGAACGCCCCAAGATAGCCACGAATGTAGCAGTAGAGTCAATCCAAGTATTCTTGTACATAGCTGAAATAACACCTAGTATGATACCAAATGATGTACCGAACAAGATTGCTTGACCACCCAATTGTAATGACGGTCCAATACGACTACTTAATAAGTCAGTAACTGGTGTATTTGAGAATTGGAAAGATACACCTAAATCACCTGTAAAAATACCTAACATGTAACGTGCGTATTGGACGATCACTGGATCATTCAAACCATAACGTTCGTTCATAATAATGATTTGTTCCGCAGATAACCGGTCCTCATTTTGGAAAGGTGTACCTGGAAGCAGTTTCATTAAGAAAAATGTAATTGTTGCAATTAGAAATATTGTTAAGAACATATAAAATACTCTTCGAAGTAGATATTTGTAATACGATTTCAAATTGCTTCACCTCCTATATTGTGTTAAATTATTGACATATCTGAAAGGATTTGATCTATCAATGATTTATAAACGTTGGAAAAGCATCCTTTTGCTTTTTGCCACGATACCGTTCATTATATCAATTTTTTTGCAAGAAGGTATCACTTTATTTTACTTGAGCAATAGCTACTTTTACTTGTCAGCGCCCTTTTTAATCCTTGGTTTATTTGGATTAATCTTTAAAGACGGGACTTTTGACCTGTTTCAGTACAGTTGGCGTAAGTGGAAACCAAGTGTTTTCTCACAAAATAATTCAAAAAATGATGATGACTCAGAAAGAAATGTACAAAATTTGTCCCAATCAATTGGCAACTGGTACATCGGCTTCCTAAAAATCGGTGGCAGCTTATTAGCAATAAGTTTAATCTTCCTAATCGCCTATTACATTATATAGAATTACCCGGGGTGGACCAAATTATCCGCCCTTTTTATGATATGTTATACTAGTTATCATTACCATGAAACATTATATCCCTAATC
This sequence comes from Aerococcus sp. 150760013-2, assembly GCF_053627715.1. Taxonomy (NCBI): domain Bacteria; kingdom Bacillati; phylum Bacillota; class Bacilli; order Lactobacillales; family Aerococcaceae; genus Aerococcus; species Aerococcus sp. 150760013-2. The sequence goes on from NZ_JBSEYI010000009.1 coordinate 21,378, forward strand.
ATGTTATTTTTCTTACCTAACTTCTAGTAAGCAAAACCCTATCAACCCACCTTCAATTTGGTCTTAACCTACGGTTAAGGCCTTTTTATTACCCAATTAGTACTATCGGGTTTTATAAGCCTAACGCGCCTTAAAACGCAAATAAATCCATTTGGTGACATATCTAGAATTATTTATAATCTAGTCAATCTCTTAGAAATATTCACCAAAAGCAGTACAAATTCTAACACAATTATCATTTAGCGTCAACATTCCTCACATATCATAATAAAAACAACCCGCCAAGGCTTGGCGGGTTGTTTCAATAAGTTTCAAATGTCAGCTGAAATTACTCTGCTGCTGTTTTTGAAGCCCATTTGAATGAAGTCGATGCACCAACTTGGTGGTGAACAACCCCTTCAACTGTTGGTTGCTCTAAGTAAGCACCGTAACGTTGGTACAATGGTGCGATACCAGCTTCTTCTAAGATTAAAGACTCAGCTGCGACTAAATCGCTCCAACGTTTATCTAAGTCTTCAGTTTCATCTGATGCAGCTTGGATTAACGCATCGTACTCTTCGTTTGAGTAACCAGAATTATTATTATTTCCATCAGTTACGAATAGCTCTAAGTAGTTAATTGGGTCAGCATAATCAGCACCCCAACCTGAGATTTGTAAATCGTAGTCTTGACTGTTATTAGCTGCTACACGGTTCTTGAATGGAACTGATACAATTTGAACTTGTAAACCTGGTAGGTTTGTTTGTAATTGTCCTTGGATATATTCAGCTGAACGTTTCGCATTTTCTGTATCATCTACTAATAATTCAAGTGTAATTGATTCAGTACCTAACTCCTCTAAACCAGCATTGAAAGCTTCTTGAGCAGCTTCTACATCATAGTCAACAAATCCTGTACCTTCAGTTGAATCTTCACGGAAGTCAACAGCTGTTGACGGATTGCTTGCTAATCCTTCTGGTACCAAGTAGTCAGCAGGTAGCGAGCCATTTTGTAACACTTGGTCTGCAAATGATTGTTTATCAATCGCTTGTGAGATACCACGACGAATATTTGTATTCGCTAATGGTGTTTCTTCACCGTTACGTTCTTGGTTCATCTTGATAAAGAACACTGTCGATTCAGGCGCATTATCCATGTTTGGATCACCTTCACGAGCCGCTACATATTCACCAGATACTGTAGTATAGTCAATTTCCCCAGAATCAAATAAGTTTAATGCAGTTGAAGTTTCTTTAAGTACTTGGTATTTAACAGTATCTAACTGAACATTATCTGCATCCCAGTAGTTATCATTTTTCTCTAATGACCAGTTCAAGTTTGTACCATCCCAACCAGATAAGGCAAATGGTCCATTATATAAAACTGTATCTGAGTTAGTTGCATAATTGTCACCTTGTTCTTCCACGTATGTTTGGTTAAGTGGGTAGAATGGTGCCATTGACAATAAACCTTCCAAATATGGCACAGGTTTCGCATATGTTACTTCTAATGTTTTATCATCAACCGCAACAGCACCTAATTCTGAAGGTTCCATTTCGCCAGCGATGATTTCAGTTGCATTTTGGATGATACCGTCCGCTAAGTATGAGTATGGCGCTGCTGTATCAGGATCAACTAAACGTTGCCATGCATATACAAAGTCATTAGCTGTTACAGGGTCCCCATTTGACCATGTAGCATCTTCTTTAATTTTGTATGTGTATACAGAACCGTCTTCAGAAATTTCCGGTTCGCCGTCTAATACACCAGCTTCATATTCACCTTCAGCATTTTGACGGTATAAACCTTCATTAACGTTGTTCATCATATCAAATGAAACTGTATCTGTAACCATTGTCGTATCCATTGTTGGTAATTCAGAAGTTGTCGTCCAGTTCAATACTTGTTCGCTTTCGCCAGAACCATTTGAACCCGAATTGTCACTTCCATTACCACAGGCCGCTAGCACTAAACCTGATAAACCAATCACTGCAAGTGATTTAAATAAACTTTTTCTTTCCATAAGAACATCCTCCATATTTAAGCAAATTGCTTAATTAGATATTTATTACAACATGGAGATAATTTACTAGATTTTGAATACGTTGTCAATCTTTTCTTCTCATTATTTTCATGGAATATTCATAATCCCCTCATAAACAAAGACAACCGTTGAAATTTTATCTACGGTTGTCTTGTCACTTGTTCAATTATTGTATTTTATTCTGCACTAATTAAAGTGGCAGTACGTAAGTCAAATTCGTTGCCTACCGATCTGAAAGTGATACCTTCTAAGTTAGGATTTCTTAATTGTGTTTCTACTTCTTGATATAACGGGATCCATGCCGCATCTTCTGTTAATACCTCTTGGGCAGCAACAAAGTTTTCCCAACGCGCTACTGGATCATTGGCATTTTCACCTTTAGCAGCAATAATTTCTGCATCATAAGATTCGTTTGAGTAGTCCCCGCGGTTGTATGGGCCATCGGTTTCAAATAATTCAAAGAAGTTGATACCATCTGCAAAGTCAGCTGCCCAACCTGTAATAACTAAATCATAATCACGCGCATCTTCTTGGCTTAGACGGTTTTTCTTAGGTACATTTTGCAATGTTAAAGTGACACCTGGTAAGTTATTTGCAATTTGTCCTTGGATATACTCAGCTGTTGTTTTACTTTTCTCGTCATCATCACCTAATAAGTTCAGTGTTAATGTTTCAACACCCAATTCATCTTGTGCTAATGCCCAAAGTCTAGCTGCTTCTTCTGGATCGTATTTATCTTCAATTGCAACTTCAGAGACAAAATCTTCTTCCGTTTCTGGGTTAAAGATAAAGTTTTCAGGTACAAATGTAGATACAGGGTTTGATCCATCACCGATTACATTAGTTGCCAACTCTTCGTTGTTGATTGCATAGTCGATCGCTTCCCGAAGATTTTTATTTTGGAATACTTCGTTATTATAGTTGAAGGCTACCCAGTAGTTTCTCGCTTTCGCTTGTTGTACAGCGTCTTCATGATTTAGATATTGCTTAGCTAATTCTCCTGTTAATAATGAGTTATCAACGTCACCTGCTTCAAATAAGTTGACGTTTGTCGAAACTTCTTTGATAACTTGAACATCTACTTCATCAATGGCAATTTTATCAGCATTATAGTAGTCTTCATTTTTCACTAACGACCAAGTTAAACCTGTACCATCCCAGTCAGTCATAGTAAATGGACCAGAGAAAACAAGACTTTCTGAATCAGTACCGTATGCATCCCCTGCTTCTTCAACGAAAGCTTGGTTTTGTGGATATAATGGCGTGAAAGCTAATAAGTTTTCAATATATGGAATTGGTGTTTCTAAACGAATTTCAATAGTATAATCGTCTAAAGCTTCAACACCTAATTCTTCAACCGCTTGATCACCATTCAAAACACCTTCAGCATTTTCAAATCCTGCTAGTAAGTATGAGTATGGTGCCGCCGTATCTGGATTAGCTAAACGTTGAATTGCATATACAAAATCGTGAGCTGTAATTTGATCACCATTTGACCAAGTTGCGTCTTCGCGCATTTTGATTGTATAAGTTAATCCATCTTCAGAAACCTCTGGCAATGATTCAGCCAAGGCTGGTTGGATTTCATTTACATCATTTTCCCAATATAAACCCTCTTGAACATGTCCAATATAGTTAGCACTATTCATATCTGTTACTAATACTGAGTCCATTGTAGCAATTTCAGTTGGTGCCACATAATTGACTACCGCACTTGCTTCCCCATTTGCAGCTTCAGTATTCTCCCCATTACTACCACAAGCACCTAATAAAGCCGCAGTTGCTAGCGTAACCAAAAAACTTTTCTTTATCTTCATAGAAATCTCCCACTTCTAACATATTTTTAATATAAATATCATTTTATCTCATTATTTTATTATGTCAATGGTATCAAACTATAATTTTTGTCAGTAAAAACGATCACGCACAAATTTTTAAAATTTTCTGCAACTTTGTATGCGCGATTTTCACTTAAGTTGAAGTTGACGAAGACAAAAAAGCACAGATACCGAAGTACCTGCGCGAGGATGTTAACTGTCTGAATATTCGAAAGTGTCATAGCGACCTAAATTGGTGCAATAAATTGCCCTAATTTAAGAGAACTTATTTGTTTTCTAAGTTGTAGAAAGCGTTTAGACCTTGGTACTCAGCTAAATCGCCTAATTCATCTTCGATACGTAATAATTGGTTGTATTTCGCCATACGGTCAGTACGTGATAATGAACCAGTTTTGATTTGACCAGCGTTAGTTGCAACAGCGATATCAGAGATTGTTGAATCTTCTGTTTCACCTGAACGGTGAGATACTACAGCTGTGTAGTTAGCACGTTTAGCCATTTCAATAGCGTTGAAAGTTTCAGTTAAAGTACCGATTTGGTTAACTTTAATTAAGATTGAGTTACCAACGTGGTTAGTAATACCGCGTTCTAAAATTTCAGTGTTTGTTACGAATAAGTCGTCACCAACTAATTGTACTTTTTCACCTAATTTTTCAGTTAATAATGCCCAACCGTCCCAGTCATTTTCATCCATACCATCTTCGATAGTAATGATTGGGTATTTAGCAACTAATTCTTCTAAGAATGCTACTTGTTCTTCAGCGTTACGTTTAGCTCCGCCTTCACCTTCGAATTTAGCGTAGTTGTAAACGCCATCTTCATAGAATTCTGAAGAAGCACAGTCGAAACCTAAGAACATGTCTTCACCTGGTTTGTAACCAGCAGCTTCGATTGCTTGGATGATAGTTTCAACAGCATCTTCTGTACCGTCAAAACGAGGAGCGAATCCACCTTCATCACCAACAGCAGTTTCTAAACCACGACCAGATAAGATTTTTTTCAATGCGTGGAAAGTTTCAGCACCCCAACGTAAAGCTTCTTTAAATGAAGAAGCACCAGCTGGAATAATCATGAATTCTTGGAAAGCGATTGGTGCATCTGAGTGAGAACCACCGTTTACAATGTTCATCATTGGTGTCGGTAATACTTTAGCGTTGAAACCACCTAAGTAGTTGTATAACGGAATGTTTAATTCATCAGCAGCAGCACGTGCAGCAGCGATTGAGACAGCCAAGATAGCGTTAGCACCTAAGTTACCTTTGTTAGCTGTACCATCTAATTCGATCATAGCAGCGTCAATACCGATTTGATCAGTTACGTCAAGTCCGATAATTGCATCAGCGATAGCGTTGTTCACGTTGTTTACAGCGTTTTGAACACCTTTACCTAAGTAACGTTCTTTGTCTCCATCACGTAATTCAACGGCTTCATGTTCACCAGTTGAAGCTCCAGAAGGAACGATTCCTCGACCAAAACCTCCAGCTTCAGTGTAAACTTCAGCTTCTACAGTTGGGTTACCACGTGAGTCCAAGACTTCGCGTGCATAAATATCAGTAATTGCAGACATAATTTCTCTCCTTTAAATTCAAAATAATTTTTAAATTTGTTACATTCGTATTATACCATACCCACCGATTGGTAGACACGGATATTCATTGTTTAGCGCTTAATTAAAGTTTCACCGGTCATTTCAGCTGGTTGGTCAACGTTCAATAAATCTAACATTGTTGGCGCAACATCGGCTAAACGACCATCAGTGCGTAATTCAATACCTTTTTGAGTGACAATTAATGGCACTGGTACTGTCGTATGCGCTGTATTTGGTGAACCATCTTCATTTAATTCTGTATCCGCGTTTCCGTGGTCAGCAAAGATAATGGCTTTACCGTCTTTAGCTAATAAGGCATCCACAACGCGACCTAAACATTCATCAACAGCCTCAATCGCTTTGATAGTAGGCTCTAACATACCAGAGTGACCTACCATATCTGGGTTAGCGAAGTTTAAGATAATCGCATCTTGACGGTCATTTTCAATCTCATCAACTAATGCATCTGTTACTTCGTAAGCAGACATTTCAGGTTTTAAGTCATAAGTCGCTACTTTAGGTGAGTTGATCAAAATACGTTTTTCACCTTCAAACTCGTCATTTGCCCCACCATTCATGAAGAATGTCACGTGAGGGTATTTTTCAGTTTCAGCGATACGTAATTGGTTTAAGCCGTTATCTGATAACACTTGGCCAAGAACATTTTTCAATGGGATTGGTTTAAAAGCGATATCAGCTGGAATTGTATCTTTGTATTTAGTCATTGATACAAATTTAACGTTTGCTGGTACATTTCCACGATCGAAGTTATCCCATTCAGTTGCTGTTACAGCGTCTGAAAGTTGGATAGCACGGTCAGGACGGAAGTTAGCGAAAATGATAGCATCATTATCGGCTACTTGGCCTACTGGGTTGCCGTTAGCATCAACAATTACTGTCGGCTCAACGAATTCATCAGTAACGTCTTTAGCATAATTAGCATTTACAACTTCAATTGCATTGTTGCCAGTTTCGCCTTCACCATTAAAGATAACATCATAAGCTTTTTGTACACGTTCCCAACGGTTATCCCGGTCCATTGCATAGTAACGTCCAGAAATTGAAGCGATTTGACCTAAGTTTTCTTCGGCCATTACTTTTTCAAGTGATTCAATATAACCTGGCGCTGCATGTGGATCAACGTCACGTCCATCTAAGAAAGCGTGTAGGTATAATTTTTCAACACCTTTAGCTTTAGCATCTTTAATCAATGCTTCGATATGACGTAAGTGGCTGTGTACCCCACCATCAGATAATAATCCGAAGATGTGTAGAGCTGAATGGTTGTCAGTTACATGAGTATAAGCACCATTTAATGCTTCGTTCTCAGCAAATTCACCATCTTCAATAGCTTTATCGATTCGAGTTAGGCTTTGGTATACAATACGGCCAGCACCAATATTTGTATGGCCAACTTCAGAGTTACCCATTTGTCCATCAGGTAACCCAACGTCTAACCCAGAAGCTTTCATTGTAGCATGTGGAAATTCATTCCAGTAACGGTCAAAGTTTGGTTTGTTTGCTTGTGCTACAGCATTACCATATGATTCTTCTCTCCAACCGAATCCATCTAAGATAATAATAGCTACGGGTGATTTAGACATGTGTTATTTACCTCCATTTAATAATGCGATGTAAGAAGTAACATCAAGACTAGCTCCTCCTACGAGCGCACCGTCAACGTCCTCTTTTTCAAGCAATTCAGCAATGTTAGCTGGTTTAACAGAACCACCGTATAAAATACGTGTTTGGTCTGCTGCTTCTTTACCAGCGATTTCAAATAATAAATCGCGGATGTGTGCTGACATATCTTGTGCATCATCAGCAGAAGCTGTTTTACCAGTACCGATTGCCCAGATTGGTTCATAAGCAATTACAGCTTGTGCAACTTGATCAGCAGTTAAACCTTCAAGAGCAGCGCGGATTTGTCCACTAACCCATTCTTTTTCTTGGCCAGCTTCACGAGTTTCTAAAGTTTCACCACAGCAAATGATTGGTGTCATGTTGTGGCTGAAAATGCTTGCTGCTTTTTTACGTACATCTTCATCAGTTTCACCGAATAATTCACGACGTTCTGAGTGACCGATGATAACGTAAGGTACGCCTAATGCTTCTAAAGCAAGCGGAGAAATTTCGCCTGTGAAAGCACCATCATCTTCAAAGTGAACATTTTGTGCACCAATTTGGATGTCAGTACCTGCTACTTCTTCGATTAATTTTTCAATGTAGATTGCTGGTGGTGCGATTAAAGATTCAGCATCCGTTTGTGGGAAACCTTCTTTAAGTGCAGCAACAAATTCGTGAGCTTCAGCAGCTGTTTTATTCATTTTCCAGTTACCAGCGATTAATGTCTTACGCATATATTAAAAACTCCTTTACGAAAAGTTTTACTCAATTTATTTACAAAAATTATTTGTTCGCGATTGCAGCGATACCAGGTAATTCTTTACCTTCTAAGAATTCTAATGATGCCCCACCACCAGTAGAAATGTGTGAGAATTTGTCAGCTAAACCTAATTGGTAAGCAGCTGCAGCAGAGTCACCACCACCGATGATAGTTGTTGCATCAGTTAGGTTAGCGATAGCTTCACCAACACCGTTAGTACCTTTTGCGAAACTTGGCATTTCGAATACACCCATTGGGCCATTCCAAACAACAGTTTTAGCATCTGCAACTTGTGTTGCGTAGTACTCAACAGTCTTAGGACCTACGTCAAGTGATTGCCAGTCAGCCGGGATACCGTCAACATCAACAACATCAGTGTTTGCATCGTTGTCAAAAGCGTCAGCTACAACAAAGTCTACTGGTAATACCAAACGGTCGCCTGCGCGTTCTATTAAATCCTTAGCCAATGGAATTTTGTCTTCTTCAAGTAAAGAGCCACCAACTTCGTAACCTTGAGCTTTCATGAATGTATAAGCCATACCACCACCGATTAAGACTTTGTCAGCCTTGTTTAGTAATGATTCGATTACTGAAATCTTGTCAGATACTTTCGCACCACCTAAGATTGCAACGAATGGACGTTTTGGTTCGTTAACAGCATCGCCCAAGAATTGGATTTCTTTTTCCATTAAGAAACCAGCAACAGCTTCGGTGTTGTTTGAGATACCAACGTTAGAAGCATGTTCACGATGGGCAGTACCGAATGCGTCATTAACAAATACGTCGCCTAATGAAGCCCAGTATTTACCTAATTCAGGATCGTTCTTGCTTTCTTTCTTACCGTCTACATCTTCGAAACGAGTGTTTTCAAACATTAATACTTCGCCATCTTTAAGGTTAGCGATAGCATCTTCTAATTCTTGACCACGAGTTTGCGCTACGAAAGTAACTTCTTTACCTAATTTTTCAGATAAACGTTCTGCAACTGGGCGTAGAGATTTAGAAGCTTTGTCTTCTTCTGTTTTCACTTTACCAAGGTGAGAGAATAATACTAAACGACCACCTTGCTCAAGAATATACTCAATAGTTGGTAATGCTTGAACGATACGGTTGTCATCAGTAATATTAAGGTCTTTGTCCATTGGAACGTTAAAATCAGCACGTTCTAAAACTACTTTACCTTTTAAACCGATGTCTTTTACAGTTTTCTTAGCCATTAAAATAGCACTCCTTATCTTAAGTTGTTAACCAATAAAAAAGGGCAGGAAGCGCGAAGCTTCCCGCCCAAATTCAACTGATTTTACTTTTAAACAATGAATTATTGTTTAGCAGCAAAGAATTCGATTAAACGTACGAATTGAGAAACGAAACCAGCTTCGTTATCGTACCAAGCAACAGTTTTAACTAATTGGCCATCTTCAGATTCGATAACTTTAGTTTGAGTTGCGTCGAAGATTGAACCAGCTGGAACACCAACGATGTCAGAAGATACGATTTCATCAGTGTTGTATAAGAATGATGGGTTAGCGTATTTTTCCATAGCAGCGTTAACTTCTTCAACTGTAACTTTAGTGTTTAATGTTGAGTAGAACTCAGTCATTGAACCAGTAACGATAGGAATACGGATAGCAGTACCGTCAACTTTACCGTTAACTGAAGGAATAACGCGACCTACAGCTTTTGCTGCACCAGTAGATGCTGGAATAGCGTTTTCTGCAGCTGCACGACCGTTACGGAAGTTACCTTTTTTACCGTTAGGTGCATCTTGTAATGATTGTGTAGAAGTGTAAGCATGGATTGTTGACATTAAACCATGTTTGATACCAAATTCTTTTTCTAACACGTTAACTACAGGAGCTAAACAGTTAGTAGTACATGAAGCACCAGAGATAATTTTATCTTCAGCTTCGATGATATCTTCGTTTACACCGTAAACAATTGTTTTAGTTTCAGCATCAGCAGGAGCTGAGATGATAACTTTTTTAGCACCAGCGTTGATGTGTGCTTGAGATTTTTCTTTTGTAGCGTAGAAACCAGTACATTCTAGAACGATATCAACACCTAAGTCACCCCAAGGTAAATCGTTTGCGTCACGTTCAGAGTATACAGTAATTTCTTTACCATCGATTGAAATACCATTTTCAGTAGTTTCGATATCGTGGTTGAAAGTACCGTGAGCTGTATCATATTTTAATAGGTAAGCTAAGAATTCGTTGTCTGTTAAATCGTTGATTGCCACGATTTCTACATTTGATTCATTTTCTTCCCAGATACGACGTAAAGTTAAACGACCGATACGACCAAAACCGTTAATTGCTAATTTAATTGCCATACTACAAAATTCCTCCTTAATGGAATACAAAATTATTTTAATGGGATTCCCCATTTAAAACCATATTTGAGGCACCTTGATCAGTTATAATGACTAACTGTTTAGGTGCGAGTTTCGCAAAAGCCTGTATTGCTTCTGCTTTTACACTGCCTCCAGCAATCAGAATTGGCAAATCAATATCTGCCAAGTCTTCAAGTTGAAGACCGATTCTAGGGATTCGATGCACTATGTTCCCTTCCTTATCAAAGAAACACCCGAACACTTCCCCTACAGCGTGGTTACTCTTAATCTTAGATGAACTTTCTAAATCAAGTCCCCTACGCCTTGCCATAATTTTAGCATTACCAACACTAAAAAGTAAAATGTTAGCCTCTTTTAACCGCTTTAAAGTTGATTGAATCACAGGATCATTCATTAAAGCCATATTTGCCACCTCTGATAAATTCTCAGGAGCATATAAGGAAATATTATGACCGTATAACTTTTGCGCTAGAATATCGCTAATTGTGTTGGCTTGGGTTGCTGAAGCATCTCCGATCCCACCCCTGGCTGCGACAACAGTAAAGTGTCTGTCAGCAGAAGGTGCTAATTGAACATGTTCACTCACCTCTAGCATAGTTGAACCACCAGTAACAGCAATCGTATGATTCCCCGCTGGTAAATTCGTGTCTAAGTATTTTGAAACTTGTAGACCCATTTCAAACAGAATATGTTGATCTTGGTCGATATCTCCTGAAACAATTCGAGCATCTGCTATGTTGAGCACATCAGCCAAATATTTTTCTTGTAGATGAATTTTATTTGTATCACGCCACAAGTCTTGACCTGTAGCAATTGCTCGTTCCCCTTTTGGCGTAATTGTCATACCTGCGGGAGAAGAATCAATGAGACCTTGTTGTTTCAAAACATCTGTAATTGTACGTAGCGGTCGTTCGGTAATTCCTAACTTTTCAGCTAGTCCCTTCCGACCAATCGGACCATCTTTGAAAATCCGCTGTAATACGCTAATTCTCTCAAAATAGGTCTTCTGAACTTCCGGCACTACTTCAGTAATACTTTTAAATAATTCGTCCATAGTCCCCACTTTCCTAGTACAAAAACGTTGAGCGCAAAAACACTTGGACTTTTATTGTCCAGCGTGTCTTTTTTTGACCACCCTCCGGTAAAAAAATTTGATTCCTTCGAATCACATCTCTTTACAAAAGTAATCATACCAATAAATTTATCCGCTTGCAAGCTTTTAAGCCCACTTTTCTCCTATACTGCAATGACAGCTATTACGCCTTACAAAGAATATATATTTAAGGACATTTCCACGGGCTATATCGAACGCCTTAAAGAAAAAGAAGCAGGTTTTACCCCACTTCTCTAGACTTAAAATTGATTAACTATTTTTCTAATTCATCATTTTTAGTCATGATTTGATCTAATAAACCATATTCTAAAGCTTCTTCTGCAGTTAACCAGTTGTCACGGTCGGTATCGCGTTCAATCACTTCTACAGGTTGACCAGTCATTTCAGAGTATAGACGGTTCATTTTTTCTTTTGTTTTCAAGATGTGACGTGCAGCAATTTCAATTTCAGTTGCTTGTCCTTGCGCACCACCTAAAGGTTGGTGGATTAAGATTTCAGCATTTGGTAAAGCAAAACGTTTACCTTTGGTTCCGGCAGCCGCAATAAATGACCCCATTGATGCAGCCATACCCATTACAATTGTTTGTACATCTGCATGTACGAATTGCATAGTATCATAGATTGCCATACCTGAAGTTATAGAACCACCTGGTGAATTAATGTATAGGTAGATATCTTTATCTGGATCTTGTGCATCTAAGAATAATAATTGGGCAATGATTGAGTTGGCTAAATCGTCATTGAATTCCCCGCTCAACATAATAATACGGTCTTTTAATAAACGAGAGTAAATATCATAAGCACGTTCACCGCGAGAAGATTGTTCAATAACTGTTGGTACTAAATTCATTTAAATGTCCTCCTTTTAAACTTGTATATTGGTATTATACCTTTATGGTCAAAATTGGTCAACGAATATGACTTTTTTGATTTGCCTTATCATTTTAGCATAGAAGGTTCATTCTGCCCAATAGCTGGCCTTCATGACTTGAAAAACGAGACATTTTCTCTAGTTAATACCTAAGACATTATCAATTGTTAATAACAATTGACGCTACCAGATTCCTATAAACGCTTGAATTTGACTAAAAACTAGGCTATAATAATCCTGTTATTGTTTTTTAAGCAAAATATACAAAAATTTGCGCCCGTAGTGTAATGGATATCACATAAGATTCCGGTTCTTATGATGGGGGTTCGATTCCCTCCGGGCGCATTCAAATAAAAAAATTATTAGGTTGTTGCTATTTATGAGTTACAGCTTTTTTTTACCCTTAAACTATAGAATTCTTTAATTTCCCTTCTTTAGTGTTCATGTTTATATAGCTTAACATTGCACGTATTAATCCTTTGAAAATTCATAAAAATGTTTTATATTTAAAAAAAGAAGATTACTTCGTCAGTTAAGGGGAGAGATTAACCATGTCAGTTACAACAACTTTATTAACTCTTTTAGTCGCTTTAGAATTCTTTTATATCATGTATATACAAACTATTACTACCACGTCAGCCCAAACAAGTAGAATATTTAATATGGAAAGAGATGAGTTGAAAGGAAGTTCATTGAATACCTTATTTAAAAATATGGGAATATATAATGGTCTCATTGGTTTAGGGCTATTATATGCATTATTTTTCAGTAGCGCTTCTATTGAGATTGTTCGTATGATATTTGTCTACATTATTTTAGTGGCCACATATGGTAGCTTCACTAGTAGTAAAAAAATTATATTGACACAAGGTGGACTATCTATTTTAGCCTTATTCTCAACCTTTCTATAATAGAATGCACAGAGCAATACACGTTAGATAATCATTTGAATCCTAGTTTAACTCTCTATTTTTTTAACGCGTTATTCGTAAACAAATAATTAGGTCGTTTTTCTATTATTAGAACGATGAAACTTAACTAAACAAACCAATACTCTTTAATATCGATCTTGCAAAAAATAATAAACAAAAAAATCGGGAGCTCTCCCGATTTTTTTGTTTATTGTATTTGAATTTAAATTAGAAGAATGTGTTTGTCACGCCGTCACCTGAAGCACGGAATGATTCAGCTGATGTAGTTACACCGTTAGTTAATACATCGTTAACAGCTTGGTAAGTTTGTTCTGATACTGTAGCGCTAGCTGCCATACCGTTTGAAACAACTTCAAATTGACCAGATGCGTTAACTACTGCCGATAATGAAGTACCACCCCAGTTACCTGAGTTTGCACGGTTAAGGATTACAGAGAATACTGCTGCTTTTTCAGAGTAGCTTGGACCTGCTTCAGTTTCTACTACTTGTAATACTTGGTAAGGGATTTCTTCTGCTGCTGAGTAGGAAGAAGTTGAAGATGTTTCTTCAGTTGTTTCTTCTGCTTCATATGAAGTTGCTTCTACTGTTGCTGTTTCTTTTTCAGCTTCGTATGCAACTGGTTCTACAGTTGTTTCTTCTACTTCTTCAACTGTTTCAGTTTTCTCAACAGTTTCTTCCTCTACTTTATAAGTATCTTTTTTATTGTTTGTATCTTCTACGACAACTTCATTTACTTCACCTTCATCATTTTTAGTAAATGAAATAGACTTAGATGGGAAGATTAAATCAGCATTTTCAATTTCATTAATTTGTACTAGTGTAATCACGTCAACACCTGCTGCATTAGCGATTACTGATAAAGTATCGCCATATACTACTGTATACTCAGAAGTTGATTCATCAATTGCTTGCATATCAGCTGAAACTTCTTCAACGCTACGTGCTGTCCATTCTGCTGCTTTAGCATCTTCAGTGTTAAAGCCTGCTGTCGCAAATAATGCTGACAATGCAAATGTTGTTCCTAGAATAGTTTTGTTAAATTTCATGTTAAGTAAAACTCCTTATTTGTTTAGCTATTGCTTAGCTGTTTATTTAGCCACTGTTTCGACTACATGCAATATACTACACGGTATGGATTCAAAAGAAAACCCTATAAACCCATTCGTTAAGGGGCTTTAAATGGACTGAAATGTTTTGTAATTTTTAATATTTTCATCTCAATTGTTACAATTCAACGTTTTCCCAGTATGACAACATTTACAGCACTTACATCAATTCTTGCATATTTTAATAAGTTATAATTATGACATTGTATGTAACAATTATTTTTTGAAAAATAGGTATATTTCACCACGCTAAAGGTCTATATATCAGCATTTTCGCACCACATTTCGAAGATTTATTCTAAAAATCAACCTCACAAACAACAAAAAAGGCCGCAAGAAATACAGCATACTTGCTATAATTCCCGGGGCCTTTCTACTTATTAATCGACTAACTTATCTGACTCAGCGTCAGACATGCTATCAAAATCGTCTTTTTTGTTTAATTGTGCTAGCAATTGGTCGATATGGTTACCATATTCAATTGAACGGTCACGTTCAAAGAATATTTCTGGTGTTTTATAGATGTTTAGGCGTTTACCAATTTCAGAACGAACTAAACCACTAGATTTTTCCAAACCTTTTTGCGCTTTTTCACGTTCACTGGCTAATTCACTCAATGTAGTGTAGAAAATAGTTGCTTGCTGTAAGTCACCAGTAACTTCTACATCAGTAATTGTAACACCTTCAACGCGGGGGTCTTTAACAGTCTTTCTCAATATGTCATTAACATCGCGAAGGATCTCTTGACTTACACGTTCAGCTCTAAATTTTGCCATTGTGTATCACCTCTATTTTTTCTTCACTTCAACCATACGGTATGCTTCAATTTCGTCATCTACTTTAATATCGTTGTAGTTTTCAATTGTAAGACCTAGTTCAAATCCACGAGATACTTCTTTCACATCATCTTTAAAGCGACGTAACGAACCTAATTGACCATCATAGATGACAATTGAATCACGGATGATACGAACTTGTGAGTTACGGTAGATTGTACCATCTAATACGTAACCACCAACAATTGTTCCTACTTTAGATACATTGTAAGTTTCACGAACTTGTACAGTACCAGTTACTTCTTCAACGAATTCAGGGTCTAACATACCTGTCATCGCGGATTCTACGTCATTAATTGCATCGTAAATGATGTTGTATAGACGTACTTCTACTTCATCAGTATCTGCTTGTAATTTAGCTTGTGGTGTAGGACGAACGTTAAAACCAATGATTAAGGCTTGTGACGCTTGACCTAAAGTAATATCACTCTCGTTGATTGCACCAACTGCTTGGTGAACGATATTTACTTTAACACCTTCAACTTCGATTTTTTTCAAGCTTCCAGCTAAGGCTTCAACAGAACCTTGAACGTCACCTTTGATAATGACATTAACTGATTTCAATTCGCCTTCTTGTAGCGTTTCGAATAAGTTGTCTAAGGTTACAGCATGGTTTGCTTGACGACGTTCTTGTAAGGCACGGCTCGCACGCTCTTCACCAACAGCACGGGCTGTTTTTTCGTCATCAAAGGCTACAAAGCGGTCACCAGCTTGTGGTGATTCTTGTAAACCAGTGATTTCAACTGGTGTTGATGGGCCAGCTTGCTTGATACGGCGACCAGTATCATTAGTCATTACACGGACACGTCCATGTGTATCACCAACAACAATTGGGTCCCCAACACGCAATGTCCCTTCTTGGACTAATAATGTCGCAATAGCACCTTTAGATGGGTCAAGACGCGCTTCGATTACAGAACCTAAAGCTAAACGGTTTGGTACAGCTTTATATTCTTCTACGTCTGAAACTAATAAAATCATTTCTAGTAAGTCACTTACATTTTGACCAAATTTAGCTGAGATATTTACGAAGATTGTGTCCCCGCCCCACTCTTCAGAAATTAGGCCATATTCAGTTAACTCTTGCATTACTCGATCAGGATTAGCTGTTGGTTTATCGATTTTGTTTACTGCAACGATAATTGGTACCCCCGCTGCTTTGGCATGGTTAATCGCCTCAACGGTTTGTGGCATTACACCATCATCAGCTGCTACTACAAGGATAACGATATCCGTTACATCAGCACCACGCGCACGCATTGTCGTGAAGGCCGCATGTCCTGGTGTATCTAGGAAAGTAATTAAACGGTCATTTTCACGTACTTGGTAGGCACCGATATGTTGTGTGATACCACCCGCTTCGCCGTCTACAACTTGAGCGTTACGTAAGTAGTCAAGTAAAGTTGTTTTACCATGGTCAACGTGCCCCATGATGGTTACAACTGCTGGACGAGTTTCTAAATCTTCCTCGTCTGCATTCTTAGCTTCTTCAAAGTAATGTTCAAAGTCTGCTTGGTCAACAATAACTTTCTCTTCAGCCTTTACACCATATTCTTCAAGAATTAACTCGATAGCATCTTTATCTAACGCTTGGTTTTGTGTAGCTGGTATACCCATCAAGAATAGTTTTTTGATAATCTCAGCTGGCTCACGGTGAATTTTTTTAGCAATATCCGCTACAGTCATACCTTCAGTATATTCCACTTTTTCTGGAAGTGGCTTATTCTTTCTTGGTGGTACCGGGTTGCCTTGAGGGCGGTTTTGGTCATTGTTAAAACGACCTTTTTTCCCTTTTTTGCCTTTACCTTTAAATCCGCCATTTTTGTTATTGCTATTATTTTTAAAATTATTTTTTTGATTATTCATATTTTTATTCTCTTTTGCTGGGTTATTGCGATTTTGCGACTTGTTTTGGTGCTGGTTTTGCTTAGCGTTTGCTTTAGCAGGTTCTGATTTAGCTGAACCTTTTTCTGCAGGCTTATTTTCAGCTTTCTTAGTTGGTCGACTTTCAGTTGCTTTCGCTGGCTGATTGTTGTTGTCTTCCTTACCTGCTGATTTATTTGCAAAGCTACTTTTTAGCTTGTTTACTTCGTCATCAGTCATTGATGCCATATGGCTTGAATATTCAAAACCTGCTTTTTCTGCAGCATTCAATAACTCTTTACTTGATATGCCAATTTCCTTAGCAACTTCGTAGACACGTTTTTTTGACATGTCATCACCTTCCTTATTCTACTAATCTCTCATACTTTTTACTCTCCTATTTGATGTAAAAATATACGTAAAAATCTAAATTATTTTTTAAAGCTTTTCACAAACCCGCGGTCTAAGAGGGCGACTATCGACCTCTTTTTACCTAAAGCAATTGAAATTTCTTCAGTTGTAAACATCTGAACATATTCCACTTCATAAAAAGCACATTTATTCTCTATGTTCTTTTTTGTTTGTTCGCTGACATCAGTAGCCATGACCACTAAAACAGCCGTCTCTTGCTGAATAGTTTTCATGACAGTTTCAGTACCTGAAACGAGTTTACTCGCTGCTTGCGCCAAACCTAACAAATTCAACTTATTATTGTTCATTTTCAAAAAGCTCTTTTCTGGCTTTTTGATGGGCAACATAAGCTTTCAATTCACTATAAAAATCATCCGAAATGGATACATTTAAGTGTCTATCTAACATGTGTTTATCCCAACCCTTTTGTACAACTTCAGGATCGAGGGATACATATGCGCCGCGCCCATTTTTCTTACCTGTCGGGTCAATTTCAACAACCCCTTCAGGATTACGAACAATTCTAATTAATTCTTTTTTAGGAAACATTTCATTTGTCACAACACATTTTCGCATAGGAATTTTTCGTTGTTTCATGTTTGATCCCACCTAATCTTAGCCTTCTTCGTTTAAACGCTCTTGTTGGTCTAAATCTTCTTCGCCAATTAAAGGTTCATCACCAATAATGTCGTTGTCTTCGCCTTCAATATCATCAATCTGATATTCAATTGCTTCTGGACCAACATTACCTTCTTCAAGGTCATCAATAGCTAATAAATCCTCTTCATCAATTGAAGTTGATCCTTCTGTCACTGCTTCGTAATCTTCAACAGTTTCAATATCTTCAGCTAAAATTGGATCAACGTCTTCGTCGACTAATTCTTTCTCAGCAAAACGTTCTGCGTACTCTTCTGTTTGTACGTAGGCTTCAAAGTCAGCTTCAGATTTGATATCAATCTTGTGGTTTGTTAATTTAGCCGCTAAACGCGCATTTTGGCCACGTTTACCAATAGCTAATGACAAGTGGTTTTCTGGTACGACAACCACACATGACGTTTCACCTGGTACAAAGTGAACAGATAATACATCAGCTGGGTTTAAAGCATTTGAAATAAAGGTTGCCATGTCGTCTGACCATTGAACGATATCCATATTTTCACCTTTTAATTCGTCTACAATACGTTGTACACGCGAACCACGAGGTCCAACACAAGTACCTACTGCATCGATATTCGCGTCGTTTGATACAACCGCTACTTTAGAACGATCACCAGCTTCACGGGCGATGGCTTTAATTTCAACAGTACCGTCGAAAATCTCAGGTACTTCTTGTTCAAATAGACGTTTCAATAGACTTGGGTGGCTACGAGAGACATAGACTTGTGGCCCTTTAGTCGTATTTTCAACACGTTCTACGTAAACTTGTACACGCTCGTGTGGTTGGAAGGTTTCATTAGGAATTTGACCTTCTGGTGGGATAACGGCTTCGATTTTACCTAAGCTAACGTAAACATAACGACGATCTTGGCGTTCGACTATACCAGTTAAAATATCATCCTCATAATCAATGTATTCGTTGTAGATAATTGAACGTTCAGCTTCACGAACTCGTTGCATGATCACTTGTTTTGCAGTTTGTGCAGCAATTCGACCGAAATCTTTAGGCGTAACTTCAAATTTGATCTTGTCGCCAATTTCATATGCACTGTTTAAGTCATGAGCATCTTCAAGCGATACTTCAAGTTGTGAGTCCATTACCAGATCAACAACTTCTTTCACTGCGAATACTTTTATACTACCTTTTTTTACGTCAAAGTTTACTTCGACATTTTGCGCTTGTTGGTAGTTACGTTTATAAGCTGAAACTAAAGCAGCTTCTAAAGCTTCTAAAATAACTTCTTTTGAAATGCCCTTTTCATCTTCAAGCGCTTCGAAGGCTCTTAACATTTCTTTACTCATCTAAATTCCCTCTTTCAAAAATGATAAATTTTAAAATTCAATGGCCAATCTGATTAACGATACATTTGATTTTTCTACAGTGACTGCCACTTTACGTGTTTTGTCTTTTGTTTCAACTTCATATGCATCATCTGATACAGAAAGTAGACGGCCTTGAATATTTTTTTGACCATCAATGGCTTGATAGAATGACAAGAATACCCATTCACCGATTGCAGCTTGCACATCGTCATCATTTTTCAATGGACGTTCCGCACCTGGAGAAGATACTTCAAGGTAATAAGCTTGTGGAATTGGGTCTGTTTCTAATTGATCAACAGCTTCAGAAATATGTTCACTAACTGTGACACAATCCTCTATTGCGATGCCACCACCTGGTTTATCCACGTAAATTCTTAGGAACCAAGATTTCCCTTCTTTAACGAATTCGATATCAAACAATATAAAGCCTAAGTCTTCAATTATTGGTTGAACGATTTCTTGCATTTGGTCTGTTACTTTAGCCATATTTCCCCTCGCTTTTCTTACTTTCACCTTATTACCATGAAAAAAGTGAGCGTCACCGCTCACTCCACCACTGTCTTCTTTCTACTTAGACAGTATAACATATGGGAGCTTGATTCGCAATAATTGTTGCTATCAAGCGATTTTTACAAGTTCTGAACCAAACCTGTAACTTGGTTAACTGGAATTGAAAAGACAACACCGCTACCTGGTTGATCTAAGTCCATTGCGGTACGAATACTTTCAGATACTGGATGGACTTTTTCAGCTTCAACTACTAACAGAACGATTTCTTTTTCTGGTTGAATTTCAATATTGAATAGTTTAGAGATTTCAGTTGTCCCTGTTCCACGACCGTGAAGAATGGTTGCACCTTTAGCGCCTTCTTTACGGGCAGCTGCAACAACATCATCACCTGAATCGCGGTCGACAATTGATACTAATAGTTGATACTCACTCATATTTTCACCTTTTTCTTCAAATGCCCGATTAAATAAACGACTACCAAAAACGCTTGATGTATCTGCTGAGAACAGGATACCCAAGCCTTTCTTGTCTAATTTCATTTTCTCAGTGATTTTTTCGTGAATGTCACTTTCGAATTCCTTAGGAGCTAATGTAATCATCAATTCTTTCTTAGATTCATCAAGTCCCATCAAGTTAAGGAATTTATTTGGAATGGTGCCATCACAAAGGACTAAGGTGCCACCACCGGTTCCATGCTCTTTGGCAGTTTTAAGTACTTTTTGCCCAAAACCATGGTTTACAATAGCGAAAAACGCCACTGATTCTACAGTCATCAATTAACCCCCTTATTCACCAATTGCTTTATTGTTTTTAACGCGTAATTTATAGATTAAACCTAGGATTTGAACCATCAACACTGGGGTCATTGCCACCATTGCGATGATACCGAAACCATCTACTAATATATCTGCTTGCGGTAACGTATCGGCTACACCTTGAGCAAAGGCCAAGATAAATGTCGCTGTCATCGGACCAGATGCTACCCCACCAGCATCGAAGGCGATACCTGTAAACAGGTTGGGTACGTAAAAGCTTAATAATATTGATAAGCCAAATCCTGGCAATAGGAAGTGCCACAATTCAACGCCTGGTACCATAATACGAAGCATTGACATCATTACGGCTAACCCTACACCAATCGACAAGGAGAATAATAACAACTTATTAGGGATATGTCCACCTGTCACGTCTTCAACCTGGTCCCCAAGTACGTGTACAGCTGGTTCAGCTAATACAACAACTAGCCCCATCACAAGACCAATCCATGGTAGTAAGGCTTCGTGGTTAGTGGCTAATTCAGTCGCTAAGTAACGACCCATATCCATAAATCCTTGGTTAACCCCGATTAAGAAGAAAGTTAAACCAATCAAGACATAGACAACCCCAACAGCAATACGGCGTAATTCACCTTTATTGATTCTTCTATAAAAATAAATCACTATTGCGAATAGGATTAAAATTGGAATAAGTGAAACTACTGATTCTTGAACAGTATGACCAATATTTGCGATGAACGGACGGATAATCCCTTCAGTATATTGGTAAGCTTCATCAGAATTTTGGAAAGATGAACTTTGAACTAGTGACATAATCATCACGGCTAAGATTGGTCCTGTTGACATGGCACCTACTAAACCAAAGGAATCATCTTCAGCCCCTTTACCACCTTTTTTAGCGGAAACACTGGTACCTAAGGCCAATACGAATGGTGTAGTTAAGGCACCAGTCGTTGCACCAGAGGCATCAAATGACATCGCTAGGAAGGTAGAATCTACGAAAATTGATAATAAAGTAATGACCGCATAAACGGCTAGGAAGAACCACTTCAAGGCGACATCTTTCATTACCCGGTAAACAGCAAGGGCGATCATAACCCCCACACCTATTGATACAACGACAACAATGGTTTGTGATCCTAAAACGCCACCCGTTGCATCAGAAATTTGCTGGCCCAAAATTAATAGGTCTGGTTCGGCTACGGTAATCGAAAACCCTATAAAGAATGATAATAATAGTACGATTAAATGGGAACTTGATCGAATAATCGAATCACCTAAATAATTCCCAATTGGCGTCATACCAATATCTACCCCGAATAGGAAAATGGTCAGTCCTAGTGTTAATAGGATTGAACCAATTGCAAATCTCGCCATCATATCTCCTGGCACATCAACCAAGGTAAATGCTAGCGCGAATACAAGGACGACGATAGGTAAGACAGAAGATATCACTTCTTTAAACTTATCTAGCAATAACTGCATAGAATTCCTCCTTTTAAATAATCAATATACATTGAAAAAAGCAACAAATAAACATAACACTGGCGTGTGATTTGTTGCGAATATTGCGGTTAAGCGAACGGATTCACTTAAAAATGATGCATACAATATTATGTTAACATAATCTGATAGATACAACAAAAAATAACGCTCAAAAAAACAGGATTACCTTTCAAGATGATAGGTAATCCTGTTTTGCGCTTTTAAAAATCAAATAGTGATAATTGGTTTTGGTCTGGTAAACCATCTAATACATGATTCTCGGTCATGTATTCAATCAATGATTTAGACACTTTACCACGAGTTTGTAAGTCTTCTTTGGATAAGAACGGTGATTCCTCACGTGCTGCAACAATAGATTTGGCCACGTTTGTACCCAAACCGTCAATGGCTCTAAAAGGTGCAATCAAAGTATTGTCCTCTTCAATAATAAATTCAGTTGCATGAGATTTATTGATATCAACCATTTTTAAGGTAAAGCCACGTTCCCACATCTCGTTTACAATCTCAAGGACTGTTAACAATTGTTTTTCTTTAGTCGAAGCTTCCATTCCTTTGGCATTGATTTCGTTAATTTTGGCCTTAGTCGATTCTTTCCCGTTCGACATGGATACAAGGTCAAAGTCACTCGCCCGTACTGATAAGTAAGCACAGTAGTACCAAATTGGATGTTTCACTTTAAACCAAGCTACCCGCATGGCATTCAATACATAGGCAGCGGCATGGGCTTTCGGGAACATGTATTTGATTTTTTCACATGAATCCATATACCATTCCGGCACGTCGTATTCACGCATGATGGCCTTGTGTTCGTCAGATAACCCCTTGCCTTTACGAACTTTCTCCATTATTTGGAAGGCGTCTGATTCAGGTAGACCACGATGGATTAAGTAAACCATGATATCATCACGACAACCGATAACTTCACTTAGCGGTAGCCCTTTTTCACGGACAAGTACTTCGGCATTACCTAACCAAACGTCTGTACCATGCGATAATCCGGAGATTTGCAGTAGTTCGGCGAAGGTTGAAGGTTTGGTTGCTTCAAGCATTTGTCGGGTAAATCGGGTCCCAAACTCGGGAATGCCTAATGTACCAGTGTTGGAATAGATTTGTTCTTTGGTAACACCTAAAACTTCTGTCCCATTGAATAATTCATATACTTCTGGATCATCGATTGGAATTTCGGTTGGATTGATGCCGGATAAATCCTGTAATTTACGAATCATTGTCGGGTCATCGTGCCCAAGGATATCTAATTTCAAGACGTTATCATGGATGGAATGGAAATCGAAGTGGGTCGTTTTCCATTCAGATTCCACGTCGTCAGCCGGGAATTGAATTGGGGTAAAGTCATATACATCCATATTTTCAGGGATAACAATGATCCCCCCTGGATGCTGACCGGTTGTCCGTTTAACGCCTGTTGCACCCTTGGCTAAGAATTCTTTCTCGGTTTTACGAAGATTTAAATTCTTATCTTGGTCGTAACCTAGTACATACCCGAAGGCTGTTTTATCCGCGACTGTACCAATTGTTCCCGCCCGGAAAACGTGGTCGTCACCGAAAAGGACTTTAGTGTAGGCATGGGCGCGGGCTTGGTATTCTCCAGAGAAGTTCAAATCGATATCAGGTACCTTGTCCCCTTTAAATCCTAAGAAGGTTTCAAATGGAATATCTTGTCCGTCTTTATCCAAGTTAGTCCCACATTCAGGACAAGATTTATCTGGCAAGTCGAACCCAGACCCCACCGATCCATCAGTAAAGAAATGACTATAGTGGCAATTCGGGCAAACATAATGCGGCGCCAGCGGATTTACTTCCGTAATCCCTGACATAGTCGCTACAAATGAGGATCCTACTGACCCACGGGAACCAACGATATAGCCGTCGTCATTCGATTTCTTCACCAGTTTTTGTGAAATCAGGTAAATAACCGAGAATCCATTGGAGATAATAGATTTCAATTCTTTATCTAAGCGAGCCTCTACGATTTCTGGTAGTTCTTTACCGTAGATTTCATGGGCTTTTTCAAATGACATATCTGTCAGTTCCTGTTCCGCCCCTTCAATTGTTGGTGTATACAATTTGTCTTTCAAAGGTTCCACAAACTCAATGCTGTCTGCAATGGCATTGGAATTTTCAACGACAATTTGGTATGCCGTTTCCTCGCCTAGGAAAGCAAACTCTCGCAACATTTCTTCAGTTGAACGGAAATGAGCTTCTGGGAAGTTTTTGGTCCGGTTAGATTTGATCGAATTAATTAAAATTTCCCGATACAATTTATCCTCTTCATTTAGGTAATGGACATCTCCTGTTGCAACAACAGGTTTGTTGACCGATTTCCCAATTTCAAGCATATCTTTCATGATTTTTTCAAGCGTTTCTTCATCTTGAATCAATTCATCTAAGATCAAAGGTTTGTAAACTGCCTTTGGTTGGAGTTCCAAGTAGTCGTAGAAGCCAGCTTTTTGCTCTGCTTCAACCTTCCCTTTTTGCATTAAAGCTTCAAATACTTCACCGCCTGCACAGGCTGAACCGACTAGCAAGTTTTCTCGGTGACTAGATAAGAGTGACCGCGGAATTCGAGGTACTCGGTAATAATAGTCGATATTT
The DNA here is from genome assembly GCF_053627715.1 of Aerococcus sp. 150760013-2. Classification (NCBI taxonomy): domain Bacteria; kingdom Bacillati; phylum Bacillota; class Bacilli; order Lactobacillales; family Aerococcaceae; genus Aerococcus; species Aerococcus sp. 150760013-2. Next base: position 46,085 of record NZ_JBSEYI010000009.1, read on the forward strand.
GACGCAGATACCAATTTGAATAGGTCTTTTAACCCTGTTTGGTTTTTAGCCAGCAAAATGGCGTGGAATGGTCGACCTTGCTTGAAGGCGTCCCCTTTACCAACATCTTTGTTCAACTCATCATGGTAGAAAATCTCATGGTCAGTGGCTGCTTCTTTGATAAAAATCCAGGCTAAGGCACCTGTGGTTTCCGCATCATATACAGCCCGGTGATGCTGCTCTAGGGCCACATTATAGCGTTTGGCCAAGGTATTCAAACGATGCGATTTCAGGTTTGGATGCAAGAAACGAGACATTTCTAAGGTATCGATTACGGCATTATGGGACTTGTCAAAACCATGTCGGTTGTAAGCTGTATCAATAAAGCCCATATCAAAGCTGGCATTGTGGGCCACTAAAATAGCGTCCCCAACCCATTCTCTAAAGTCCGTAATCACTTCTTTTTCAGTCCGGGTATTGGCTAACATGGCGTCAGTAATCCCCGTTAAATCAATAATAGTAGCCGAGAGTGGTCGTCCTGGATTAATAAACTCCTCAAAAGTATCAATCACATTACCGTTCTGCATTTTAACGGCCGCTAATTCGATAATGTTATCGTAAATAGCTGATAATCCAGTAGTCTCCACATCGAATACGACATAGGTTGCTTCTTTTAATTCGATATGGTCCGGATTGTAGGCGATAGGGACGCCATCATCCACGATATTGGCTTCAACACCGTAAATCATTTTCAAACCAGTGGATTTAGCCGCCCCTGATGCTTCTGGATAAGCTTGCAGGGTTGCATGGTCAGTGACCGCAATAGCTGTATGTCCCCAATCTTTAGCTTGGTTGGTGAAATCGGAAATTGAATTAGTCGCATCCAACATGGACATATTGGTGTGAACGTGTAATTCAACCCGCTTCTTGTCAGCATTATCTTGGCGTTTAGCCTTGGTAATTTGCTCCAAGTCGCGAACATTTAGGACTAGGTCACGGGCAAAACGGTCATCCATTTGCAAATCACCGCGAACTCGCAACCACATACCCTTGCGGATGGCGTCAAAAATGGCGATATCTTCATCCGTTCTAGAAAACATTTGAATTAAGAATGCTGAGCTATAATCCGAAATTTTGGCATTTAAAATGCGACGGCCGGTTTTTAATATTTTAACTTCAACATCGAAGACTACACCTTCCATGGATACAAACCGTTGTTCTTCAACGTAAGTATTCATGGCTCTTAATTTGTCGTCAACGGGGATATGTTTGCCTAATTGAATTTTGTCCACTTTAATTGCTTGACCATTATTGCCAGCAACAGCCATTTCTTTTTGTTTTTCAGCTGCTTTTTTGGCCATTTCTTGTTGTTGTTCAGCTAATTCATTGGCCCGCTCTACAAAGACATCACGCCGGTCTTTGGCCGTTTCATCATCGATAATAATTTCAAACGGCACCTTAGGAAATCCGACCATTTGGTAATTTTGTTTGATAACTTCAAGGTAGTTTTCTTGGATGAGTTGTTTTAATGGTTGATTGTCCACGCGAATATAGTAGCGGTTATTTTCAAATGAGGGTAATTGCCCTTGGAAAGTGGCTTTAGCAATCCCGTTTGAAATACCAGACCGGTTAACTATGATTGGCCAGTAGTCTAGGACAGCTTGATTTGTTGGTTGGCTTTGATCAGCAACCTCAATTGAAAAGTCCACTGCCCCAACATGGTCGAAACCCTTTTTCAAGTGTTCTTCAAAGGTTAAGAAAGTCGCGGCATCTATACGTGTTGGTAAGCCAATTTTAAATTGCCACAACCGTGATTTGGTATGGACCACGACATTTTCTAACCAACCATTTTGGATAGCCGTGTTTTCATCGTTCCAATGAATTTGTCCTAATAAGGCCTGAAATAAGGCTTCTTTAGATTCTGACATAGACTCAATTCCTTTCCTGTTTAATAACAAAAGGCCATCACTATGGCCTTCTGACTTACTGTTTTTAATTGAATTGATGCAATAGATTAATTAGCCAAACATGCGCATAATATCGTTCCAAGTAACTGCAATCATTAGGACAATGACTAGAACAGCACCTACGATATTGATCATACCTTCTGTTTTAGCTTGTAGTGGTTTACCTCGGACCAATTCGACCAGGTTCAAGACTATTTTACCACCGTCTAAAGCTGGTACGGGTAGTAAATTGACAATTCCCAAGTTAATACTTAAAGAAGCTAGCCAAGAAATAATACCTGTCATCCCAAAGGAAACGACTTGCGAGGTCGTTTGGTACATGTAAACTGGCCCACCAAAGTTGTTGATATCAAAGCCTGTTTTAAACATACCACCAATTATAGAGAAAATACCTGTAATCATGGTCCAAGCGCTTGTAAAACCAAAGGTGATTTTGGCCATAAATGACGTATCTTGCGCTCGTTGGGCCCCAATTACCCCAACTGTTTCACCTGATTCTGTCTCTGTTGCTTGTGGTGTCACAGAAATTTCTTGGTCTTGACCATCACGGTTGATGGTAAAAGTAAGTGATTGGTCTGGGTTTGATTGTATAATGGCTTGCATATCGTCAAATGATTCGACCGCTTGATCGTCGATTGACACGATTTGGTCACCGGCCTCTAGTCCTGCTGCTTGAGCTGCAGAGTCTGCTTGAACGACACCAATTTCGGCTTCGTTTGACCAGACACCGCCTTGCATGAAGGCTAGTAGGATGAAAGCTAAAACACCTAGAATAAAGTTGTTCATTGGTCCAGCGAAGTTAACGATTAGTCGTTGCCAGATGTTGGCAGATTGGAATTGACGTTCTATGGGCGCGACTTTCACGATCGTTCCGTCAGATTCAACGATATTAGCTGTTTTTGACACTTGGTAACGGACCTTCTCTTCGCTACCGTAAGGAATACCTTCAATGAACATCTCTTCTTCTAAGTCAGCTGCCCATACTTCTAAAGGTAAGCCTGCAAAATTTTGGCCCTCATTTTCCAACGAAATGGTGTCTACAATATCGTCTTCACCTTGTTCGATGACGACTTGCATGCCCTTAGTTAGGGCGTCTGACATTTCTTCTAATCCAGCCATACGGACGTAACCGCCGATTGGCAACATGCGTAGCGTGTATGTCGTTTCTTCAGCTTCGAAATGGAAAATTTTCGGTCCCATACCGATAGAGAATTCGCGGACTAAGATGCCCGCTTTCTTGGCAAAATAGTAATGCCCAAATTCATGGACAATCACGATAACTGAAAATATAAATATAAATGCAATAATGGTCGTCATAATGCGCTCCTTACTATGATAAAGCTTTATTAAAGCGATGAGACTGGTTAAGATCCTAAGAATGGAATCAAGAAATAAAACATGGGTAATACCATTAAGAGACTGTCAAAACGGTCAAGGAAACCGCCATGACCGGGCATAATATTACCTGAGTCTTTGACTTGGTAAGTCCGTTTTATGGATGATTCTACTAAGTCACCAATCTGTCCTAAAAAGCCTAAAATCACGGCTAAAATCAAATTATCCATGATTGATATGCCAAAGATGTTGTTAAAATAAAGGACAATACTTGAACATATAAAGGCCCCTATGATGCCGCCTAATGATCCTTCAATGGTTTTATTAGGTGATACTTTTGGTGCTAAGGGAGTTCGGCCAATTTGGCGACCGACTAAATAGGCAAAGGTATCGTTCCCCCATATAATGATTAAAACGTAAATAACCGGCAAGAGCCCCATTAATCTCGTCTCAATTAATAAGTGAAAACCACGGCCAACGTATAAAGCCGCTAAACTAATGACCCCTACTTGTTCAAAGTTAATATCCTCTGGTTTGAAGACCATTATAATCAATAACATGGCTAAACCAGCGAAGTAAAGCGTCATATAGTCGATTTCTTGTGGCAGTAGTGCTAGATAATAAGACGGCAGTAGTTGTAACATCATGGTGATTAAACCGATAATCCCCCGCCATGAGGGGAATGGAATTTTTGCCATTTTTAAAATTTCATAGTAAGCAACCATTGCAATAATCGCTACCATCAAGTCAAAAGGACGACCACCCATAAATAAAAGTGGGATAAAAATGGCAAGAGCAACAACAGCGCTGATAACTCTTTGTGTCATGAGAACCCCTCTTTCTATTTGGTATCTATCGCTCCGAATCGACGGTTTCTACGTTGAAATTCGCCAACACATTCTTGCATGACAGCTTCATCAAAGTCTGGCCATTTCGTGTCAGTAAACACCATTTCACTATAGGCCAACTGCCACAATAAGTAATTCGATAAACGAACTTCTCCACTTGAACGAATCAATAAATCTGGGTCAGCATATTCACCTAATTGAGCTGTATATAAGTTATCTGAAATGGTTTGTTCAGAAATATCTTTCACTTTTAAGTCGCCATTTGCTACTGATGTGGCAATATTTTGAACGGCTTTGGTGATTTCATCACGTGAGCCATAGTTAAAGGCAATATTCAAAATTAAACCAGTGTTGTCTTTAGTACGATTCATGGCATTTTGAATATATTTCTTTGTCCCTAGTGGTACTTTATCGAAGTTTCCACTCATGCGAACTTGTACATTATTGTCGATTAAATCAGGTAAGATTTCATCGTTTAATACTTTGGGTAAGCCCATTAAATAATTTACTTCGGTAATTGGTCGCTTCCAATTTTCAGTTGAGAAGGCATATGCTGTCAGTACCTTCACGCCCATTTTATGTGCTGCGATGACAACACGTTTTAGGGCTTTTAATCCCTCTGAATGTCCGTCTGTTCGTTTTAATCCGCGAGCTTGTGCCCATCTACCGTTTCCGTCCATGATCACCGCGATGTGATTGGGTACTAGTAACTCTGGATTATAGTTTACTTCTGTCACCATATTGAACCTCCATTTGTAATTCTAAACAATTGTATCAAAAATTTGGAGAAAAACCTATACTTATCCCCTAGCTCAGCAGTTCTTTTACTATGCACAGGCGCCTTTAAAGTTTAGGTGTGCCTTGATATAAAAAAAGAAAATATTACAAGTAGATAGTCGCTGGTAAGTAATCTATCTAGACAGGTGGCAGTAAAGCACATATTTTTAAAATGATTTTAACGAAACATGCAAATGTATACATTTGCTAAACCAAAAGAGGCTAGCCCTTAAGCTAACCTCTCCGGTGATTTTTTCAAATTTAATTATGTTTTATTGAGCTGGCTGTCCTGGTTGACCACCACCCATCATGCCAGTTGCACTCGCAGTTTCACCTGATGATGTGAGGTTTGTGATTGTTTCCGTTACAGAAAGGTCTGCAAGTTCCGTACCATTTGTCACACTACCACCTTCATATAAGCCATTGCTTTCTTCACCATCATTTTACCACCAGATACTAAGGTATATGTACCTGTAGTTAAGTCTGGGCTAGAAATTACTACATGACTATAAGATTTTGTCGGTGTGAAGGAAACCACTACATTCCCCTCTTCATCTAAAAGGCTAATTAGTTCATTTGCTTCTTGTGTTGTATCGTAAGTAATACCTAAGGAAACTTGACTACCTTCAGAGGCATTTTGCGCCATGTCCGAAGTACCTGTGGCAATTAAAGTGCCTCCAGTAATATTAAATGAGCTGTAGTAATCTAAACTACCATTACCACCAGTTGTTGTCCCGTTTATAATCACGACACCACCAGACATGTCTACTGTACCGTTGGAATCAAGACCGTCACCTTCAGAGTCGACAACTAATGTACCTCCTGTGATGATCAATTGTTTCGATTCATCTACTTCCATGCCGCCACGCATTTGACCGCCGGCAAAGCTATCTTCACCAAATGTACCAGCTGTTGTTTCTGTATCAGAACCACCACCAGCATTTAAACCGTCATCTGAAGCGACTACAGAAATATCACCACCCTCGATTTGAATGACTGAAGATTCAATCCCTTCGTATGACTCTTGTAAATCAATCGTACCATCTGAAATTGTTAAGGTCTCATCGGCGTGCTTACCGTCATCACCTGAGGCAATAGTCATCTCACCACCAAGAATGCTAATAGCACTATTTGCGTGTATACCATCATCGGCAGTATTTAGGTTAAGTATACCTGATGAAATTTCTACTGTACCAGTGGCTTTTAACCCTTTATAAGATTCAGCAGTATCAATATCTGTGGATGTTGAACCGTCAGCCGTTTGAATGGTAATATCTGCGTTTTGAACAGCTAATTTTGTGACTGCTTGAATACCATCACGTCCTGAATTGATGTTAAAGGTACCACCATCAATATAGACATTACCAGAGTCTGCATCTTCTTCATTCTTGGCTTGGATACCATCACCTTCTGTTGTGGTTAGGTTGTATGTACCATCTAAAATAGCTACTGTATCTTTACCTTTTAGGGCATTATTCACTGCAGTCACTTCATATTCACCTGATACTAAGATTAGGTCGTCTTTAGAACGGATACCATTTGAATAGTTCCCTTCAACCACTAATTTACCATCACCATTGATGACTAAGTCCGCTTTTGAATAGAAAGTAGCATCCGGTTCAGTTTCACCTGTTGCTAAGGTATAAGAAGTTCCGTCTGTTAAGGTATTGGTTGTACCTGAAGCAAGGGTTGTGACGACTTTTTCCCCTTCAGTAATATATACGGCCGGACCGTCTTCATTATTGATGGTTACCCCGTTGAAGATTAAGTTTACTTTATCCTCTGCCCCTACTGAAACTTGTAATTGCCCGTCACTTAAACTCCCTTCGATGACGTAAGTACCTGCTTGAGTAATCGTCATTGTTGATCCGTCTACAGTTACCCCATCAACAGCTTCTGTTCCGTCATCAGACAAGGTAATGGTTTGTGCTTCTTCGCTGACGTATGAGGTCTCTATATCTTCATCCTCATATGTACCATAGGTGTCCGTAGCAGCACCATTTGATTCATCGCTAACGCTAGAGCTTGTACTTGATTGTTCGCTAGACGTGGTAGTTGAGTCACTTGTAGATGACCCTTGTACAGTTTGATCACAAGCCCCTAGTAGCAAACTAGCTACTAGTATGGGCATAATGATCTTTTTACTATTTAGTTTTTTCATTTTATATTTCATGTGTATTTCTTCTTTTATGATGGGGACTTGTCAGAATTAATATTTTTTGATTCAAAATTTCTTTGGTTTGACCTCTACAGTGTATCTGGCGTTGTGGCAACTTTACCTAAAACGACTGGCAGATTACCATTTCGTACTCTAACTTCATCGATTAAGGCTTTTTCAACAGTTGGATCTTTCATCAATAAGTGGTACCGCAATTCATATAGGCTACCCATTGTAGTTGTACGAACGCTTTCTAGGCTGGCAATATCCGTATATTTTTCAAAAATATCTTCAAATAAATCTGGGTAATCTAAGTCTTCTGGAATAGTTATTTTTAATTCACGTTTGATATTATTGCCATCTTCACCAAATGGTAATTTGTATAAGATAACGAGTAAAGTAGCTACGATAATTGAGAAAATAGTGACATAACCGACGTAACCCATACCGGTCGCTAAACCAATACCCATTGCCCAGAATACTGAGGCAATATCACGGGAACCACCAGGTACTGAACGGAAGCGAATGAGTGAGAAGGCCCCTAGGATGGCAACCCCTGTACCTAAGTTTCCGTTAACCAGCATAATAACTGATTGAACTAAAACAGGTAGTATGGCTAAAGTGATAATGAAGTTTTTAGAATAGGCATTTTTGACCATGTGGACACCGGCCACCAAAATCCCTAAGACAATGGATACCAGGAAACAGATTAATACTTGGCTAAATACTAAAGTTGAGATATCTCCTGAAAATATACTAGTTAACATGTAATAATTCTTCCTCTCTATATAAGTGACGTTCGTAAGTTTCTGCGTATTTAGAAAAACTTGATTTTCTAATTTGGTACTTGTCTAGTTGGCTGACAAACCATAATGGATAGGCCCCTAAAGCTTTCACTTCCATAAGTACACCCAGTTCTGGCGCAACCAAGTCCCCTTCATCATTTTCGATGACGCCTAGTTGGTCATTTTGGTAGCGAATATTTTGGTCAAATGTCACCCTAAATTCGCCATCTTCGTGGTCAAATAAGGAAATACGGTCATAGGCAATCAGGACTTTTGGTGCTAATGTCCGATTCTTTTTGAATAGCCAAGTAATTTCAGATTCAATCTGTTTAGAAATTGGTAGGTTGTTTTCCCCAGCTTCATCTGGGAATTCACCGCATTCTAACCAGTTTAGATATTCATCATATGACATAGGTATTCGGCGTTTATAGACAATCCCGTTAACCTTCTTCTTAATTTCTAAAAAGATTAATGAGTCTTCTCCAGGTACCCCGTATGCACGTATACGGAATTTTTCTTTATAGACTGGTTTATCTATTGATCTTTTGATTAAGCGAAAATCATCGGTATCAAAGTAGAGGGATAAAATGGTATGTTGTCCATACTCATCTACTGCCATTTCTTTTTGTAGGTCATGGAAGAATTTATGGAAATCTTCTTGACTCAGGACGTATTTAGTTTCCTTACGTTGAAAAACATTTTTAAGTTTCATGATGTTTCCTCATCAATTCTTAAGGCACTAAGATAAGCTTGTTTACTGGATTATTGCTTACCGCCTCTTGCGATAATGTTAATTTACACGTTCAAGCTTAAAGTTAACTTAAATGTCTTTTACTTTAAAAATTCTTAAGTCTTTTTATTTTTCGGACTAAACATGATAAGCTAATAAAAACTTGCAGAGAAATGAGCGTGACCGCATGATTCAAATAATGATCGTAGAAGACGACAAAATTTTATCTGATAATATTAAAGAAATTTGCTTGGACCTAGCCCAAGTAGCAATTACACAAGTCTATAACGGGGATGATGCCCTATATGAAGCCAGTGGGGAAACTTATGACCTGATTATTCTCGACTTAATGCTTCCTGGTATGAATGGTTATCAGATTTTATCGAAACTGAGAGCTGACCATATCAAAACCCCCGTCCTTATCCTAACCGCAAAAGACGGTTTAGAAGACAAAGTCGAGGGCTTTCAATCGGGAGCTGATGATTATTTAACCAAGCCTTTTTACAGGGAAGAATTACTGCTACGGATTCGTGCCCTACTAAGACGGTCATCCTCAAGGCGTCATATTTACCATTCGTTTGCGCAAAAACTACGATTAACAAGAAGTTCAATAGCCACCCCGGTTTACATAATCGACCAGCAAAATATCCCATATAGATTAACGAAAAAAGCCAGCAGGTCATCTAATAGGATGCCTGCTGGCTTTCTTTGTATTATTGTCTGAACAGATGCTAGATTAAACGTTCATGATTTCGTCTTCTTTATCAGAAGCGATTTTCTCAACGTTTTTAATTGCAGCGTTTGTTAAGTCTTGAATGTCACTTTCGTATGAACGTACGTCATCTTCAGTGATTTCTTTTGCCTTTTCAGCTTTTTTCGTTTCATCAATCGCGTCACGACGGATGTTACGGATAGCTACTTTAGCGTCTTCCAAGTCTTTTCCAACTGTTTTACTTAACTCTTTACGACGTTCTTGTGTTAAAGCTGGGATAATCAAACGAATTACAGATCCATCATTTGTAGGTGGAATACCTAAGTCAGATTGTTGTAATGCACGGTCGATATCATTTAAAGAACTTTTATCGTATGGAGAGATTTGTAACATACGAGGCTCTGGAATAGTGATTGTTGCCAATTGACGTAAGTCAGTTGGTACACCGTAGTATTCAACAGTAATGCCGTCTAGTAAAGAAGCATTGGCCACACCAGCACGGATACGTGCAAGCGTACGTGTAAATGCTTCTTCAGATTTCAACATACGGTCTTTTGTTTCTTTTAGTAAATTATCAATAGCCATTGAAATTTCTCCCTTACCCTTCTATTGTAGTACCAATTTCTTCACCAAGGATAACACGGCGGATATTGCCTTCTTCATTTAGGTTGAATACAACTAAAGGAATATTGTTGTCCATGCTTAATGATGAAGCTGTAGTGTCCATTACTTGTAGATTGTTGCTGATGACTTCTAAATGCGATAATTTTTCGTATTTAACAGCAGCGTTGTTCTTACGAGGATCGTCTGAATATACACCGTCTACGCCATTTTTCGCCATTAAAATAACATCTGCTTCAATTTCAGCAGCACGTAGAGAGGCTGTTGTATCTGTTGAGAAGTAAGGATTACCAGTACCCCCAGCAAAAATAACAACACGTCCTTTTTCTAAGTGACGCTCAGCACGACGGCGGATATATGGTTCCGCGATTTGACGCATGTCAATTGAAGTTTGTACGCGAGTTGGCACGCCAATGTTTTCTAAAACATCTTGTAAACCTAGGGCGTTCATGATTGTTGCTAGCATACCCATGTAGTCTGCTTGTGCACGTTCCATACCCATTTCTTCCCCAGTTTTACCACGCCAAATGTTACCGCCACCTACGACGATTGAGATTTGTACGCCTAAACGGTGGACTTCTTTGATTTCTTTAGCAATACCCTTCATTGTTTCTGGATCAATACCGAAACCATTGTTACCAGATAAAGCCTCACCTGAAAGTTTCAAAACAACGCGTTTGTATTTAGGTTCTGTCATTCTATTCTCCTTACTAAAAAGGTTGAGAAAGAAACCTTTCCCAACCTATTTTAAATTCCCTCTTCATTACTTCTCTATTTTAAGCAAATTCAAAAAGTCTATATCGGGATGTTGTTAAATTATTTACCCATTTGAGCAGCAACTTCACTAGCAAAGTCGTCTTGGCGTTTTTCGATACCCTCGCCGACTTCAAAACGGAAGAAACCTTTGATTTCAGCATTGTTTTCTTTTGCAACTTCTGCAACAGTTTTGCTGTCATCTAATAAGTATTTTTGATCAACTAAGCAGATTTCTGCGAAGAATTTACGTAAACGACCAGTAATCATTTTTTCAACGATTTCTTTTGGTTTACCTTCGTTTAATGATTGTTCAGTAAGAACTGCTTTTTCATGTTCGTAAACTTCAGCAGGTACAGATTCTTCGTTTAAGAATTGAGGTTTCATACCACCGATGTGCATAGACACCATGCTAGCAAATTCAGGGCTGTTACCGTCAATTAATGTAAGAACAGAAATACGTCCACCTTGGTGAGAGTATGTACCAAATTCTTGGTCATCTGTTTTTGTTAAAGTTTCAAAGCGACGTAATGAGATTTTTTCTCCGATTACAGCAGCTTTTTCTTTAATGTATGTATCTAAGTCTTTACCTTCAACAGTTACATCAGTTAAAGCAGCTTCTACAGTAGCAGGTTTTTGCTCTAAGATAGCTAATGCAACAGTTTCTAGTAATTCAACGAATTGATCGTTACGTGCAACGAAGTCAGTTTCAGAGTTAACTTCTACAATTACAGCGTCGTTCCCTTTAGCAACAGCTTTAGTTAAACCTTCAGCAGCAACACGGTCAGCTTTCTTAGCAGCTTTAGCGATACCTTTTTCACGTAGGAAGTCGATAGCTTTGTCCATATCTCCGTCAACTTCAACTAAGGCTTTCTTAGCATCCATCATACCTACACCAGTGCGGTCGCGTAATTCTTTAACTTGTTTTGCAGTAATTGCCATTTAAAATTTTCCTCCTAATTGCATGCATTCTTTAAAAAAAGGCTATCTTAACTAAGAAGGAAAGCCGAATATAGCTTAGACAAACTTAATCAGATAGCCATCTACTGTTTATATTTTACTACTAATTGAAGTAATCTTCAACTAAAGCAATGCTTACTCAGCAACCTCGTCTAAGACTTCGTCACCTTTGAAGTCTTCAACAGTTACATCTTGTTCAGCTTCTTCTTGAGCGCCTTGTTTAGCTTCAAGAATTGCTTCAGCCATACCACCAGTGATCAATTTGATAGCGCGGATAGCGTCATCGTTTGAAGGGATTACGTAATCTACGTCATCTGGATCACAGTTAGTATCAACCATAGCGATAACAGGGATGTTTAATTTGTGTGCTTCTTGGATCGCAATTTTTTCTTTACGAGGGTCAACAACAAACATAACATCTGGAATACGTGGCATATCTTCGATACCGCCTAAGAATTTTTCTAGACGTTCTTTTTCTTTCAATAAGCCAACAACTTCTTTTTTAGGAAGAACGTCAAAAGTACCGTCTACTTCCATTTCTTTAATATTTTTTAAGTGTTTGATACGTTTTTGGATAGTTTCCCAGTTAGTTAAAGTACCACCTAACCAACGGTGATTTACGTAGTATTGACCTGCACGAGTCGCTTCGTCAGCGATTGAATCTTGTGCTTGTTTTTTAGTACCTACGAATAACGCGATACCATCGTTACCTACTAAATCACGCATAGCGTTGTAAGCTTGGTCTACTAACTTAACAGTTTTTTGTAAGTCAATGATGTAAATACCATTACGTTCAGTAAAGATGTATTTATCCATTTTAGGGTTCCAACGACGTGTTTGATGTCCAAAGTGAACACCAGCTTCTAATAATTGTTTCATGCTAATAACTGGCATGTTAAATTCCTCCATTTGGTTTTTATTTTTCCGCCCCTATTTCAAAGACTCGCCACTAGCGAATACTAGCACCACGCGATTCCATCCATAAGGTGTGAAATATGTGTCATTTGACACTCGAATATATTACCATAATCCACCACCCTTTTCAAGCCATTATTTGAAAAAGGGCGAAACAGTCATGGTTGGTATTAATACTTATAAGGCTTGGCTCACACCAAGGATAAATTTCAGGTCATCCAAGCTTAGACTTTGACTACCTGCTTGGTCACCGTCATCAAATAATTGTTCGAATAGGTAGCGCTTCTCTTCTTGAAGTTCAGCAATACGTTGCTCAATTGTCCCTTCAGTAATAAAGCGAACAACTTCAACATCTTTCTTCTGACCAATCCGGTGGGCACGGCCAATAGCTTGCTCTTCAACTGCTGGGTTCCACCATAAATCATATAAGAAGATAGTATCTGCGCCAGTCAAGTTGATCCCTACCCCGCCAGCACGTAATGAAATCAAGAAGACTGATTTATCGCCGGTATTGAATTCGTCTACTTGTTCTTGACGGACTCTTTTATTGGTTTGACCAGTCATCATGTAGTAGTCAATACCCTCTTCAGCTAGGTACTCAGACATCACATCTAACATGCTCGTAAATTGAGAGAATACCAATACTTTACGACCTGATTCGATGGCACGTTTCAACATGACCTTGAAGTATTCGAACTTACCGGATTGACCAGTGTAGTCATTTTTCACTAAACGAGGATGGCAACAAATTTGACGCAATCGTGTAATCCCCGCCAATAATTCCATATGCATATGTCCTGCGTCCGACGAATCGTTGTTTAACTGGTCTTGAATTTTCTTCAGGTAGGCCAGGTAGATGTTCTTTTGTTCAGGGTCCAGCATACTAAATCTATCCGTAACAGTTTTCGTCGGTAATTGTAAGGCCACATCATTCTTGGTACGACGTAGGACGAATGGACTAGCAATTCGGGCAATTTCTCCTACTGATAATTTTTGGAACTCATGCTTATTCGGTAATAATCCGGGCACGATAATCTGCATCAAGGCCCAGAACTCATTCAAGTTATTCTCCATTGGTGTCCCTGATAAACCAATCCGCATCGCCGCCACTTGTTTCTTGACCGATCTATATAAGATGGTGTTGTCATTTTTGATGGCTTGCGCTTCATCCAAGACTAAAATGTCCAGATTCACTTTTTGATAGGCCTCTTGGTCATTTCGGTACGACTGGTAAGAAGTCAACCATATGTCGATAGTATCATCTCGGCGAATCGCCTCCCGTTCATCAATGGTCCCGTCAACTACTGCTACATTTAAGGATGGCGTAAATCGTTTAAATTCATGTGCCCAGTTATATAAAACAGACGCTGGCGCTAATACCAATGATTTTTCATGCGGATTATTTTCGATATAGTCTAGGATGAAGGAAATCGTTTGAACTGTTTTCCCCAGCCCCATCTCATCTGCTAATAGGCCGCCCAATTGGTATTTAGCAAGTCCTCTAAACCATTTCACTGACGTCTCTTGATAGTCAGACAAGGTAGCCTTTAAGCTAGCTGATGGCGTGTAGTCTTTATCTTTAGCTCGTACGATATCGTCGTAGAATTCCTCAAATACTTCATTACCGTCCACCAAGGTTTGGAACCGCAGCGTTTGGAAAATGGGGACCACGTCCCCGTTTTGCCATTCGTTATTAGCTGCAGAGATTTGTTGAAGCATACGTTTCTGTTCGTCGTCCATGGTATTTTGAACGTCGATAATACGACCGTCACGTAAACGAATATATGCTTCATTTTCCATAATGGCGTTTAAAATACGGTCCACTTCAACTGGTTCAACGTCAGATAATTCAAAATCTACTGACAAGAATCGACTCCCGTCACTCGGTGTCATTTTCACAGTTGCATTGACTTTGTTGTCATAGACATTGCGCAGGAATTTACCATATTTAATGTCCCATTGGTCAATGAATAAACGACCGAAATTTTCAATATTGGTCATGACGTCAGTCAAGTTGTCGAAACGTTGGACGAAGGCACCTTTTTCCGAGACAAAGCCTAAAGCTTTCAAGGTGTTTTCAACCGATACTTCGCCCGAAAAGTCTCGGACTAAAATTGTGTTATCATCTGGTAATACTTGATTTTCTGCCTCATCTGATACTAAAAATTGACCGTACTGGTATTCAGGGGTCACGTACAAATCTGTCCCCTCAACATCAAGTGTCACATGCACTTGCAAGTCTTCTTGGTACAAATCAAAGAATTGGTCTAATTGGTCAATTTCACTGTAAGCCATCAGAGTCCGGCCAAATAAACTGATAAAGTAGGTCATTTCTTCTTCTGGCAAGGTGATTTGATAGTCATTCTCCGCAAAGAATCCTTGTAAAAAGCGCAAATCATCATAGAAATTGCTGTCTTGAGTGGTTTCATATAAGGTTTCATCTTGAATCAGTAAACCATATTGCGCCAGCCAATTGACTGATTGATCCCAAGTTAATTGATACAGGTCATTGTCTTTCTTCAGACTAAATACCAGGGCTTTATCATTTGAAAAGGTCGGTTTTATAGCATTACCATCTAATTTAAAGCGGATAGAAATCCGGTTATCCGCAAGATATAAATCTTTCAAGCGATTTAATTCCTCACTCATTAAATAAAAGCGTTGGGTATTTTTTTTATTTTCTGGTGTGTTCATGACTAGTAAAAGCCATTTATTTCGTAAGCTGTATGCATTGGCTAATTCAACTAGCAAGTCATAGGTATCTTGGCCTAGTGTTGAAGGCGATAACCAAATTTCTTCACGGTCACGATTTGGCAAAATATATAAGGTATCTTGGACAACAGCTTGGAAGAAATTATCCATATCTGTCACGTAGTACAGGTTGTTGACACCTACGCGAATTCGTAAGTAAGCAATATCTTCGTAAGAAATAATATAAGGTCTTACTTCATCAAATTGAATTTCTAGTGTCACTTTCACTCGACTAGTTCGCGGCAAACGTTTCACAGGACTGGTTACTTGACGATGACTTAAATAACCTTCAAGGACTTCATTCACTTGTAGTTCTGCTTCATCATCTACTTCTGGATAACGTTTCAATTCTTCATTAAATTGGTGGACGCGCGTCATGCCCATTTCTCTTAAGAAAAGTTCTACTGCAACTGTATGTTCGCAGTAGCCTTTTTTCTGAAAAACTTGGCACTGACAAACATCCTCTTCTTTAGCAGTTCCATCTAAGATCACGGTATACGTGTCATCATCAAGCACTTCTGCACGCCAAACAGTATTTTCTTCATCTGGTACTACTTTAAGCACCCGATTTTCCTTTACCAAAGCACGGCCTTGCTCGATTATCTTACTTGGAATACTCCACTTCATATCATACACCCCAAAATTCTGAATCTGTCGCTCATTAATTAATTCATTATATCAAACTTCTTAAGAAATTCATATGCTAAGCCACAGGATGGGAGTCAGGGCTTAAGGCGAGAAATATTATTATAATTAATAAACTTTCGGCTTTGCTTTCTCCTATCATTGCCTTTAACGCAGTGGGCATGCTAGGGAAACTTTAGCCTCGGCTACTCATAAACTGGGGTAATATCTAAAACTAACTTGTAATTACATACACAACTAAACAGCATTATTCCTTGAATAAATTTTATCCTGCTATTGAAAATATATTCTCTATATGAATAATATTACCAATTGATAAAATGTTAACTTCATAAATCTGAATAGCAATAATCTTTGAATAATATGGCATATTCATCAATTTGATTTACGAACTGATTATCATTTTAAATTATGATTACTGAATCTTTTGCTAGTTATAAAGTCTAACAAAGCTTTCACATGTTTCTGAATCCCATTATAAATAAAAGAGATCTGCTTTTATACAGATCTCTTGTTTTGATTATTTCTCGTCATAGATTTCAGCGCGTTCGATTTCTTTTACTTGAAAATAGGCTGATATCAAGGGAATGACAATCCCTGCAACCATGACCCCAAACAGGTTAAAAGCAATGGTGCACATTAAAGTCACGACTATGGGCAACCAAAAAGGTACTTTTAAATCTTTACCGATGAGTAATGGTTGCAAGATTTCGGTTAATAGTTCGACCCCTAAGTAAATGGCAAAGAGCCACCAACCTACTTGGGTATCCCCCTGCAACCACTCAATCAATATCCAAGGAATAAAGACAACGCCTGCACCAATAACTGGTAGTAAGGCTACTAGACTAATCCCAATAGCCATTAACCAGGCCAAGTGAATGTCTAAGGCCCAAAAACCTACACCGTAGATGATGACGGTTAAGAGTAATAACTTGGCTGCTGCCCCCACATACAATTTAATGTTTTGAATGGTATGCAAGAAAACTTGTTTCCAAAATGTGGCTCTTGTCATCTTATCATCCTCTCTGTAAAAATCTTTTTTCTGCCTTTGTTAAAAGCTTATATTGACGATTTACTATTTGGCTTTTTTAGCGTGCTTAGCTTCACGCTTAGCAACTGAACCGGCTAAATCGTAGGTATAATTTGGATCTAAAAAACGGTCGTTTTCGATGAAAGCATCTTTTATGGCTTGATTAATTGCCTTATTGTCTTCATCGGTTAATCGTTTAACATCCGGCAATTGAATAGGTTTGCCGACACGCACTTTGGCACGGTTGGCCTTTTTCCAAGTGAATAAGTCACGGATACCAATGGGCCCTTGGTAGGTAACGGGCAAGATTTCTGCCTTACCCATCTTAGCCATTGAAACGGCACCGTCTTTGATTTCATCTGAATAACGAGAGCCAGTTGGGAAAAGCCCAACATATTTCTCGCCTTCTTTGATGGTTCGAACGGCTTGTTTAATGGTTGAAGCGCTAGGATTTTCACGGTCAACTGGAATGATGTTGATGGTTGTGAAGAACCAGGCTAAAAATTTATTGGCTAATAATTCTTTCTTCGCCATAAAGGCTATTTGCTTAGGACGTAATGCCATGGCAATAAAGATTGGATCAAGGATTGAACGGTGAGGGCCAACTACTAGGTAATTGGCTTCTGGATCGAAGGCCTCATCAATATCAATCTTGGTTGGACCATTAATTAACTGGATAAACCAGGATATTAAAGTCAGTAAAATATTATAAATCATCGGTTTCCCCTTCATCTATATCTTGATGTGCATCCGAATAGGTCTGCAACTGATACATATTATAATATGTGCCACCTTGTGCAATCAAGTCGTCATGGTTTCCGTGCTCGATGATGTGGCCATTTTTAAGGACAATAATTTGGTCTGCATCTTTAATTGTTGATAAACGATGGGCGATGATAATGGTTGTCCGACCTATGCGCATATTAGCTAAACCAGATTGGATTTTCTGCTCTGTTTCGGTATCGATATTGGCTGTCGCTTCGTCTAATACCAAGATTTTAGGTTCTCGTAAGATTGACCGGGCAAATGATAACAATTGTTTTTGCCCTGTCGAGAATGCAGCCCCGCCTTCAATTACTTTGGCGTGATAGCCGTCATCTAATGATTCAATAAAGTCATCAGCTTTGACGAATTGGGCTGCAGCTTTGACCATATCATCAGAATAGTCTCCGTGCAGACGGATATTTTCAGCGATATCCCCGTAGAACATGAAAGAATCTTGTAAGACTAAGCCGATATCTTCTCTCAGTTGCTTTAGCGGGATATCTTTAATAGATTGGCCGTCAATTAAAATGTCCCCTTGATTGAATTCATAGAACCGCATCAAGACATTGATAATCGACGATTTGCCTGAACCGGTTTGACCAACAAAGGCCACTGTTTGTCCCGGTTTAATATCGATATTGATATTATGTAAGACTTGTTTTTTCTCGTCATATGAAAATGACAAGTCCTTGATTTGAATATGCCCTTCAGACACTTTACCAGCTGCTCCTGGATTAGAAACTGGCGCCATTTCCGGATTGTCTAGCAAGGCCAATACTCGCGATCCAGATACCATCCCATCTTGGAATATTGATAGGGAGTCCATCATTTGACCCATCGGTTGGAAGAAGGATTTCGCGTATGAAGTAAAGGCGTAAACGACCCCGACATTTATGGCTACCCCTTGCAAGTCTTGGAAACCAAAAATATACAAGACAAGCACCAAGGCGATGGCTTCAAGTAAGTTGATTGCTGGCTGTAATAATAAGGCATTCATTTTGAACATGCCTACACGCGCTCTTACATAAGTTTGGTTAACATCATCGAATTCTTGCATTATACGTTTTTGTTGACCATAGTTTTGAATGATATTCATCCCAGAAATAGACTCGCTTAATTTCGCGTTCAAAGTAGATAGCGCTACTCGCATCCGGCCATAAATATAAGTCGATTGACGTTGGTAGATATAAATCAAAATAAACATTACAGGTACAAAGGCCATAAAGACAAGGGCCAAGCCAGCATCTAGGGTAAACATGGCATAAGTAATAGCCACAATATTCAGTAAACCGTCGAAGAATGACAGGAATACTTGCCAAAATTCTTTGATTGTTTCGGTATCGTTAGTCACTCGTGAAACCACTGACCCGTTCGGTGTTTGGTCAAAGTACCGCATACCTAAGTGCACTACTTTTTGGTATACAGTATTTCGCATATTGGCTACTGTTTTTTCTGCCGTCAATTTGAAGGTAAAGTCTCTAAAATAATAAACGGCTACTTTTAATAGGGTTAAGCCAAAATAAAAGGCTGCGACCTGTATCGTCACTTGTAGGGTTGCTGAATTGGTCCCCAACACTTCATCCAAATACCGTTGGATGATAATGGGTAGATAAGCTGAAATGGCTGCAACGATTGCTGTTGCCACAAAGGACAAGGCAAAGGGTAGCCAATACGGTTTACCAAAGCCGATAATTCCTTTGAAGATCCGCACTTGGTCAGCTAGTGAAAACTTTGTTTGACTAGATTTCTCCATCAGAATCACCACCTTCGCTAATTTTTCTTTGTAATTGTTGTTGGTTATAAGTATGGGCATACCATCCGTCTTCAAGGACTAATTTACTATGTTTACCACGTTCAATAATCGTCCCTTTGTCCATGACAATGATTTCTTCTGCATGCATCACTGAAGACAGACGTTGAGCTGCAATAATCGTTGTTTTATTGGCACGTTCTTGCCGTAAATTGGTCAAGATATTTTCTTCTGTTTGCGCGTCTACCGCTGAAAGCGAGTCATCCATGATTAAGTATTCTGGGTCAACCGCTAAGGCACGAGCGATAGCAATCCGTTGTTTTTGCCCTCCTGATAAAGACACCCCACGTTCCCCGACTTCCGTTTGGTAGCCTTCAGGGAATTTCATGATGTCTTCGTGGATATCCGCTACTTTGGCATAGTGAATGACTTCTTCTTCAGATAGGTTTGGATTCCCAAAACGAATGTTTTCTAAAATCGTATTTGAAAACAGGAAATTCGTTTGCGGTACATATCCGATTGCTGAAGATAGTGTATTTAGACTGAAATCTTTGATATCTTTGCCGTCATAGGTAATTTGACCTTCGTATTGGTCATAATCACGCATCAACAACTTGAAGATTGTCGTTTTGCTAGACCCAGTACGACCAACTACACCAAGCATATTGCCCTCTTTCAGGTGAAAACGCGTATCCGATAATTTCGTCCGGCCATCATCTGGGTAGGCAAATTTCTGAACGTCAAAATGGATATCCCCTTGAATCGGCGTTGTAATAGCTTGATCAGCTTCAACGATAGCCGGCTGCTCGTTCAATAATTCAGACACCCGGTCCCACGATGCGTTACCACGCTCAAGCGTATTGACTAGGTGACCGACCGCAATTAAAGGCCAAGCCATCATAGACAAGTAAGAAATGTAGGCAATCAAGTCACCGACTGTTATCCGACCGTTTTGGATAAAGTAAGTCCCAAAGAAGATGGTCAATACATAAGTTAAACCAGTGATAATCTCAATCATTGGCGTGTAAGCCGCATCTGCTTGGTAAACTTTACGGTTCATTTCGACAACCTGGTCTGTTTTTTCAACGAAGTCTTGGTAGTAGTCTTCTTCTTCACCGAACGTTTTGATGACTTTCATCCCAGAAACATTTTCTTGGACTTCGTCATTTAAACTTGAAAAAGCTTCAAGCGATTTACGGAACCGCTTGTTAATGATTCGACCTAGAACACGGGCCACCACAATTAGAAATGGGAATGGCAGAATAGTCACTAGGGTTAATTGCCAGTCGATTAAGACAAACATAGAGAACAAGGTCACGACTGAAATGGAGATAGAATCCGTTAAGGTCAGAATCCCCCCACCAGCAACAAAACGCAAGGCCGCTAAGTCATTTGTGGCATGGGCCATCAAGTCACCCGTCCGATATTTATGGTAAAAGGTAGCGTCCATTTTTGTGAAATGACTAAACAAACGATTACGCATAATTGATTCTAGTAAAGTCGAATTTCCAAAAATAATTGTCCGCCAACCGTAGCGAAGTACATACATAATAATAGCCAATATTAAAATAAGGCCTGTTTGAGTGATTAATAATTGCCCAGTTAAAGAGCCTGCTGACAACTGGTCAACCATATTCCCTACAATTCTAGGGGTCATAGCTGATAGAATCGCACAGGTAACCAATGCCGTTATCCCAAAGGCATAGCTCTTCCACCGCAATTTAAAAAACCAACCCAATTTTTTAAAAATTGAAAACATTTCTTCCCTCCTAAATAAATTCTCACCTATTATCTAACAAAT
Source organism: Aerococcus sp. 150760013-2 (assembly GCF_053627715.1). Lineage (NCBI taxonomy): Bacteria > Bacillati > Bacillota > Bacilli > Lactobacillales > Aerococcaceae > Aerococcus > Aerococcus sp. 150760013-2. Next base: position 67,367 of record NZ_JBSEYI010000009.1, read on the forward strand.
ATTGACCAATTGCGAAAATTAACACCCGCATATAGATAAAAAATTTGATTAGACAACGAAACAGCCTCCGTATGCCTTATTAGCTACGGAGGCTATTGTTGATATTAAACGCTTGGTGGCGCTTTAATCTCATCATTTAGATTTTTTGTTCGATTTCTTCATAGATTGTGTGATTTGACGCACACGTTTTTCTGAAGGTTTTTGACCCATTGACATCATCATTGAACGAATCATGTCATCAGAAATTGGTGGATTTTCTTCAAAATAGTTCACCATATATTTACGGGCGATAAAGAATCCCCCAACAGCACCTAAAATAGCTGCGATAATTACGATTAAAATCCAAGCTCCTGTACTTAGCATAGTCTATACACTCCTCTCATACGATTACAAGATAAAATTTTACTAAAGTATTGCCCCTTTTGCAAAGCTTTTCATCAATTATACACCCTTAAATGTCAACTGATGCAATACAGCCTGGAAATTATCAGGAATTGGCGCATCAAAAGCCATGTGTTCACCAGTTACCGGGTGGTCTAATTCTAAGCGGTGGGCATGTAATAATTGGCCATTATCACTGAAGAACCGCTCCTTATATTGTCTTGCGTACAAAGGATCATCCACGATTGGGTGGTTGATAAAATCAGCGTGAACACGGATTTGATGGGTTCTACCTGTTTCCAGTTGGAAGTTGACCAAGGTATAGCCAACGTACCGGTGTTTGACCGTAAAATGCGTAACTGCATGACGACCAGCTTCGTTAGTTTCAAATTTCAACCGATCTTTTTCATGACGGCGGATTGGTGCATCAATGGTCCCGCCCGCTTCAAAAATTTCGCCATAAACTAAACCTGAATAAATTCGTGTCATTTGGTGGTTGGCCACTTGTTCAGTTAGATTTTCAAGGGCTGCTTGTGATTTAGCGACCACTAATAACCCGGTGGTGTCCTTGTCTAATCGATGGACGATACCTGGTCTAAAAGACTCGCGACCAACCGCTAGTTGCGACCCATTTTCCTGTACGTGGTATAACAAACCATTCACTAGGGTATTGGTTGGATGGTTCACGGAAGGATGCACGACCAAATTGACTGGTTTATTGACCACTAAAATGTCATCATCTTCAAATACGATATCTAAAGACATCTTTTCGGCTACTGGTTTAAATTCTTCCGCTTCAGCAGGCGCCGGTTTCTCAACTCCGATTAAATCTCCATTAACCAAGGATTGTGACGCTTTAGCCACCTTGCCGTTTACTGTGACCAATTTGTCTTTGATCCATTTTTTGATTGTAGTCCGGCTTTCGTCTGTAAATTGATTAGTGACGAATTGGTCTAAACGCAAGCCGTCCTCACCCGTATAAGTATAATTAAATACTGTCTTTTCTTCTGTCAAAATGACACTCCTCACTTGTTAGCGGTTCTTTTTTCCAATTGGTCTTCAGGTGTAATAATCATGTAGACAATCATCATAATGACACCAATGGTTAAACAAACATCCGCTACATTAAATATTGGAAAATCCATAAATTCTAATCGAAACATGTCGATCACGTAGTTTAAATGCAGGCGGTCGATAAAGTTACCCAAGGCTCCTGCAATCATAAAGGAAAGACCTATAGCCAGTAGCGGCGAGCCTTTAGCTTCCTTGTGGAGCATATAGACGAGGACTGCCACAACAGCAACAGTAATGATATAAAATAGCCACATTTGCCCTGAGAAAATTCCCCAAGCAGCTCCATCATTTTGGATATAAAAGAAGGAAAGAATGCCTGGTATGAAATCTTGCCCTTCATTGACAGCAAAATTGGCCACTGTCCAATACTTCACGATTTGGTCAATACCAACTAAAATTGCAATTAATAGATAATTCAGTAACATAAATCCTCCTGAGCCGCTCGGCCGATATTGTTTAAATATATTTTACCATTATTCTAGCTTATTTATTGGCTGACTTGGCTTGGCGAATCCCGTCTTTAGCTAATTGGTCAGCTTCCTCATTATATTGATTACCTGTGTGGGCTGCGATTTTCACAAATCCGATAGCTAGATTCTTGGCCTGCTCTTGCATATAGTCCTGATATTCCTTGGTATAATCATTTTTGGCCTGCCAAGATTTTAGGGCCCACTCAGCGATCCCCATATAATCATGGTAAATTACGACATTTTTTGCCCCTGATTTTTGCGCAATTTTAACCGCATGCATCGCAGCGATAATTTCACCGGCTACATTCCGCATTTTAGCTAATCCTTCCGTGTTACGACCACCCTTGTAAGTTTTGATCGTATCCTGAAATAAGACTACACCCCCGTAGCCAAAATAACCAGATTTTTTATCGAAAGAGCCGTCTACATATACGGACATGGTATCGGCATCAACCTGGCCGTTTTTACCGTCTTTAGTTAGCCAGCGGATTTCTTCCCCTTGACTCGTTTTAGACAGCGGCTGCGACCCATTACCCATAAAGGCTTCTGCTTCTTCTAGGCTGGTAAATGACTTATAGACTGCACCCGAAAAGCCCTTAACTTGTTTCTGACACTCAGGCCAAGTCTTGTAAATTCCTGGTGTTTTTCCTTTTTTCACTGCATAAAATTTTGCCATGGTTGGTCAACCACTCGCTTTCTATTCTTGTAAAATGATGATACTACTATATCTATCTGAATTGATTATACTGATTTTCATACTTACTTTCTCAGTTTCTCTACTAATTTTAGCAAAAAAAAGTGAGACCTAAGCCCCACTTCCCTTCACTGGCTTTTGGAATACCACCAGCGTTCATTGTTTTATTATAAGCGGGTGACGAGAATCGAACTCGCGACGATAGCTTGGAAGGCTATGGTTTTACCACTAAACTACACCCGCATGCAAAACTAATACAAGAGATAGTATACCACCTTCTGTATTATTTTTGCAAGTGTTATTAGACAAAAAAAGTTTTTAATGTATCTAAAGATATAATCATTTTCTGTGTAACTGGCCGTTCCCAAATGGTTTCAAGGGCTTGGGCATAAAGATCCATTTGCCCTTCGTAACGGTCGATTAAGGTTTGTTCTTGCTGGCTTTCATTTAGATAAGCAATCCGGTCAGTTTTGAAGTCATACAGGAAGATTTCGTCCTGTAATAAAATAAAACCGTCAATTGTCCCGTGGACCAACAAGTCATCATCTGTTGCCATATCCGTAAAGATTTCTGATCCAGCTACCATTAGGGAGAATGTTTCTTCTCTATATACATCGTCAACTTGTTTCAAAATCAATTGTCCCGCTGCCGTATCGAAGAAGGCTACTAGTTTATCCACTTGAATATGGGCCCAAAGTTTATTGCTTAAAATTTCTAGTTGGCATAGTTCATCAAAGAGCGCTTTAAAGGTCGCTTCACTTGGTTTAGCCCTTAAATTCACCTTCTGCATTAACAAATGGGTCGCTGACCCAATAGCTGTTGGTGTGACAGCTTGTTCTTTGGCCAAGAAACTCGGTTGGTCATAGTCCTCTTCAGTATAACGGAAGGTTTTAGTCAATTTATTTTGATTGTTGACTGACCAAGGTTGCAAGTCGTTGTCACTTGGATCTTGAAGCATCCGTTTCAATTCTGATACTGATTGGAAGGATGTTGTCTTGGTCGCCGATTGATAAGCATAATCTAAGTCGGTAGCTGGTAGCTGAATGACTTGTTTATTAGCTTGGTCACTGGTAGTCATTTTGTCATCTGTAAAAATGGCCGCTAAAAGTTCTGCTTGGTCAACTCGATTGGATTCATCTACCGTCTGTACCCACTTACTACGGCCCGCAAGTGCGTCTTCGCTAGAAACGACTGCAACCCGGAAATTGGTCTTAGTGTTGGCTAGGTAGTCTGGAATATGGACTGATTGGTTAACCTGATCAAAATCGTGGTGGCGCATCAGCGCTGGGCCAATCCAATCAAGTAGACTGTTGGCTTTAATCCGGCCTGATGGCGATAGTTGCTCGTCTTTCATCAAAAGCCCTTGCCACTTGCCAATCGTGGTATCGAAGTTTTTCACCATACCCACTAATACCAGTTGCTGTTCTGCTCGAGTTAAGGCCACGTATAATTTTCGCATTTCTTCAGCCAACATGTCTTTCTTCTCAAAGCGTTTAGCCATCATTTCAAACATATTTGGATAGGTGATGTGGCGTGTTCTATCAGACAATTTCACCCCGATACCGATAGCGTCATTATAAATCACCGGATTCCTTAGATCTTGAGTGTTAAAACGCTTGGAAATGTTATAGACGTAAACGAGCGGAAACTCTAAACCTTTAGAATGATGAATAGTATAGACATGGACCGCAGATCGAGCTTCGTCCCCGTGTTTTGGTGCTTGCAGGTCGTTGTCTTTCTCTTGAATTTTCTCAACAAAGCGGATGAATTGGAAAATCCCCTTAAAGGCTGACGCTTCATAGTTAGACGCCAATTTATAAAAACCATGCAAGTTATTTTGCCGAATCTCACCATTTGGCATCCCACCAACATAATCGAGGAATCCCGTATCTGTATAAATTTGCCAGATTAAAGTCGCCAACGGTTTGTCGCGGGCGATATCCCGCCACGCTAAGTGCCAATCATTCAAAATCCGCAATTTTTCAGCTAGTCTTTCATCTTGCCCTTCATCCATGGCCATATAAGTTTTCATAGCGTCATAATAAGTTGCCTGTTTGTTGGCAATCCGGATTTTCGCTAGGTCTTGCTCATTTAAACCAATAATTGGTGACCGCAAAATAGCCGCCAGTGGAATATCTTGGTAAGGATTATCGATAAATTTTAAGATATTCAACATGACACGGATTTCTGTACGCTGGAAATAGTTCGCCGAATCATCCAACATCAAAGGAATTTTATATTGGGCAAAAACATCCTCTAATTCCGAATGGTTACGTCTAGTTGCTACAAGAATTACTATGTCATTAAAGGTGATGGGTCTATCTGCCTGCAGCTTTTTATCATAAATCATGTGCTGGTTGTTGACCTTGTCCAAAATGGATTGGGCAATCAATTCTGCTTGCATTTTCGTCCCATTTGAGACGTCACCATCTAAACCGTCTAAACCTTCCTGGTCGTAATCGCTAGATTTACCGCCATCTTCCTCCTCGTAAAGGAGGATTTCAGTCTGCATCCTGTCGGTTTCTGGATAGGCGGTAAAGCCCAATTTAAGGGCTGCATCCTCATCATAAGCAATCTGCCCCACTTGTGGATCCATGACTTGGCGGAAGATAAAGTTGGTAAAATCAAGGACATCTGCTCTTGATCGGAAGTTTTCCGCTAAGACAATCCTTTGTCCTCCATTACCATCCGCGAATTGGTTGAATTTATGGATAAATAAACCTGGTTCAGCAAAGCGGAAACGGTAAATCGACTGCTTCACATCTCCTACCATGAACATATTTGGATGTTCTGGATTCCCTGATACAGCTTGTAGAATGGCTTCCTGTAAGGCATTGACATCCTGATACTCATCCACCATGACTTCAGTAAACTTGTCCCGATAGTAAGCCTTAGCCTCATTTATAGTATTGACGTTTTTACTCACACTTCCGCCGTTGCCAGTTTCTGTGTCCGCTAACTGCTTACTTAAAATTTGATAGGTGAAAAGTTCAATATCTGAGAAATCTAAGATTCTTTGGTCAAATTTATGGGCTGTCATTCGTTCAGTAAAGACCTTCTCCACATTTATAATGGCTTGCCCAAGTTTTTTAGCATCTTGAATAAAGAGGCCTTGGTAATGCTCGTCAAAGGTAAAGTAAGGCAAGATATCCTTGTCGAATACGTCCTTAATTGTTTTATCGTGTCGGTCTTTTAACTGAGTTCGTAAATCATTTTGTGCGTCGTTACCATCTTCAAAGTCTTTCTTACTTTTTCGAACTAAAGCAGGGAAAGATGTTGCAATAATTTGTTGGTAGGCATCTTTATAAGAGGCCTTCACATTCGTTTTCAATTGGTCTAAGTAAGCTAACTTTTCTTTCACAGAAATGGCCATTTTTTCAAAACCAACCGCTTCAGCAACCGGCAGGTCTTCAATATACAGTCGTGCAGTATTTTCAAGAGCTTCAATTTCATCTATTAAAGCAGGGACCACATATTCTTGATAAAAATCAGACTCACCGTAGGGGGTATCCTCATCCGGATATTTGGCTACTAATCCATCTAACCAGTCGTTTGGATGGGTATGGACTCGAGACTTGTTGTATAGGTCAAAAATCAGCTGGTCAATCTTGTCATCTTTACGGTCGGAAGCAAAGTGTTTTGCCATACGTAAATAATCTGGATTGCCTTCTGCTAATAAGTCCTCTTTCAAGGCCTCCCAAACATTTTCAAAATGCATCATATTTTCAGTTTCATCGGTTAACAATCGGTAAACTGGGTCTAGATCAATCAAGAAATAATAACGTTGGATGACTTGCTTACAAAAGGCGTCAATGGTTGAAATATTGGCTTGCGGCAATTTGGCGATTTGTTGCAGATAATGTTGACGGCTGTCAGCGTCAGATTCTTCATTGATCATTTCTTGTAAGGCTACTTCCAACCGCTCTTTCATTTCACTAGCCGCTTTTTCGGTAAACGTTACAACTAGTAACTCATCCACCCCATAGCCACGTCGTACCTTCTGCAAGATACGTTGGACAAGGACACTCGTTTTACCAGATCCAGCAGAGGCTGAAACGAGCAGGTTATTCCCTTCTAAATGAATCGCTGCCCATTGGTCGGCTGTATAACGGGCATTAGCTTCTGTTTGTAACGGAATAGTGGTTTGTTTCTGTCTATTCTTCATCGCCTGTCTGGTCCTCCTCTGCTACATTTTCATCTACATGGGCATCTGTCATTAAGGCTTGGAAAAATTCATCCTGATCCATAGACGGATTTGGTCGATATTTATTGGTATAGTCCGTTGCATCAAACATAGATACAGACCGGTAAGGCTCAGTCATGGACGGAATGTACGGATCATCATCAAGCGGATTTAAAGCAATATGTCCAGACACAATTTGTTCTGCTGTAGCCATAATCTTCTCTTCAACAAAGGCTAACAACTTATTCAACTCATCCTTGGTTAAGACTTTGGCAGCTTTAGCGAAATCGCCATCTTTCTTCCGGCTCACCGCATAAACGCTCGACTTCCCACCTGGTTCAAGTCCTTCGCTATGAATATCTTCTAATAGATCATAGTCAGCCCGTACATAACCCGACAGTTTCAAGTCGGCCAAGATTTGATCCGCAATATTTTTGTCAGTTAAATCTGTTTGCTTTTCAATTTTCACTTGAGGTTGAAAAATCCGTTGGTAGAAAGCACCTAGTGGCAAGGCAGTTTGACCTTCTTGATTTAACTGGTCTAAAGCCACCTTCAAATAAGTATAAAGCTGCAATTGGGACCCTACATAAATCTGGTCAAATTTCACATCATGAGCCGATGACTTATAATCCACCACTTGGATGAAGTTTTGTTCCAGGCCATTTTCAACCTGTGACACCGCATCAATCCGGTCGATTTTACCGCGCAAACGAACTTCTTGACCGTTTGCTAAAGTGAAATGGGTAATGGTCTCTTCTTCCTCGTCCTCATTTTGGGTATAGCCAAACCGTTGTTCCGTTTCGATAGTTTTCACATTAACCGCTTGGCGTTGCTTGATCATATTTTCAACCAACAACTGAATGGTCTCTTTCATTGATTCCTGCAAGTAACTATTGCGGTGGTTAACCTTAAAAATCGTGTACTCAGGATAGACATCCGGATCATTTAACTTATCCGTCACTTTCCCTACAATTTCCTTGACCTCGCCATCAGAAAGATTAGCCAAATCAAACTCTCTTTGATTTACTTCCTTGAAAAAATGGTCCAGCATTTCATGGAAGTAGTTCCCTGTTTGTAAGGAATCTAATTGGAAGCTAGGTCGTTCTTTTAATTTCAACCCATATTTCAAATAATAAGAGAAGGGATCTCGATTATAGAGTTCAAGCTGGGACACAGATACGGCCAAAATATCCCCGTATAAGGACCGGGACAATTCTGGCGTAAGTGACAATACCGTATTATGGTAAGTCAAACTAGACTGCAACCATTTAAAAAAACCAGCAGTAGATTGATTGGATACTACCTGGTCATATACAGGCCGCCATATCTGGCTTAAACGTTGTTGACCGTGGGCATCTTGGGCCATGGCTTTCAGTAAATAACGGACTTGTGTGTGACCATTACCTAGTTTCAACAAGGTTTCTTCAGCTGCATGGTCAGACGGTTGCCGTAAATATTTGGTTTGAATATCAAAAGCCTCTGCAATACGGCCAATCATTGGCGACAAGCCTTCAGTATCCGCATCGCCGTTATTCAAGGGATAGGAAATATATAAATGATCTGTGGCAGATAGGAATGCCAAATAAGCTTTATAGGCCTCGTTGTTATTCTTACTATCTGCCGATTGTTTTAAGGCTTGTAAGTCATCTAATTGACTGACCACTAGTTGCCGGTCCTCGTTGGTTAAAAGAGATTTCTCTTCATAGACTACTGGCAAGGCATATTTGGACATACCTAAAAGGAAAGTGATTTTCTTTGCATCAACCTTATTTTCATCAAAAGAGCCAATTGTAACAGAGTCCATTGTTGGTGGCACCATAGCATAGCCCGCATTTTGAAAGGCCAAATCTAAAATCTTAAAGAAGTATTCTAGGTCAAATGCTTCCTCACCAAATAGGAGGACATAGTCGTCCAATATATGGATAAAGGTCTGCCAAGCCTGTTCGTGCTGTCTCGCTTCTTGTAATTGCCCAGTCTCTAAATAGCTGTCTCGCCAATTCATCAAATTGGTTGGAATCCCATTATTGGTTAGGAATTGGTAGAAATATGTAATAGCCGCTTCAGTCGTTTGATCCTTTTTCCAATTGTCAAATAGTGGCGACAAGGCCCCAACAACAAAAGATTTTACCTGGTTCGCGGTTGCTTCGATCGCAATATCACGCTTTGTCCCTATTTTTTCGCCGTCTTCCCCCACTAAAATATAGGACCAGATCCGGTCTTTAGACCACCAAAATTGTCCTTCATAACCATTTCGTAAAACAACATTTTCTGTCAAATCGATCGCATCACGGAATTGAATTTGCTCCTTTTTGGAAGCTGACAATTCATCCGATACTACCTCTACTGAATCAAAAGTTGGATCATTCCAATGGGTCAAGTCACCCAAATCAACTGGCATTAATAATTCACTACGCAGTAAATCAAAGACATCTTGATACCGCCAATTACCTTGGTAAACCCGATACAAACTTATCATCAGCCGGTAAAGCGGATGGAGAGCCATATCCTCTTGGAAATTAGTGAAATAAGGAATTTCATTGGCATCAAGAGCCGCCTGTAAAGCGTGTTGATAGGCATCCTCATCTCTAGATAGGATTTGGATGTCCTTGTAGCGGTAATCGGTATTTGGATCTGCCACTAATCGATAAATTTCATTGGCTACTTGGTCAGCTTCCATATAAGTAGACGGTACTTCCCAAATTTCCATGACCTGATTGACTGCCGTTTTAGCAGGATCAGTTTGCGCAATTTGGCCACTTTCAATACGGTTGTCCGTTCTTAGATAATGATCTAAAACTTTAAAACCATCTGCATAACTATTATCCGATTCAGCTACTATGGGATTAGCAAATGGTATCTCTTGCTTTCTAGCAAATTGCATCAATTGATTGTAAGTTTTCCCAGTTACCGTAAATAACTCATACCAGTCCGGCGTCCTAAAATCATAAGGTTGATCTAAATTTAAGACAATTTGCACTTGCGGACAGTTTTCAAGGAAGGCAACAATCGTCTCCAACTCTTGGGCATTAAAATAATCAAAGCCCGTAATGATAATTCTTGTTTTAGACAAGTCTTGGTCCGAAATAGCTTGTCTCAATTGGGCAAAAACGTTTTGGTCTGCCATTGTTAAGCCCGCTAAATACTTTTCGTACTCTCCGTAAATTGCAGCCAGTTCTTTCATTTTCTTCACTTGATTTTGAATCAAGGGCTGGTCACTAGACTCATAGCTAGATAACGAATTTAAAAAGACGTCACTGGTAATTTGACCGTTCACTAACTCTTTAAATAAGTCAGCCAAGGCTTCCACAAAACCAATCTGATCGTATTCACCCCGGTATACCAATAAGTCGTCCTTCATATCCGCTAAAACGCGACCGATAACCATGACATTACCAATATCTGAAACGTCCCCAACTGATTGACTATCTTGTTTCTGCAATAAATACCAAGCTAACCGTTTGAAAGACTGCACTTGTAGTCGCATCATTCCTGCATGTTTATTGTCAGTTGTATGGCCAGCATTCAACTGGACTGCCTTCATTTGACGTAAAACAGACATCTCTAAATCAAATTTCATATTGTCGTCAGTGATAATAAAGACTTGATTTTCGACATCTGCTCTTAGATAAGCATCAATGTCTTCATATACAGATTTCAGGTTATTTTGTGTCGGGGTCTTTAAAATAAACTGTAAATTCATAAGCCCTCCTTTTGTAAAAGCAACTTTTTTTAATTGCTAAATATATAAAAGGAGAAGTTGACACCGGATAGACGCCAACTTCTTTCTTTGCGGTAAATGTTTTTACCTTCATATATTTAAAAATAGTATTTTATAGATTGTTGTAATCGCCAGCACCTTCAATGATGGCTAGAATAACTTCAGCTGCCTTCACCATCGTTTCTAGGCTGACATATTCAAAACGACCATGCATATTTTCCCCACCAGCAAATAAGTTTGGTGTTGGTAGTCCCATGTAAGTCAATTTAGACCCATCGGTACCACCACGAACCGCAATAATATCTGGTTGGATATCTACAGCAGCAAATGCATTTTCAGCAAGCGTCACAGGACGCATATCTTTTTTAATAATTTCACCCATGTTGTAATACTGGTCATTTAAAGTGACTGTGGCAATGTCACTACCATAAAATGCATTTAAATTATCTGCAGCTTCTTGGATTAATGCCTTACGGTTTTCAAATTGTTGACGGTCATGGTCACGGATAATGTAAGTGGCTTTAGCAGCTTCTACATTCCCTTCCATACCCATTAAATGGAAGAAACCTTCGCGTCCTTCTGTATTTTCAGGACGTTCATTTTCTGGTAACTGGTTATGGATATCGATAGCCACTTGTAAGGCATTGATCATTAAATCTTTCGCTGAACCTGGGTGAATGTTTTTACCTGCTACTTCAACCACTGCTGAAGCCGCATGGAAAGTTTCAAATTCTAATTCACCTAGTGGGCCACCGTCCATAGTGTAGGCAAAATCTGCGCCAAATCGTTCAACGTCAAAGCGGTCAGCTCCAACACCAATTTCTTCATCCGGACCAAAAGCCACTTTCACTTCTCCATGTTTAATGGATGGATTGTCTATTAAGTATTTACCAGCGGTAACGATTTCAGCGATACCCGCCTTGTCATCTGCACCAAGTAAAGTTGTCCCATCCGTTGTAATCAAAGTTTGACCGACATATTTGTTTAATGATTCAAATTCAGCAGGATTTAATTCATAGCCAGAATCACCTAAAGGAATTACGCCGCCATCATAGTTTTCAATGATTTGTGGGTTAACATTTTCAGCGTTAAAATCTGCCGTATCTACGTGGGCAAAGAAACCGATTGTTGGGTAGTCTTTGCTGTCATCTGTTGCAGGAATTGTTGCTGTGACAAATGAGTCTTTTTCATTGTAGAAGACATCTGAAAATCCTAAAGTCGTTAATTCTTTAGCTAATTTCTTAGCGAATGCTACTTGGTTTGGTGATGAAGGCACTTGGTCCGCATTCGCCTCGTTTGAGCGCGTATTCTCTTTTGCATAAGTCACAAAGCGGTTTAATAATTCTTGGTCTTTAATTTGATAAGTCATTCAGTATTTCCTCCTATATAAATGTAAATGGATCCGTATTTAATTGGCTAGCAACTACATCAACCTGCCAGTTATTTTCATCGTTCCATTGCTTAAACATGTCTGTCATTTTAGATTTTACGATTGATTCAAAATGGTGACCTGGGTCGATCACGTTCAAGCCCGCCGCAATCATATCGTGGCCGGTATGGTAGTAAACGTCACCAGTGATAAAGGTATCCGCACCCTTAGCCAGTGCATCCTCGAAGTAAGAACCGCCGTCACCTCCTAGAATAGCCACCCGTTTAACAGGTCTATCTTTATCAGCAACCACCATCCTTAAACCATTGACGCCCGTTTTTGCTTTCACAAATTCACCGAAAGCTTCAAGTGTCATCGGTTCAGCTAAATCTCCGATGCGTCCAATACCAATCGCTTGCCCGGTCGTTTCATCTATCGTATGGGTTCGCAAAACTTCTACGTTTTCAACCTCGTATAAATCAGAAAGCCAGGCATTCATCCCAGCTGGCGCAGCATCCAAATTGGTATGAGCCGCGTATACCCCAATACCTGAGCGAATAATTTCCGCATACATCGCTTGTTGCGGATCATCCTCCGTTAGGCGTTTCACCGGTTTAAAAATGGGTGGATGGTGGGCAAAGATGAAATCCGCTCCAATTTTCTTAGCCTCTTCAACCACTTCGGGGCGAATATCTAAGGTCACCAAAATCTTGTGAATATCTTGGTCGAGATGACCAAAATGTAAACCAGTTGGGTCCCCTTCAACCGCATAATATTCTGGTGCAAAAGTTTGGAACTGCTGGATAAAGTCTTTAATTGTGAGTGACAAATCAATGCCTCCTTAAGCTAATTGTGCTTGTATCGCTGCCTTCAATTCTTGGTAACGGGCAATCTTGCTTTCATCGCGGTTGCTGGCTTGTTCAAGTTGGTCTAATACATAGTTTGTCCGTTTCAATTCTAATTGCCATTTTTCCTGGAAAATAGCTGCATATTTCTCTTTGTTAAATAAGCCAAATAAAATATCGTCACTGGTCAATTCTTGTTGTAGGTTATCTCGGTAATCCGCCACAATCACTTCATAAAACTTACCATTTTCAGCAATCATCGCTTCATCAACGATTTCATAAGAATGGGTGTTTAACCATTGACGCACCTTGTCTTCTGCCACATTTGGTTGCAGAATAAGACGCGGATTAGTCGCTAATTTTCCGTCAATTAACCCTTGAGCTAGAATATCCACGATTAAAGCGCCGCCCATACCGCAAATGGTAATGGTGTCAATTTGGTCTGATGGTTCAATAACCGCTAAACCGTCTCCAAGTCGCGCTTCAACCCTATGCCCTAATTCCTGACGAGCAATTTCTTGCTGGGCAGACTGAAAAGGTCCTGCCACAACTTCACCAGCAATTGCACTAGTGATTTTATCTTGACTAGCCAAATTGACCGGTAAGTAAGCGTGGTCTGACCCAATATCTGCCAGCCGCGCGCCATCTTTCACAAAAGATGCGACCGATGCTAGTCGGTCTGATAAGTGATTTACATTCATAATTTATCTTCTCCACTCGTTTTCAATACAGAACAATTATAACAAAGATTCAGGTGTTTTTTAGGGATTTGCCTCGTAAAATAACAAGATAATTTTTACTTTACAAGAAATTTTATGAGACAGATAAACGGTCGTTTCACCAAAGAACTTCCAATGTCGACTTTTCATTTAATAATAAGGACTTGGAAGTTTTTTATTTTTATTCACAATCATTTAGCACGATAGAGGTGCTCGCGGATATTAATCGATTACCCAAGCACTTTATCAATAACTCTTTTCTATTGAGCCAATCTGCCACAAGATATATTTGAATCGTTTCTTCCTATATAATGTGTTTTTTGTGATTGATTATACTTTTTATTATATACTAATAATGAACATTTAACAGCTATGCGATGGTTCCAAAAATCACAAATGACTGTAGTTAATATGAACGGAGGTATTTTATGGCTATTAAAAACCTACAACAAGTGCTAGATTTCTGGTTTACAGCTGAAAATGCAGACTTGTTGTTCGCAAAAGATAATAATTTTGATACCACAATCCGCTACCAGTTTCTAGATACTTGGACAGCGGCTGCTAATAATGAACTTTGGCTATGGCGCGATGATCCTTATGGACGCTTGGCTGAAATTATTGTCTTAGACCAATTTTCCCGCAATCTCTGGCGTGGATCTGCCAAGTCATTTTCCCAAGATAAAATGGCTCTTGCCCTGTCACAAGACTTGTATCATCATCCAGCTTTTAATGACTTATTTAACGAGCAAGAAAAAATCTTCGCAGTTATGCCTTTTATGCATTCTGAATCTAAAACCGTCCACAAATGGACGCTAACCATTTTTCAAGAAATTGGCAACGAGAATAATTTATACTGCGAAAAGTTACACAAGAACATCATCGACAAGTTCGGCCGATATCCACACCGCAATGAGGTGCTAGGTCGCGAAACTACCGCTGAAGAAGCTGAATTCCTGACCCAAGAAAACTCTTCATTTTAAACATTTATCTAAGTAAAAGCAAACTACATAGGAGGTTTTTAAATGATTGGATTATGTTCAGTCACCTTTAGAGACGATTCCGTCGACTACATCATCGATTTAGCCAAGGAAGCCGGCATTCAAGCTATTGAATGGGGTAGCGATAACCACCTGCCCAAAAATGATATCGCACAAGCCGAGAAAGTCGCTCAATTAATGCAAGAAGCTAGTTTAACCACTTCATCCTACGGGCCCTACTACAAACTTGGGTCATTCGATGATTTCGAGCCCTTCATCCAAATCGTACAAATAGTTGATGCGTGAATCATTCGCGTTTGGGCCGGGGAAGAAGGATCCCAAAACAAACATCATTAGCTCATTGAATTTGTACCTGGCGAAGACCAAAAACAAGGTTTCTTAGACAGTGTAGCAACATTAAAAGCTTGGTTATACCAATTGAATATTGAATACTAATTCATCACCAACAATAAACAAAGACGTAAGAGCTTGGTCAGCCTCCCCGCCAACAAGTTCTTGCGCCTTTATCCTATAGCCATCTATTCAAATTTTTGACCTTATTGATTAAGTGTTATCAGATAGACTTATTTAATATAGTTCGAAAAGTCTGTGAGTTTGAAGGTTTTGGTATTCCCGTCAATGGTAATGACTTTATTCCCTAATTTAAATTGAATAAAGTACAAAAATACCCTGAATATTATCCGGAAAAAGGACAATCCTCAGGGTAGGAGACTATTTAAATAGATGATGATCGTGGTGATTAACCTCTTCGGCCATCTTCTCTTTATAATCATAGGTCCTATATTGAATGATAGACTGACTGTAAAATCTGTATAGATAATATTGCAAGTAAGCGGCCAATGAACCAATCAGGGTTCCAATGACAATACCTTCAAATCGGTAGCTAAGATAGTCAAAGCCAAGATTTGGATTTTGGAAGGTTAATTGAATCAAGACCATATTGGTCACGAAGAAAATCCCCATTGAATAATTGCGCGGGATAAAGTACTCTGCCAATACGTATAAAATAACGACTGCACCGATCCGTAAAATATGCGGGATTGGGATAATAATGATTAAAGCAGCTGTTGCCAGTCCGGCGATGGTCCCGAAAACCCTTTGGAAGCTTCTATTTAAAATAATTTCCAGAGTGTTTCCTTGTAGGATGGCTGAACAAGACACGATAATCCATGAATAAGGACTCAGATCGAGCACAATATTCAAATAAGAAGCGAAGAATAAGACGCTTGCATAATAGAAAGAATCAACCACCATCCGTGGATCTTGTCGAATAGCCTCCTTCAAATGGAAGGTGAAGGTGAAGGTTTGTTTAGGTAAATGCAGGTATTTCACTAATAGAAAGGCCATGATTAGGGAAACGACAATCCCATAGGCAAATTCAAGCAATTGCACAGGCATTTGATTGAGTGGTATATCTCGTGTAGCTGCCGCTGCCATCACTAGAATAACGAAGATGTCTCCTGGCTTATCAATCCGGTAAATTCGGTAGATCAATCTAGCAAAAAAGGCTACCAACCCAATAGCTATAGGGGCAATTAAAGGGATTTGTCCGATGATTAAGCCGACTGTATAAGACACCATCAAGGTCATGGCCACAAAAACCATCCGTTTAATGGTCCGGCTACCTTCAAAAGATTGAAAATGTAAAAAAGTAAATAAGCCTAAGCTAGATGTAGCATTAATCCCAGGCATACCCAATAAATAACCGGTTAAATTGACAATCAAGGTACAAAAACCAGCGACTAATACCCGTTCTAGATGATCATTTGGCGAGGGTTTTAATAATAATGTTTGTTTAATAAATGAACGCATGTAGTCTCCTCCAAAAAATACCGGACCTGCCTTTTTTATATCAGCCAGCATCCGGTTGCCCTTCCATTATACCATGAAAGTTTTCACTACATTTTCATTTTTTACCATTGATTGACATGGTCAACGATTTTAAATCCCTCAGAACTTAATTCATACACTGTGTCACACACTGATTTTAAAAACTGTCGGTCGTGGGAAACGGTGATGATAGCGCCGGGATAATCATTGAAAACCGTACGGATTTCTTGTTGAGAAGAAGCTGAGAAATTCCTAGTCGGTTCATCTAAGAGTAAGACATTATAGCCTTTGAGGTCCAAACTAGCTAAGATGAGTTTTCCCTTTTGCCCACCGGATAAGTAAGCTATTGGTTGGTCCATTTCTTCAGGTAAAAAGCGGAGACTACCCAAATAAGTCATGATTTGTGTTCTTTCTTCCTTGTCCCCAGTGGTAGTCATAAATTCGATAGGGGTTTGGTCATCAGGAATTTCCTCGCTGTATTGTTGGGGCATGTAGCCCACTTGAAGGCCTTTAGCATCTTTTAAATCATGCCAAAGTTGACGAAGAAAAGTCGTTTTGCCAATACCATTAGGCCCAATAATGCCGATCTTATCTTGGCCTTTAGCAGTCAATTTCAGATTGTCGGCTAAAATGCGGTCATCAATGGTTACTTGACCGTCGTCTAAGTGCACGACAACTTGGCTCTTGCCTAAAGGGTTCACGTTTGAAAATTCAATATGAATGGGCGCTTCTTTAATTGGATGGTCCACAAATTTGGCCCGTTCGCGTTCAAATCGCTTGTCCATAGATTGGACAGCTTTCATCTTTTTAGCAAGAAGTCGTCCTGCAGTAGAATCCTTGGTATTGTTCAATTGGTGGTCTACTGAATCGTGCACGCGGTTAAACTTCGCCATCCGTTTTTGGTCTTCTTCCCGCTGCTTGTTGGCTAAATTCTCCTGATTGGACATCTCTTGGTCACGGTGGGTCAGGTAATTTTCGTAGCTGTCCTTTACAAAGGTTGAGCGGGCAGTCGACTTGTTGGTCAATCTTTCTACATGCAGGATATGGGAGGCGGTTCGTTTAAGCAACAACTCGTCATGGGAAATATAAATCATAGCCAAGTCACTCTGCTGAATAAATTTTTCAAGCCAGAGACTGGTTTCGACATCTAGGTCATTAGACGGTTCATCCATCAACAACAAATCCGGCTCATCCATCAACAAGTCAATCAACTGTAACTTGATCCGCTCACCCCCAGACAGGTCCCCCACTAACTGCTGATCATAAATCCGGTCCACATCAAAATCTAGCTGGTTACCCAGTTGATAGAGCAATTGATAATCCACATCTGCGTAATCCCGACTCCTGAAAAAATAATTTTCCAATGACTTTGCTAGGTCCTCATTTGCCATAGCTTGAGGTAAATAAGCTAACTTGGTAAAATGATTGGCCATTTGCCCGGTAATTTCAAGATAAGATTGAATGCTTTCATCCCCGACAATATATTTTAGAATCGATGATTTCCCGTTGCCCTCTTCGCCAATGATTGCGACCTTATCACCAGGGTTTACCACAAATGATAAGTCGTCAATCACGGTGAATAGAGTGCTAGCTTGCGTCATGGTTAAGTGTGTAATTAGTAACATGTATGTACCTCCTTTATTATTTTGGGCACAAAAAATGCCCTACTAGATTGTTCTGTAGTAGGACAAATATTGAACATGAATACTTGAAGAATGACGATGCCAACCAAATCTAGGTCTATTGTATTACCCTAGATATAGGCCCGCTTGCATATTCCGATAAACTTTCTCCAATGTTAAAAATGCACACAAAAAAGAAAGGTCCTAGTATCCGTCCAAAGTTTTTTCATCCTACCAAAATAGCCCAGGTTAAACAAACACTAACGTCAGTGTTTTTCTCGCTCACTATTTTAAATAAAGTAGGATTATAACTTCATTGGACTTGATACCTGACCTTTCTTTGAAATTGTTATGTTATAAAAGCAATTTACCAGGATTTTGAGGGTAAGTCAACCTATTAAATATCATTTAGAAGGACATTCTTATAGGTATCTACTAGCCTTATTCGCCCTCAAGAGATGTTTTCAACTTTGCTAAAGCTTGATCTACCACATCTTTTGTGACATTTAATGGGGGTAGTAAACGGATGACGTTATCCTTAGCTGAAGTCACTAGCAAACCTTGGTCTGCCGCCGCCGCAACCACTTGGGCAACTGGCTTAGTGACTTTCAACCCAATCAAAAACCCTTGACCACGAATTTCTTCTACTAGTGGGGATTGCCAAGATTGTAATTGATCCTTGATATAAGCAGATATAACTTTCACATTTTTCAAAAGTTGTTGGTCTTCAATGGCTGACAAGATGTAGTTGCCCGCTGCTGTAGCTAATGGATTGCCACCAAAGGTAGTGCCGTGGTCACCTGGTTTAAAGTGGTCGGACACTTGGTCCTTTGCCACTACAGCCCCAATTGGTAAGCCCCCACCTAACCCTTTTGCTAGGGTGATGATATCTGGAATTAAAGTCGTTTGTTGGAAGGAGAACATGGTTCCAGTACGACCAATTCCTGTTTGAATCTCATCTACAATCACTAGGACATCCTCTTGTTTTTGCAGTGTGTTGATAGCAGACACGAATTCAGGCGTAATGGCATTGACCCCACCTTCTCCTTGGATGACCTCAAGCAAAATGGCACACGTATTCTTGTTAACTGCCTTTTTTAAAGCGTCAACGTCGTTAAATGCCACATATTTAAAGCCGACTGGCAAGGGTTTAAAGGCGGTGTGCATGTCTTCTTGGCCGGTTGCTGTCAAGCTGGCCAAGGTCCGACCGTGGAAAGATTGGTTCATGGAAATAATTTCAAAGGCATCCGGCCCCTTGTTCTCAGTCCCCCATTTACGGGCCAGTTTAATAGCTGCTTCATTGGCTTCAGTCCCCGAATTGGCGAAGAAAGTCTTGTCCAGATTTGAAACTTGGCTTAATTTTTCGGCTAGTTTTACCCCATTTTCATTCCAGAAAAGGTTGGACACATGGATCAGATTGCCCGCTTGCTTGGTAATAAAATCGACGAATCCTTGGTCGGCGTGCCCTAATACGTTACAGGCGATGCCAGAAATGAAATCGATGTACTTTTTCCCATCAAGGTCTTCAACATAGGGACCTTGGCCTTTGACCAAAACTGTTTCTTGGCGGTTAAAGGTGTGCATGGTGACTTCTTGTCCTAATGCAATCAATTCTTGCGTATTGAGATTTTGTGTTGTCATATGCTCCTCCTAACTCCGGTAGTCGGCGTTAATTTTGATGTAATCTTCAGTCATATCGCAGGTCCAAACGGCGGTCTTACTATTGCCGAGGCCTAAATCGATATGGATGGTAATTTCTGTTTCAGATAGGATTTCATAGGCTAAATCTTCATCAAATACTAGCCCCTGACCATTCTTGCAGGTTAAAATCTCTCCCTTTTCAGAAATGAAACTGATCTGAATTTTGGCTGGGTCGAGGTAGTCTGGCTGGGATTGGCCAATGGCTGATAATACCCGGCCCCAGTTAGCGTCTTGCCCGTAAACAGCTGTTTTCACAAGGGAGGATGTCGCTACTTGTTTGGCAATCGCTTCAGCGTCTGCTTGACTCGCAGCGCCTTTCACAGCAACGGTAACAAATTTCGTTGCCCCCTCCCCGTCGGCCACAATTTCTTGAGCCATCATTTGACAGATTTCCGTCAATTTCTCTTGGAAAATCAATATATTTTGCTTGGTTGGCTTAACTGAGACTTTGTTGGTAGATGCCAGAAGGACGGTATCGTTGGGACTAGTATCCCCGTCAATTGAAATCTTATTAAAAGATTGGTTAACAGACTCTTTCAGTAATTGCTGTAAGGTTTCTTGGCCAAGGTCTAAATCAGTCACAATATAAGACAACATGGTTCCCATATTCGGGTGAATCATACCTGACCCCTTGGCAATGGCCGCTAGGTGAACGGGTTGCCCTTCGATTTCAAAGGCAATAGCTGCTTGCTTAATTTTGTTGTCCGTAGTCATAATGGCTTCAGCCGCTTGAATCGAATCACCGTCTGTCAGATTATGGGTTAATGTGTCCACTTGGTCGTCGAAATTACTCAGGTCCATTGGTACACCAATAACACCTGTAGAACAAATCAGGATTTCATCTGGTTGAATTGTTAGCTTGCTAGCAAGTGTGTTGGCCATAATTTGAACATCGGTATCTCCTTTTGGTCCGTTAAAGGTGTTGGCATTTCCGGAATTAATCATAATGGCTTTAAAGGTAGCCTGTTCATTCAGGCGTTTTTTATCATATTTGATATGATGGGATTGGATGGCATTTTTAGTAAATACCCCTGCCATAGTGGCCCCTTTTGGAAAATAAATCAGGGCTAAATCTTTGTTGCGGTGTTTGAAACCAGAATGGACACCAGACACCCAGACATTTTCAATGGCGCAAAGGCCTCCAGAAATGGCCTGACTAGTTAAGGAATGTATTTCAGCATTTTCACTACTTATTGAGGTCGGTGATTGATTTTGTGACATGTATTCAAACTCCTTTCATTAATGGTTATGGGAAGATTGGGACTTGGGTAAGCCCAGTCGTTTGGTCTAGGCCAAACATTAGGTTCATATTTTGGATGGCTTGACCAGCTGCCCCTTTTACTAGGTTGTCTATAACGGCAAAAATCACTAACCGGTTGGTTCTTTGATCGACTTTGACTTGGATTTGGGCAAAATTGCTGGCCCGAACCGCTTTAATTTGTGGCAATTGGTCTTGGCCTAGGATGTGAATAAAGTATTTGTCTTGATAATAATCTTGATAGATTTGACGGACTTGGTCTTCATTAATGTCTTTAGTTAAGTCCACATAGATTGTGGCATGAATGCCCCGTTCGGTTGGTAACAAATGCGGGGTGAATTGAACAGTGACTTGATTGTTGGCGACATTATTTAAAGTCTGCTCAATTTCAGGAATATGGCGGTGGGCCATAGGGTTGTAAGCGTAAAAGTTGTTACCTAACTCAGTCAGTAAGTTGGCTACCTTGGCAGACCGGCCTGCCCCAGAGACACCTGTTTTGGCGTCAATAATTACTGAATCGGTTCGAATGAAATCTTGGTCGATTACTGGCAATAAGGCGAGCAAACTGCAGGTCACAAAACAGCCAGGATTGGCGATTAAATCTGCCTTTTGAATGTCGGCTGCGTAAAGTTCAGGCAAACCGTAAACCGCTTGTTCAAGTAAATCAGGTTCTGTTTGTGGAATGCCATAATATTCTTGGTAGACTTGGCTATCCTTCAGTCTAAAGTCCGCCCCCAAATCAATCACCTTGACGTCATGCGCTTGGGCTGCTTTAGCGATTTCCATGGATACCCCGTGCGGCAAGCACAAGAATAAGACATCCACCTGGTCGAAAATTTGGTTTGGATCATAAGCCACGAAGGATTGGTCGATTAAGCCCTTGAAATGAGGATAATAGTCCTGAACCTTAGTTCCCACTTCATTTCTCGAAGTTAAAGTGGTTAATTCAATATCTGGTCGGGTCACCAACAAGCGGATTAATTCTTCACCTGTATAGCCAGTTGCCCCGATAATCCCTACTTTAATCACCTAATCGCCTCCTTTGTCATTATTGTTTGGCCAGAATAAGTTGCCGTTTGTAGCTGCCATGATGGCTTTAATTGAGTGCAAGCGATTTTCTGCTTGTAAGAATTGTTTGGCGTAATCGGCCTGGAAGACTTCATCTGTCACTTCCATTTCTTGGTAGCCGTATTGGTCTAAGACTTGCTGGCCGTAAGTGGTTTCTACGTCATGGAAGGCAGGTAGGCAATGTAGGAAAATGCAATTCGCTGTCTCAACTTGGTCTATCAATGATTTGTTGACTTGGAATGGCATTAATTGCTTGATCCGGTCTTCAAAGGTCGCTTCCTCACCCATTGACACCCAGACATCTGTGTATATAATGTTGGCCGTTTTCACGGCTTGAACTGGGTTATTTGTTACGGTGATTTTGGCATTTGTTGCTTTAGCGATGTCTTGAGCGGTTTCAAGAATATCTTGTTCAGGTTGTAATTGTGAGCTAGTCGCAATGGTAATGTCAACGCCCAACTTGGCCCCAGCAATCATTAAAGAGTTGGCCATATTGTTACGACCATCACCTAGATAGACTAAGTGGTGCCCTTTTAAACAACCAAAACTTTCTTTGATAGTCATAAAGTCCGCAATCATTTGGGTTGGATGCCAGGTATCGGTCAAGCCGTTCCAAACTGGTACACCAGCGTGGGCGCCTAATAATTCGACTGCATCCTGGTCAAAACCACGATACTCGATGCCATCAAACATGGAGCCAAGAACTTTTGCGGTGTCTATAACAGATTCTTTCTTACCGAGTTGGATGTCGTTGGCCCCAAGGTATTCAGGGTGGCCGCCTAGATCGTTGACCGCTACGGTGAAGGCGGCCCGGGTTCGAGTGGAAGATTTTTCAAATAATAAGGCAATATTTTGGCCTTTTAAGTATTCATGTGGAATGTTGCGCTTTTTCAATTTTTTTAAATGCAAGGCGAAGTCGATTAGGAATTCGATTTCTGCACTCGTATAATCCAGTAATTTTAAAAAGTTTTTATTTTGTAAGTTCATGTGTAAACCACCTTTTTAAGCTGTAATCATGGTGCCAATGCCGTTTTTAGTGAATAATTCTAAGATAATAGCGTGGGGAATAGTGCCGTCGATAATCTGGCAAGAATGGACGCCTGATTGAATGGCACCCAAGCAATTTTCCACTTTAGGAATCATGCCACCAGTAATGATCTTGTTTTCAATTGCTTCTTGGATTTGGTCAGCAGACATAACGGAATATAAAGTTGATGGGTCAGCTGGATCTTCATAGATGCCATTAATATCGGTCAAGTAAATCATTTTTTCAGCCTTTAAAGCTGAAGCAATCGCAGCGGCCGCTTCATCCGAATTGATGTTCAAGCTCTCACCTTTGGGTCCATAAGCGATGGGTGAAATCACTGGAAGCATATTATCATCTAACATTTGGTGGAGATAGTCCGTGTTGACGTTGGTCACCTGGCCAACTAGGCCAAGGGATTCATCTTTCTTCACAGCTTCCATGACTTTATTGTCCTTACCAGAAACTGAAACTGACGAAACGCCCTCCTCATTCAACATGGTGGTTAAATTCGGTGAGATCAAACCAGTTAAGACCATCTCCACTGTCCGCATGACGTCACTTGAAGTCACTCGCAAACCATTAATAAAATGAGGTTCAACTCCTTGCACTTCAAGCATTCGGTTAATTTCTGGCCCACCACCGTGGACAATTATCGGCTTCATTCCAACGTACGACAGCCAAGCGATATCTGAAATCACCCGCTGACGCATTTCCTCAGAAATCATGGCATGACCGCCATATTTAATCACCACAATTTTTTGGTGAAAATCCTTAATATATGCCAAGGAATTTATTAAAATATCTGCCTTCTCAATATCTTGCTTACTGATCTCTATCACTTTTCTCCTCCATTTCATCAAAAAACACCCCTACATCTGCATCTCGCAAATATAGAGGCGTTAAACCGCGGTACCACTCTACTTAGCCATTTTCCATTGATTTTAATCACCGGAAAATGGCTATCTCTCATCCTAACGTGGACACCACGTCCTTGTTCAGTTTTTTAACCTAACAAGAAATCTTTAAAGCGCGGTTCAATTGGTTGATATC
The DNA here is from genome assembly GCF_053627715.1 of Aerococcus sp. 150760013-2. Classification (NCBI taxonomy): domain Bacteria; kingdom Bacillati; phylum Bacillota; class Bacilli; order Lactobacillales; family Aerococcaceae; genus Aerococcus; species Aerococcus sp. 150760013-2. The sequence goes on from NZ_JBSEYI010000009.1 coordinate 91,374, forward strand.
AGTAGTCTCACACCATCACTACTTCGCTTGGCATACGCCCCAATTTACTTTCTTTATCTACGATTCATTTATATATAAAAAAGCCCCGTTCCACGTTCAAATAGAACATAGAGACGAGGCTTAACCGTGGTACCACTCTAGTTAACTCAAATTGACAAACAATTGAATTCACTCGATTTTGTTAACGCTGCATCAGCGAAATTAGCTACTTGCTTTCACCAATTTATCTATGAAGTGCGGTTCAGTGATGTCGTCATATTAGGCTTCCACTCTATCCTAACTCGCTGTGAATCCAATCATCATTTACTCTCTTCATACTTGATCTTTAATATTTCCATTATTTTATTAGGAAATAATGATAAAGTCAAATGTTTTATCAGAGATTTTTTAAGTTAGTGATATGTTTTTTGCATCACTGTCTTGCATAGAATTCATTAAACCTTAGCGCCAACCGCTTTTTCGTCTAAAACTTTCGTATAGGCTTTAAAGGTATCTAGGTGGGTAAACAATGACGCTAATTGGCTGATGGCAGTTAATCTAGTCGCCAACCCTTTTTCATACCCTGGCACATTACCCGTTGTATCCACCACTAATTGCACATCGTTTTCAGTGATGTATTGGTTTAACTCATCTGTATTTGAGAAGACTGTAAAGTTATCTGATTCAAGCTTTTCGTCTGCGTCATTGATGTAGATTGCTAATGGGTAACCTGCCTTATGCAACTTGGTCAAGTCCGCTTCGATTTCTCCTAAATCTGCTTTAAACAAGTTGAAGACAATCGCACCATCTTCAGTCGCTTGAATGTTGGCTCCTTCAAAGGCTCTTTGTAGGGCAATGGCGTATGTCTTACCTGACCCCATCACTTCACCAGTTGATTTCATTTCTGGACTAACCGCTGGATCAACACCATTTAATTTAGTGAATGAGAAGACCGGTGCTTTCACATGGACTTGGTCATCAGTATAGTCGAATACCCCGCTAGTATAGCCTTGCGCTTGTAAGCTAGTCCCCATGATCACGTTTGTAGCAATTTGCGCGATTTCAATATCTGTTACTTTTGATAAGAATGGCACTGTACGGCTGGCTCTAGGGTTCACTTCGATAATAAAGACTTTATCATTTTCCACGATGAACTGGATATTCACCATCCCAATTGTGCCTAAGCCATTTCCAATTTTGATGGTTTCATCGATAATTTGGTCGATGACAGCTTGTGATAATCTTTGTGTAGGGAAAACAGCCATGGAGTCACCTGAGTGGACACCCGCTGCTTCGATATGTTCCATGATACCTGGGATAAAGACATCCGTGCCGTCGCAAATGGCGTCCACTTCAACTTCAATCCCTTGAACGTAGTGGTCAATCAAGATTGGCGCTTCTTGTTTTAATTTATGACTTTCAACCAAGGCGTCATTCATGTAAGTGGTTAAGTTTTCTTCGTCATAAACCACTTCCATCCCTCTACCACCTAGGACAAATGATGGTCTAACAAGTACTGGGTAGCCACCAATTTTTTCTGGGATAGCTAGCGCTTCTTCTAAGGTTAAGGCTGTAGCACCTTCTGGTTGGGCAATATTTAATTGGGTTAATGCTTGTTCGAATAATTTTCTATCTTCAGCTCGGTTCATGTCTTCAACCGATGTCCCAAGAATTTGGATACCAGCTTCTTTCAAGTCATTGGCCAAGTTGATGGCAGTTTGTCCACCGAATTGAATCATAACACCGATTGGTTGCTCCCGTTCAATAATAGCCATCACATTTTCAAAAGTAACTGGTTCAAAGAATAATTTGTCAGAGATCGAGAAATCAGTAGATACTGTTTCAGGGTTAGAGTTGATAATCAAGGCTTCATACCCTGCTTTTTGTAAGGCTTTAACACAGTGAACAGTTGCGTAGTCAAACTCAATTCCTTGTCCGATTCTGATTGGGCCAGAACCTAATACTAAGACAGATTCTTTATCAGTAGCTGTATGAACTTTGTTTTCACCAGCATAAGAGGTGAAGAAGTAGCTTGCCTCACCGTAGTCACCCATACCCCAGATGGTTACAGGGACAAAATTAGGTGCAAGGGCATGTTCATCTCTAAAGGATTTCACTTCATTCACGGTTACTTTGGCAAGTTGCGCAATTGTTTGGTCATCAAAGCCGTTTAATTTCGCTTCTGCCACAACATCTTTATCTAGCGGTTGATTTTTAAGCGCTGCTTCAATGTCCACGATATGTTTGATAGCTTTCAGGAATAATGGGCGGATTTTCGTATGGTCTTCAGCTTCTTCTACAGTCATTCCACGACGAATCGCTTCTGCCAAGTAGAAGATACGGTCATCTTTCACTTCGACAATTTCTTTTAAAATTTTCTCGTCTGACGCTTTAGCAGCATCCACATCGAATAAGTGTGGGTGGCCGTTATCAAGCGATTGGATTGATTTCAACAAGGCTTCTTCAATCGATTGACCTAGTGACATTACCTCACCAGTTGCCTTCATTTGCGTCGTTAAGCTTCTATCTGCATTTTTGAACTTGTCGCTTGACCAACGTGGCACTTTTGCAACAGTATAAGTAATATTTTTTGGATCATATTCGGAAAAAGTTGTTTCAGTGTAAGGGTTGTATAATTCGTCAAAACGATACCCTACTGCAATTTTAGCTGCCACTCTGGCAATGGGGAAACCTGTCGCTTTTGAAGCTAGGGCTGATGAACGAGACACACGAGGGTTTACCTCAATGATGTAGTATTCTTGTGTATCAGGTTTTAAGGCAAGTTGTACATTACAGCCACCTTCAATTTCTAAGGCTTGAATAATTTTAATGGCTACATCTGCTAGCATGTCATTTTGTGCTTGATCAAGTGATTGATTAGGGGCAAACACAATTGAATCACCTGTATGTACACCAACTGGGTCGAAGTTTTCCATCGAAGTGATGACTTTTGCAACACCCGCGCCATCTCTCATTACTTCGTATTCTATTTCTTGGTAACCGGCAATTGATTTCTCAATTAAACATTGGGTTACTGGCGATAAAATCAAACCGTTCTTAACGATTTTTTCTAATGATGCTTGGTCTTCACAGATACCACCACCAGAACCACCCATGGTAAAGGCTGGTCTTACAATAATTGGGTAACCAATTTTATTGGCAAAATCAACCGCTTCATCGACAGTGTGAACAATTGTTGAATCCGGAACAGGTTGGCCGATTGAAGTCATCAAGTTTTTAAATAACTCACGGTCTTCTGCTTGGTCAATGGCTTTAAGGTTGGTACCAATTAACTCAATATCTAATTCTTCTAAAATACCTGAAGCATCTAAAGTTAAAGCCATGTTTAAGCCTGTTTGACCACCAAGTGATGGTAAAATTGCATCTGGTTTTTCTTCGTATAAAATTTTAGAAACCATTTCTTCAGTAATTGGCTCGATATAAATCTTATCGGCCATCTTGCGATCAGTCATTATTGTCGCTGGATTCGAATTAATTAGGACAACTTCGTATCCTTCTTCTTTTAATGCGAAACAAGCTTGAGTACCAGCATAGTCAAATTCGGCTGCTTGTCCGATTACAATGGGACCAGATCCGATAACTAGAATTTTGTGAATATCTGTTCTCTTTGGCATAATTTTTCCCCTTTTCTAATGACCTATCGATTGCACACCAAATCCACCAATTTCTTTAAACACCCCAAATTCAAGCTACATACCTGCAATCTGTGGGATTTTATTAAAAACATCGGTGCCGATTGGCTTTATTAAAATTAAAATACTTTCCCTTTCATTTTTCACAGACTCAGATATGACCCTTAATGATTTTTGAAGCCAACTTGTCATCTGCTTTTTGATTGCGAAGTATTTTTTCCTTTGTCGTACTTTACGGCATGTTGATATGAAGGTCAAACAAAAAATGAAAACAGCATCATCTTTTTCTAACTTTTTAGCCATATTTTTTATTGAAAACCCGCTTCTTTCTATATAAGCCGTTGAAAAATATGAACTTGATATGAATATATAAAAAAACAAATAGATACAATCTTTGTCTTTGTCCCCCTTGATTTACTATCAATATTTCAAATTTGTGTTTTTTTAACCTCTGATTTATCGGTGAAATTTTAGGGCTTTGCTAAAATTTGCTAAACTGAATTAAACAAGGAGTCACGATAAAGGCGTGGAATCATGACTATAATCACTTACTTATTTTTCTATGGATAAGCCACAGATGCAATGCCCTACTATAAAGAAACACTAGGTGGTAAAATATTAGTCGCAGTTGAATATGGCGCTATGGTAGATACTGAAAATTCCGGTCAATTACCAAAAACATAGCACCATCATTTGCTGCGCGGTGCCCTAGACATTGACGGCAAGAGTTTATTATTCTCAGACGAATTTCCTAGTGAAGGTTAACCCGACTACAATGATGTCTCTGTGTCTATTATGTCTAGTGATTTTGACCAGTTACAAGGCTGTTTATATAACTTAGTTAAGGAATCTACGGAGGTCATCGTCTTATTTCAAGCAATAGATTGGTTCCTTAGTTATGGCATGCTGAGAGATAAGTAAAGTGTCAAATGGCATTTGAATTACGGGGCTTAATGGTCAATACAATTTAAAAACTCGCAATAAAAAAGCAGCCCTTCGGCTGCTTTTTTGGTTGAGAATCTTATTCTAAAAAGTCTTTTAATTGTTTTGAACGAGATGGGTGGCGTAATTTTCTCAATGCTTTTGCCTCGATTTGACGGATACGCTCCCGGGTAACGCCAAATTGTTGACCAACTTGTTCCAATGTTTTCGATTGACCATCTTCTAGACCGAAACGTAAACGCAAAACATTTTCTTCACGGTCTGTTAGAGTGTCTAAGACCTCGTTTAATTGTTCTTTTAATAATTCTGCAGAAGTGTAGTCAGCAGGACTAGTTGCATCGTGGTCTTCAATGAAATCACCTAAGTGAGAGTCATCTTCCTCTCCAATAGGTGTTTCCAATGATACTGGCTCTTGAGCAATTTTTAGAATATCACGTACTTTTTCAGTTGGTAAATCCATTTCAGCCCCAATTTCTTCTGGGGTTGGTTCGCGCCCTAAATCTTGCAATAATTGACGTTGGATACGTACTAATTTATTAATAGTTTCAACCATATGTACCGGAATACGGATAGTACGCGCCTGGTCAGCAATGGCACGGGTAATGGCTTGACGAATCCACCAAGTAGCGTAGGTAGAGAATTTGAACCCTTTATGGTAGTCAAATTTCTCAACAGCCTTCATTAGCCCCATGTTACCTTCTTGAATTAAATCTAAGAATGACATACCACGTCCTACATAACGTTTAGCAATAGATACAACCAAACGTAAGTTGGCTTCAGCTAATTCTTGCTTAGCTACTGGGTCACCTTGTTCAATACGTTGTGCTAAAGAAACCTCTTCGTCCGCAGTTAATAATTCTACGCGGCCAATCTCTTTCAAGTACATTCTAACTGGGTCGTTAATTTTAACGTCAGAAGCTACAGAAGTAGGATCTACTTCCTCTTTCTTAACTTTTTCTGCTTCTTTGTCGGCTTCTTTATCCATTTGACGCAATGTTGGTTCGCCATTTTCATCAACAACGGCAATACCTTGATCTTCAAATTTTTCGATCAAGCTATCCATACCTTTATCGTCTAAGGCAAAAGGTTGTGCAATTTTATCGCTTAAATCAGTATATTGAATTGTACCAATAATTTTTTTCTCAGCAATTAATTGTTTTGTAGCTTGGTTAAGTGTTACGCCGTCCACTTTTTTCTTTACCATTCAATTCGCTCCTTACATAAATAATAATTGTAATAGTTTATTTACCGCGACTTTTTATTTGCTTTAACAAATCTATTTTTTGTTTGATCAAAATGCTAATTTGTGCAAAGTCGTCTACCGATCTTGCATAAGCAATTTCGTCGTCTAAAGTTTGCATTTTTTGTTCAATATTACCTTTAATTTGAATATTATAAATTAGATCTTCAACTTCGCCCTCACCTATATCTGGTGCCACTTCCATATTCATCACTTCAGCTACAAGACGTTGTTCTTCAGCACCTGACAAGGCTTGTAAGAAATCTCCAGGGTCAATCTCACCGTCAATATTTTGATTATTTTCTCGATAGTCAGACAATAACATAAAGACCGTTTCAACTTCACTAGACTGGAAATGAAAATCCCTATTCGCTATTAGTAACCATGTTTCACTATTATAGAGTAAACGGTATAGTAATAGCAATTCACTTTTTTCAAGCTGGGACTTTTTCTTGCTTGTTGTAGCAGGAATACTTGGTTGAAAATTGGTATTTGTTGGAAAAGACTTCTGGTTGCCGTTATCATCAGTTTGGTAGGGTTGGTGTGACTGGTTTTTAGGACTACGACTCTCTAACTGGTGTAATAAGGTATCTTTAGATACACCTGTATCTTCAGCAATTTCTCCAACATAGATATCCCGATCGATGGCTTGTTGAATTTTAGCAATGGCTTCCAACATCACATTAATGAATTGGATCTTGCCATTATCAGTCTCAAGAGAAAATTCCTGCCGGTAATAATTCCTCATGAAATGAATCGGACTCAACCTTTTGTTCAAGACAAAATTGACATACCGTTCGCCACCATACTTTTGAATAAATTCATCAGGGTCTAAATTTTGCTCAAAGGCTAGCACATTTAGCTTCAAACGACTACTTTGATCTTGTATCAAGTTAATTGCTCGAAGGGTCGCCTTTTGACCGGGTTTATCTCCATCATAAGCAATTAAGACCTGTTTACTTGTTCGTTCAATAGCCTTAATTTGGTTGTTGGTTAAACTAGTTCCCATCGATGCAACCCCATTGCCTACACCTTCATTGTGTGAGGCTATGACGTCCATAAAACCTTCAAATAAAACGAGCTCTTTGGCTCTTCGGGCTTCATTTTGAGCTAAATCCAAGTTAAACAGGAAAGTATTTTTCTCGAATATTTCTGTCTCAGGACTATTCAAGTACTTGGCTGCATCAGGATGACTTTCATAATGGCTAGAGCCAGGCAAGATCCTCCCTGAAAAACCAACAGTCTTCCCTTGGGGATTTCGTAGTGGGAACATCACACGACCAGCAAATCTATCTTTTAACCGGTCTTGGTCGCCTACAAATATACCAGAAAGTTGCAACTCTTCAATGGTAAATTCTTTGTTTAACAGATGTTGTGCAGCTAAGCCCCCATCTTCAGGTGCGATACCAATTTGGTAGGCATCAAGCGTTTCTTTACTTAAACCTCGATCATATAGATAGGTTAGTCCTTGGTGACCGTTTTCCGTATTCATCAATAAATAATGGTAAAATTGCCTTAATTCTTCATGAATTTGGATGAGTCGATTTTGCGCACTTGAATAATTGGCTGTTTGTTTGCCATCATCTAAGGCTGACCAATCGAAAGATACCGAAACATTCCCAGCTTCAGCTACCTTTTGGACAGCTTGGGGGAAGGAATAGCCTTCAATTTCTTCCATAAAACGAAAAACATTACCCCCCCGACCACATGAGAAGCAGTGAAAAATCTGCTTTTCTTCATTTACTGTGAACGAAGGCGTACGTTCTTCATGAAATGGACAATAACCAAAATAGTTACGTCCCCTTTTTTGTAAGTCAACAAATTGACTGGTAACATCAAGGATATTTACATTATTCTTAACTTCATTAATGATTTCCTCTGGAATAAAATTCGCCAATTGATCACCTACTTTTGCCGGCAAAAACTCACAATAAATATAGCGGAAACCAAATCAAAATGCAATCGATATGGCTATATTCTTTACGAATATTTGCAGCCTATACTTCAGCCTCAAATTCGCCATCTAAAACAGCTTGAATAATTTCCCACGCTTCATCGCGGCCATCCTTTGTTTCAGCAGAGAATGGTAAGATCTGATCGATTGATTCTAATTCTAATGTTTTATAAATATCACTTAAGTGTTTATTCCATTGACTCTTCTTAATTTTGTCTGTTTTTGTTGCTATGACAAAATATGGTACACCATGGTAATCCATAAACTCTTTCATTTGGATATCATCTTTTGTTGGCTGATGACGGAAGTCAACAACCAATAGGGCCAATGCTAGATTTTCACGGGTAGCAAAATACGTTTCTAACATCTCGCCCCATTTAGCTTTTTCTGTCTTGCTTACTCTGGCATAACCGTAACCTGGCACATCCACAAAGTAGAATAAATCTTCAATTTGATAATAGTTTAATTGTTGTGTTTTACCTGGTTTACTAGAGGTTCTAGCCAGTTTTTTACGGTTGATCATTGTGTTGATGAAAGAACTTTTCCCAACATTAGACCGACCTGCTAACGCGATTTCCGGAATAATGGGTGCTGGATACTGTTCTGGCCTCACGGCAGATATCAGAAACTCAACGTTATGTACGTCCATGAAAAATCCCCTTTCTGACGCAAAAAGGAAAGACTCATTCTAGTCTTTCCCATTGTATTTAATACACTGCTACTATTAACAATAATTAAGCGATTTTTTCGCCTTCTAAGTCAAATAAATCTGGTTCGATGTCGTCATTAATCACTGATTCAGTAATCATTACTTTTGAAACGTCTTCTCGTGAAGGAATTTCAAACATGATTTCTAACATAGCTTCTTCAATAATTGAGCGTAACCCGCGCGCGCCTGTCTTACGGTCTAAAGCTTTTTGCGCGATGGCATCTAAAGCTTCATCTGTAAAGGTTAATTCCACATTATCCATCTTCAATAATTGTTGATACTGTTTCACTAAGGCATTTTTAGGTTGCGTTAGAATGTGGACCAAATCTTCTTTTGTTAATTTATTCAAGTTCGCCATAATCGGTAAACGTCCAATAAATTCAGGAATTAGCCCGAAAGTTTGTAAGTCTTGTGGAATGGCTTGTTGCATAATTGCATCGTTGTCATTCAAAATATGGTTGTTTGAAGAATTGCCAAAACCAATGACCTTTTCACCTAGACGTTCTTTAATAATTGGCTCGATACCATCAAAGGCACCACCTACAATAAAGAGAATATCTGTTGTATCCACTTGAATCAATTCTTGGTGTGGATGTTTACGACCACCTTGTGGCGGAATATTCGCTTCAGTACCCTCTAAAATCTTCAGTAAGGCTTGTTGTACACCTTCACCAGATACGTCACGGGTGATTGAGACGTTTTCTGACTTACGAGCAATCTTATCGATTTCATCGACATAGATAATCCCTTTTTGTGCGCGCTCAACATCGAAATCAGCTGATTGCATTAATTTCACTAGGATATTTTCAACATCTTCCCCAACATAACCCGCTTCTGTCAGTGTCGTTGCATCTGCAATCGCAAATGGCACATCAAGAATACGTGCTAAAGTTTGAGCTAAGTATGTTTTACCTGAACCAGTTGGGCCCATTAGTAGGATGTTACTCTTTTGTAGAGATACCCCATCATCATTTGTTTCGTTATTAGAAGAAATACGTTTGTAGTGGTTATATACTGCTACTGATAAAGTTTTTTTAGCTTGATCTTGACCAATAACATAATCATCTAAGATGGAACGAATTTCAGTTGGTTTTGGTGGTTCAACCATTGTATAAGATTCTTGTCGTTCTTGGCTAACTTCTTCATCAATGATTTCTTGACATAGTGCTACACATTCATTACAGATATAGACGCCAGGTCCAGCGATGATTTTGTCTACCTCATCTTGTGATTTTCCACAAAAAGAACAGTGAATCGTTGTTTGTTCATCATCATTATACATGCTATCCGTTCTCCTTTCTCTTTTACATCACCTTATTGTGCCAAATTCTTGACCTCAAGTCAATTTAAAAGTCTTCATTTTATTGGTTTATTCAGCCTTATTATATTGTATTTGGATTTAAGAATTACATTTGGTTTATCATTCGGAAATCATCAGAATATTACTAGTATTTTATTGACCGATATTTTATAATGATTAACAGTGCAAAATTTGAATACAAATAAGAAAAGGAGATAACTATGAGTATTATTCGCGGAATTATCGGATTAATTGTTATCGGATTTATTGCTTTACTTCTTAGTAAAGACCGTAAGAACGCCCGCATTAAGCAAGTAGGCATTTTATTAGTTATTATGTTTGTTTTAGCCTTTGTTGGTTTAAGAACAAGCTTTGGGATTGCGATTTTGGAAGGTGTATCAGGTTTATTTAACTGGTTAATTTTACAAGCAAACGGCGGTACCGAATTTGTCTTTGGGGAAGGAGCTACAAACTACGGGATCTTCTTCCTAAATGTTTTAATGCCAATTGTTTTTATCTCTGGATTGATTGGTATCCTTCAATACATTAACGTTTTACCTTTCATTGCTAAATATATCGGTAAAATTCTTAATAAAATTACTGGTATGGGAGAAAATGAATCATATATTGCTATCATAATGGCTATGCTCGGCCAATCCAATGGTTTGATTACGCTTAAACGTTATATTGATAAATTTTCACCTGAACAAATCTTTACGTTTGTGTTAATGGGTCTTTCTTGTGTATCTGCTACAACGATTGCTTCTTATATGCAAATGGTTGACGGTAAATTTGTAGTTGTTGCAATTCTATTGAATGTTTTCGCTGCGTTTATTATTGTCTCACTGATGGCACCCTATAACCCTCAAACGTATCAAGTAGATTTTAATCCTATTGAAGAGGCTAAAGAAAATGAAGGTATTGATGATGAGAACTTCTTCTCAGTGTTAAGTGACTATATTTCTAGTGGTTTCCAAATTGCCTTAGCAATTGCTGGTTCTCTGATTGGTTTTACAGCTTTAATTACATTCCTTAATTCATTAGCTACATTGATATTTGGTATTGATTTCTTTACCATTTTAGGCTATGTTTTTTCTCCACTTGCATATGTCATGGGAGTGCCAAGTGCTGATATTGTAAGTGCTGGTTCAATCATGGCTTCTAAATTATTAACCAATGAATTTGTAGCCTTAGGTGAAGTCCAAGCAGTATCTGGACAAGTAACAGAGAAAACTATGGCAATGATGTCAACTTACGTTATCTCATTTTCAAATATCGCAACTGTCGGCATGATTATTGCTTCAATAAAAATTATGTCAGCTAAACAAGCAAAAGTTGTCGCAAATAATACATGGCGTTTAATCATTGCTTCTGTCTTAGTATCTATGATTTCATCAACAGTTGTTGGTTTCTTCTTCTAATTTATAACCTAACTCAATAGTAAATTTAAATAAACTTATCTAAGGCATTGTCTTTCTTCTATCAATTTGAAAGACAATGTCTTATACTTTACATAGGATAAGATATTGAAAAATATCCAACTTTATAGGGGGTTTAAATATGAAACTAATCTTAGACTTTGATACTGGTATTGATGATGCAATGGCTATTGCACTTGCTTTGGGCGAAGAGGACGCAGAAGTAATCGGCATTACATCTGTATTTGGAAACGCTGAAGTAGACAAATGCGTGCATAATGCCTCAGCAGTATTAAAATTATTAGACCGCGAAGACATCCCAGTTTTCCGTGGCGCTTCCCACAAACTTGGGGCAAGTGAAGATTATATCCAAGAAACAGCATCTGGTATCTTCCATGGTTTAAATGGTTTAGGAAATATCGAATTGCCTGCTGGTAACAATATTTCTGACCAAGACGCTATTGACTTCATTATTGAGTCTGCCAACAAATACGGTGAAGAATTAGTCTTAGTGACAACAGGTCCTTTAACGAATGTTGCCTTAGCCATTCAAAAAGACTTACCTGCTATGCAAAAAGTTAAAGGGATTGTTTCTATGGGTGGTGCTTTAACAGTTCCAGGTAACGTAAGCCCATTTGCTGAAGCTAACTTCTGGAAGGACTCAGAAGCGAATAACATTGTCTTTGATTCCGGTTTACCAATTAAAGTCATCGGTTTAGATGTGACTTTACGTACCCTAATCACAGATACTGATATCGCCCCTTGGTTAGAAATGTCTGAAGCTGCCGAAGTATTCCATGAGATTGTGACTTATTACTTTAAGGCTTACGCAAATTCATACGAAGACTTAACAGGTTGTGCCCTACACGATCCATTAGCCGTCTCTGTTGCCCTTAAGAGTGACTGGGTGACTGGTGAAACATTCCGCATCAAGAGTTTATACGGCGAACAAGAAGGTCGTTTAGTCCAAGATCAAGCTGCCTTAAACCGCAATGAAGAACCTAATGTATTTGTGGCTTTGGGCGTTGACGCTGAAGGCTATAACAAACACTTCTTAGACACAATCGTAAAAGCATTCTAATAGCTATTCCAATACGAAAAAACCGAGCTTAGGCTCGGTTTTTTGGTTCTTTTACAAATAGTGTTGGTAAATAATTTCAAATATCACGAATACGTTATTTAGTATTTATTAATATGTAAATAAGCTTCAAAGAGAAAAGCTATACACGATTATGTGTATGGCTTTTTTTTGCCCTTAGGCAAGAAGATTATTATGTTGTAGCAACAAGGACTACGAA
>NZ_JBSEYI010000010.1:0-100723 GCF_053627715.1 Aerococcus sp. 150760013-2
GTAACGTGGTATTGATAAACTTATTCATACGGGGAATCTCCTATCTTATCATGGTTGTCGTTAACTTTATGATAATGGAGATTCCTCTTTTTTTGTAAAAAAAATATAGAACCAATGACTTTTTTTGAAGTCATCAGTCCTATATATTGTAGAGCCAATTAGGCCATGCACGGGTTGAAACTGTGCATGGTTTTTTCTTTGTTCATTTATGGATTAACTTTTATGGGGTAGCTTACATTTGCATAGTGAAAAAGTGAGCAAAGTAGTTTATGATATTTTTGGAAGTTGGTGAGTTTTTGAGAGTTTTGCCAGTTTTTCATTTATATGGGCGGTTTGCGCGAACGCTTGTAAATACATTTTAGGAGATTGTGTATGGAAATCTTGGGTATTATTGGTGTGTTTATCGGTATTTTACTGATTATTTGGTTTTCTGTTAAAGGGTTGCATATTATTATTGCGGCACCTTTATCTGCTTTGGTTGTAATTCTCGCTAACCAGATGGATATTTTTGGGTCTTTGGTTGGTCAAGAGAATTCGTTTATGACAGCTTTGGCTGGTTTCTTGATTAATAACTTTGCGATTTTCTTATTGGGTGCTATTTTGGCACAATATATGGAAAAGAGTAATGCGACATTGTCTATTGCCAACTTCATCTTGAGTAAGGTGGGGATGGGGTCTAAATATATGATTATGGTAGCGATTATGGCTATTGCAGCATTGTTAACTTATGGTGGGATTTCTTTATTTGTGGTTATGTTTGCGGTAGTACCGTTAGCCAAGCGAATCTTTAAACAAATGGATATCAACTGGGAATTATTCCCTATTCCTTTATTTTTAGGTGCTGGGACCTTTACTATGTCTAGTTTGCCAGGAAATCCTTCGGTTCAAAATGCGATTCCAACTACAGCTTTGGGGACATCGTTAACGGCGGCACCTATTCTAGGGTTAATCGGGTCTGCAGTTCTTTTAGCTTTTGGCTTGCTGTATATGAAATGGTGCTTGGACCGGTCTGTGAAGAACGGCGAACATTTTGATACCTATTTAGAAGGTAAGGTGGATCTTAAAGGGGTAGCCGGTGATGTGGATGAATCGAAATTGCCATCTATTTGGATTTCATTGGCGCCGATTGTTACCTTGATTGCTATTATCTTGATTTTTTCTAGTGTGGCAAACATTATTTTAGTGGCTTTAGCTGCAGCGATTATCTTATCAGCTATTCTATACCACAGCTACATTCCATCTCAGAATATGACCTTGAATGCGGGGGCGACAGGGGCAATTATGCCAGCCTTCTCAACTTCATCTTCTGTAGCCTTTGGTTCAGTATTAACCTTGGCACCTGGTTTTGCGGTCATCCAACAAGCGATTACCTCTATTCCCGGTAGTCCAGTGATTGGATTGGCTGCATCGTCTGCCTTACTAAGTGGGATTACCGGTTCTGCTTCTGGGGCGATTGGGATTGTGATGAATACTCTAGCGCCAGATTATATTGCTATGGGGATTAATCCAGAGCTGGTCCACCGAATTACAGTGATTGCGGCGGCAACATTAACGGCGATGCCACACTCTGGGGTCGTGATTACCTTTAATAATCTGACTGGATTATCCATTAAACATGGCTTTATACACCAGTTCATTATTACAAACGTGGCGCACTTGTTGGCTTTGATTGCGGTACTTATCGCTTCAGCCTTTTTATATTAATAAAATAAATTTTTGAGGGAGTTGCCTTATGATAGTGCAACTCCTTTTGCTGTTTGTGGTATAATTAGGGGTGCAGGAAAAATAAATTGACATTGACCATCGGAGTAAGTACCATGTACAATGAATCAGAAATCAAGGAGATTGTGAATTATGGCAACGAAAAAAGTATCACTTGCTTGTTCAGTATGTGGCTCAAGAAATTACACGACAAATAGTAATGCCAATAACCGTACTGAGCGTTTAGAAGTGAAGAAATTCTGTAGACACTGTAATCAACATACAATACATAAGGAAACCAAATAGTCGGTATTGACTAATAGATGGTAGAGGGCGAGGGAAGTAGATGCAATTTTTAAAAGATGTATGGCATGAAATGCGATTGACTACATGGCCAAGTGGTGGCGAGTTGGTGCGCTACACTGGTATCGTATTATCAACTATTATCATGGTTGGCATTTTCCTAGGGATTATTGATACCTTAGCACAATGGGCTTTTGCATGGTTTATTAACTTATAATTGTAACTTGTTATGGCGCGCGCATGGGCGGTGTGTTATAATTGGCACGAATAAAGCGAAGAGAAAACCTTTCATGTGGGGAAGGTTTTTTAATTTGCCTAAAAGTTGATCAGTTATGAATGTATTGAAAGAAGGAGCATATCGATGGTAGAAGAAATCGAAATTGGTAAAGAATGGTATGTAATCCATACATACGCTGGATATGAAAACAAAGTCAAACAAAACTTGGAAATGCGTATTACTTCGATGGATATGGAAGATTACATTTACCGTGTAATCGTGCCTGAAGAAGAGCATGTAGAGAAAACGAAGTCAGGTAAAGAAAAGATTGTTAAAATTAAAAACTTTCCAGGTTATGTATTAGTTGAAATGATCATGTCTGATGAAGCATGGTTCGTTGTTCGTAATACACCGGGTGTTACAGGGTTCTTAGGTTCTCACGGTCAAGGTTCAAAACCAACACCATTGTTACCTGATGAAGTACGTAATATCTTATCAAGTCTTGGTGAAGGTGGCCGTAACCGTAATATCTCATTCGATATCGGTGAAGTGGTTAAGGTTATCGATGGTGCCTTTGATGGTATGGAAGGTCGCGTTCAAGAGATTGATGCAGAACATGGCAAGTTGAAACTGACTGTTGAAATGTTTGGACGTGAAACATTAGCAGAAGTAGACTATGACCAAGTAGACAAATTCTAATTTGCGATATTTTACAAATCATAGTTGAGGTAAAATAAACCATAGTTAAATGAAAAAATAGCGGGTAAGGATTCTTAAACAAAATCCTTACCCGCTATTTTTCTCTATTGATCAATATTCATTTTCTAATGGTTTATTTTTCATACTTCCAGCGGTAAAGATACATGTATTTTAAAATATCGTACAATATATAGCCGGAAATTACCGAATGCATAAAGGGGAATGTGTATAGTGAATGAAAACTACCATTAAAACGTAAAACGTTAGCATGGACGAACCATACAATGAACGTACTTGAAATAACGGAGAATACTGCGAACTTTTTTAATTGCACATTATCTTTGGTGTTCTCTTTCTTTAAAACAAAAAAATATTTTGTTATCGCTAAACTAACACAAAATAAACATAATGCAGAGAGTAGCCAGTTGCCAGTCATAATGATGAGTGCATTAGGGTGAATGACGTTAGCAAAAAGTATCATAATGGCCAATAGACCAAGGGCAAATTTTGCTTCATTTTTAACTTCTGTTTGATTGATTTTAGACAATTAATCCCTCCATTATCTACTTTCTAAATTGTTACTTCGCTTAAGTGTGAATAAATATTACTTAATTCAGTTAATGTAAGTGGTTAAATGTTTAATCCGCAACATCAAATGCTTCTATTGTTAAGCTCATTATAACAGGTTTATTGGTAGAAGAGGCGAATGGCAAACAGAAGATGCACAAAAAAATCAGTTGCTTTTATGGGCAACTGATTTTTTAATCTATTAAATATATTACTAATCATTTAATTTAACAATATCTGCATCTTCTGTATAAATAACGCGTTCGCATAGGTTTGTTGCATAATCACCGATACGTTCGATATCATGTAAAATGGCATTAATCGCTGAACCAGTTTGGACAGTTTCCGGTTGATTCTTCATAATCACTAAAATTTGATCGACAAGTTCTCTAAAAGCACTGTCTACTTCGTCATCCATAGCAGCGATTTCTTTAGCGCGTTCAACGTTATGTTGGCTAAAGGCATCGATTGCTTGTCCGAGCATGTTTTTCGCTAACTCACCTACGGCAAAAACATCATCCATAACTGGATCAAATGGTGCTAAGTTTTCAACACGTAAAATACCTTTCGCTACGGATACTGCGTGGTCGGCTACGCGCTCTAGGTCAGAACTTGAAGCAAATACTGACAGAATCATACGAAGGTCAGTACCGATTGGTTGTTGACGAGCGATTATACGCATTACATAATATTCGATTTCTTTTTCTAGCTTGTTAATCTCAGCATCGCTTTCAATGACAATTTGTGCGCCATTGTGGTCATTGGTTTTTAATGCTTGGAAAGATCGTTCTAACATAGCCGCTGTACCAAATCCAAGTTTTGCGTGCATACCCTCCAAAGTCTTTAGTTGGTCATCGTAAAATTTTCTTACTGGACGTTCCATCATTATCACTCCTTTGCAATGTACTTTTCCCTTATCAAGGATACAGTTTACCATATTTTGTCGGTCTTGTCATCTAGTAAGTATTGTTAAATAGGTAATGTAACCCTTTACAAATCGTTTGCATCATTTACTTATAAAGTATAGCATATTTTTTAAAAAACTCTTGCAATAACTAAAGATGTATGGTTAAATAGGTTATTGTGTGTAGACACATGTAGTGGGAGGAGGAATCTCAACTCCATTAAACCACAACGCGAAAAACAAGGAGGAATGTTTCGTGGCTAAAAAAGTACAACAAATCGTAAAATTACAAATTGAAGCTGGTAAAGCAAGTCCAGCTCCTCCAGTAGGTCCTGCATTAGGTCAAGCTGGTGTGAACATCATGGGATTCACTAAAGAATTCAACGCGCGTACACAAGATCAAATGGGTATGATTATCCCTGTAGTGATTACTGTATTCGAAGATCGTTCATTTACATTCGTTACTAAAACACCACCAGCTGCAGTATTATTGAAAAAAGCTGCTGGCGTTGCTAAAGGTTCTGGCGAACCTAACAAAAATAAAGTCGCTACCGTAACTCGCGACCAAGTTCGTGAAATTGCAGAAACAAAAATGGAAGACTTGAACGCTGCAGATGTAGAAGCTGCTATGCGTATGGTTGAAGGTACTGCACGTTCAATGGGCTTTGTAGTAGAAGGCTAATTGTCATACTGTAATACATGAAACCCGTACGCCACAAATCAATTACGATTTGTGAGTGGGAGGATTATCCGCTAAAACCACATAGGAGGAATATATATAATGGCTAAACAAACTAAAAACCAAAAAGCTGTTTTCGAAAAAATCGAAAAAAATAAAAAATATGCTTTATCTGAAGCAATTGAATTGTTAAAAGAAGTAGACTACGCTAAATTTGATGGATCAGTTGAAGTTGCATACCGTTTAGGTATCGACACTAAGAAAAATGACCAACAAATCCGTGGTGCTATGGTATTACCTAACGGTACTGGTAAAGACCAAACTGTATTGGTTTTTGCTAAAGGTGAAAAAGCGCAAGAAGCTAAAGACGCTGGTGCTGACTACGTTGGTGATGACGAGTTCATCCAAAAAATCCAAGGTGGCTGGTTCGACTTCGACGTGATCGTTGCGACTCCAGACATGATGGGTCAAATTGGTCGTTTAGGTCGTGTATTAGGTCCTAAAGGCTTAATGCCAAACCCTAAAACTGGTACTGTAACGCAAGATGTTACTAAAGCAGTTCAAGACATCAAAGCTGGTCAAGTTGCTTACCGTGCTGATAGCGCTGGTAACTTACACTTACCTGTTGGTAAAGTATCATTTACTGCAGATGCATTAGCTGAAAACGTAAAAGCTGTTCAAGAAATGGTATTACGTGTGAAACCTGCATCTTCTAAAGGTACATACATCAAAAACTTAGCAATTACATCTACTATGGGTCCTGGTATCCAAGTTGATGTTTCATCAATCTAAGATCTATTTAAATTAATACTTGACCCACTTATACTATTCTGTTAGTATAAGTGAGGTTATTTATATAGCTTACCGAAGACAGTTGGCGGCTTTGCCTTAATTTTGCCAACCGAGGGAGATACGTTGTTCACTACTAGATGGTGAACTTTATCCTCTATGTCTTCAGTGACATAGAGTTTTTTTATTTAAAAAAACTCTAATAAAATCAGTGGAGGTGAAATATAAGTGAGTGAACAAGCAATTGCTAAAAAACAACAAGAAGTAAATGAAGTCGTTGAGAAAATGAACGCTGCAAATTCTTTAGTTGTGGTTGACTACTTAGGATTAACAGTAGCAGAAGTGACTGAATTACGTAAACAATTACGTGAAGCGGGCGTTGAGTTTAAAGTTATCAAAAACACAATCATGCGTCGTGCTTTAGATTCTCAAGACTTAGAATACCATGAAGAAGTTTTCCAAGGCCCTACAGCTGTAGCGTTTGGTATGGAAGACGCAGTTGCCCCAGCTAAGATTCTTTCTGATTTTGCTAAAAAAGCAGAAGCGTTAGAACTTAAAGGTGGTATCTTAGAAGGTGAAGTGCTTTCTAAAGAAGAAATTCAACAAATTGCGAAATTGCCAAACCGCGAAGGTCTACTTTCAATGCTATTATCAGTATTGCAAGCTCCTGTCCGCAACGTGGCATACGCTGTCAAAGCTGTTGCAGATGCAAAAGGCGAAGACGCAGCGTAATTTATTACCAATTTAATCATACAAAACAAACTATTTAAAAACGGAGGAATTTTATAATGGCTTTAAACATTGAACAAATCATTGCTGATTTAAAAGAATCAACAATTTTAGAATTAGCTGACTTAGTATCAGCAATCGAAGAAGAATTCGGCGTATCTGCTGCTGCTCCTGTAGCTGCTGCTGGTGCAGGTGCTGGTGAAGCTGCTGAAGAAAAAACTGAATTTGACGTAGAATTAACTTCTGCTGGTTCAGCTAAAATTAAAGTAATCAAAGCTGTACGTGAAGCTACTGGTTTAGGCTTGAAAGAAGCTAAAGCATTAGTAGACGGCGCTCCAGCGATCGTTAAAGAAGCATTACCTGCTGAAGAAGCAGAAGCTTTAAAAGCTGCTATCGAAGAAGCTGGCGGTACTGCAGAAGTAAAATAATCTTTAACAGATTATCTTATTATGTATATGAGGGGAGTTCGGAATTATCCGAGCTTCTTTTTTTTTATCATTTTTATTAGACCACATCCGTTTTTGATTTTCGGGTGTGGTCTTTTTCTGTTTTAGGCCTTTGTTTAAGGAATTTTCAGGTACAAAGCTTGCTTTTTATTGTGACCGGTAAAATCTCTTTTGTATCAATGGTGTTCGGACGAATAGATATATCTTACAAGAATCGTTTATTTAGTGGGATTTTATCCCAAAGACTTGTGTAAATAGGCTAATTGGCTAGTGTATGCAGTGAGCAAGTGAATTGACCGGAAAGGTTGATATTGGTAGCCTAAAGCGAAGTGTAATGGCCTAATGAGGTCATTTAATGCGTGGGTTATGTCAAATAAACTTTTTTATCATATCCTAGGAGGCTCGGATAATGTCCTATTTATTCAACGGGACATTGCTGATGCAGCGTCTTGGCCGGGGGAGATGATCTAGTAGAAGCCGTTTTTGAACCGGTTAATATTTTAGTTAATAATGCTGGTATCAATCATTCTGATAGTATTGAAGACTTTCCGTTTGACGCCTATGAGTGTGTGATTGCGGCCAAGGAGAAAGTGTCTAATTTAGTCTTATTACTTGCTTCTGATGAACTTTCTTATATGACCGGATCAGAAAAACGGATTGATGGCGGTTTAACCGCTTGTTAGTTGAAATGAAAATTGGAGGATATATATGATTATTGATTTTAAGATGAAAGCCCCTATTCCAAGTTGGGAACCTTTATTTAATGCTGGGAAGACTAGCGTTATAGAGCTTTTCCCCTATCTGAAGAATGAACAACCAACAAAAGCGGTTACTTTTGAGGATGTTATCCAGGAAATGGACGACCGTGATGTGCGCTATAGTGTGATTCTTGGTCGGGATAATGAAGCTGGGTCAAGCAATGAAGAATTGTATCAATTCTTGCAGTCGCCAGAAGCTGAACGTTTTCGTGGTTTTATTGGTTTGGAAAATATGACGATAAATGAAGCGGTTGAAACCATTCACCGGTATGGTGCCACAGGTGCTTTCAGTGGGGTCACTGTGAATCCAGCGAAAATTTTACCGCTAACCAATATTGATGATCCCACGTTAGACCCTATTTTTGAAGCTTGTTTGGCATATGATTTACCTTTCTGTATTACCATGAGTTTATTGATTAGTTTGCTGAGTGATAAACCCGATTACGATTATATTCACCCTAAACGTTTAATTCCTATTGCCAAGAAGTATCCAGATTTAAAATTGATTGTGTCGCATGCGGCTTGGCCTTTTGTGGATGAGATGATCGCGGTAGCGATTCATTTTCCAAATATATTCTTGGTCCCAGATTTCTATAGTGGTTTCCCAAATGCTAAGGCTTATTTTGAAGCGGCTAATTCGGGACTTGAAGACCAGGTGATTTTTGGATCATGTTATCCAAATGTGGATTATGATTATGCTTTAGGTTTTTATCAGAAACACCTGGCAGATTCTGATATTGCAGGCAAGGTCTTCTATGCCAATGCTGCTAAACTGTTGGGGATAAGTGAATAAACTAATGGTAGCTGTTTTGACAGGATGATTTAAAAGGGCTTCAAGCTTGCATTTAAAATAAAAGGATGTAATAGAAGGGATATTTATGTATTTCGATTTTCAGTACATGTTAGAGGTTATACCAAACCTATTAGTTTATATACCAACCACCTTGTATATCACGGTGATCTCGATGGTGGTTGCGATCATTATCGGTGGGCTTTTCGCCATTATACTATTTAATAAGGTGCCGGTCTTATCACAGCTGGTGCAAGTCTTGTCTTCCTTTTTTAGAGGAACACCGGCTATTGTGCAGTTATTACTAGTTTATTTTGGATTACCACAAATTATACCGGCTTTAACTAGCATGACAGCAACGCAGGCGTCGATTCTGGCCTTATCATTGAATACCGCTGCGTATTTAGCGGAAGTATTCAGGGCTGCCTTGGCATCTGTAGATGCTGGTCAGGTGGAAGCCGCCATGTCTGTTGGTATGAATTACCGCCAGACTTTAAAGGGGATTATTCTGCCTCAAGCCCTACGAAACGCCTTACCGGGTACGGGGAACACCTTCGTTTCGCTGATGAAAAACTCCTCGCTGGCCTTCACCATTGGGGTAGTGGAAATTGTGGCTCAAGGAAAAATCTTAGCAGCTGCATCTCTTCGATTCTTTGAAGTATACTTCGCCATTGCTTTGATTTATTGGGGGCTAACAATTCTCTATACTTGGATTCAAGAGTGGTTCGAAGACTATATCAATAAACCGTATATTAGATAGTGGGTGAGAGAATGAAATTAAAATTAAAGCCGATAAAGGCTATAGTGGCGGCCCTGATACTCTTGGGGCTTGTTTTTTATGGTGTGTATATGCAGGCCTCGACGAATCAAAGCGATGAAGAAGCATCTGGCGACCGTGTTATTACCATCGGTGGTACGCCGACTTCTTACCCCATGCTCTATATGGAAGGGGCTGAGGTGAAGGGGTCCTACGTTGATTTTGCCAATGCGATCGGCGAAAAGGTGGGCTATGAGATCGATTGGGAGCTTGGCGAGTGGTCAGGTATTTTGGCGTCACTACAAGCTGGGCGGATTGATTCGGCAGCCAACTTTGCTGTGACACCTGAGCGGAAAGAGATGTATGATTTTACTGATACCGTTCTTTATTCTGGTGTTGGTATTGGTGTTGCAGAAGGGAATACCGATATTGAGACTTTTGATGATCTGAAGGGCAAGACAGTCAATTCCATTGTTGGGACCAACTATGGCAAGGTTGTCGAAGATATGGATACTGATAATGAAATCATGATTGAACCCTTGGAAGACATCAATGTGGCCTTTAATAATGTCTACCAAGGCAAAACGGACGCCGTTGTCTTTGGTTACGAAACTTTGAGCGCTTTAAACAAGGACCGCGATGCCAATATCGTCATTTTAGATGAGGTATTCGGGGTCAATGAAGTGGCCTTTCCTTTCGCTAAGACAGCGGAAAATGAAGAGTTGATTGCGGATTGGAACCAAGCCATCGAAGAGTTACGCGCGGACGGGACCTTAGCCGAGATTTCAGAGAAGTGGTACGGTATGGACGTGACGACGTCGCCAGAAGCATCTGCAGATGTTGAATAATATATGAAAAAAATTTGAATTTACAAGACCACATCCGGTTTTAGGATGTGGTCTTTTTGCCTGCTTGAATAAGTTTGCCTGCTTGTCTAGATGGACTAGCTTGGCAAGGGGGCGTCATCTTTCAAAAAAATCCTAGTGAATTAGACTAGACTCTTATATGTTTTTAGGTTAAACTAAAAATATAATTAACAAAAGCTAAGGTTGCACCTCGTGGTTACCCCTTAAATATAGAAAATAGGAGTGAAGTATTCAAATGAAGAAGATTTGGAAATTATTGAGTGTAATAGTTGTGGCCCTAGCCTTGGGTGCATGCGCGAGCGACGGGGAGTCAGCTAGTGACGGTGGCGATGCCGCGGATAAAAAACCGGTTGTCACAGTATCCACTTCTTTTCTACGGGATATGGTAGAACAATTGGCGGGAGACCAAGTAACGGTTGAAACGATTATTCCAGCGGGCGAGGACCCTCATGGCTACTTAGCACGTCCTAGAGACTTAAAGAAAATCCAAGGGGCAGACTTGGTTTTATACCATGGTTTACACTTAGAGGCGCAAATGGTTGAAGCCTTGGAAGTGACAGGTGTGGCGGTGACGAAAGATTTCACTGACGAAGATTTAACGATGGTTGACCAAGACGGGGAAAGCGAAGTAGACCCGCATTTCTGGTTTGATATCACCCTTTACCAAAAAGCGGTGGCTACAGTAGCAGCTGAATTGGTGACTTTAACTGGTGACGAGTCGATTAACGATACGGCGACAGCTTACAAGGAAGAGTTGACTGAATTGGATACCTGGGCGCAAGCAGCAATCGACTCAATTCCTGAAGGTCAACGTTACTTGATTACACCACATGATGCCTTCAACTACTTCTCACAACGTTACGGGATTGAAGTAGTGGCACCACAAGGGATTTCAACACAAGCTGAAGCTTCTAACGCAGATATTTCAACTATTGCAAGCTTTATTGTAGAAAACGAAGTGCCAGCAATCTTTGCGGAATCAACAACTGACCCAGCGCGTATGCAACGTATCCAAGAGGCTGTAAATGCTGATGGTGGCGAAGTGACAGTTGTTTCTGGTGAAGGGCAGGAATTGTTCTCAGATTCACTTGCGAGTGAAGGACAAGAGGGCGATACCTATATAAATATGTTTAAACACAATGTGAACCTAATTGTGTCAAATCTTAAATAGATAAGGTTTAGTAAGATAAATTTTGATGATGTAATGAGAGGATGATAGACAAGATGCCAGCAATAATTAAAGTGGAAGACTTGGCCATGTCTTATGACGACCAACTCGTATTAGAGGATATAAATATTGGCATTAAGGTAAATTCGAAGACGGCGATTATCGGGCCGAATGGTGCCGGCAAGTCGACTTTGTTGAATTGTATGCTTGATTTTTTGAAGCCCTTGAAAGGTGATGTGACCTTCTACGGTAAGGCATACAAGGACTATTACAAGAAAATCGCTTATGTACCCCAATCATCTTCGGTGAATTGGGACTTCCCAACAACGGTTTTAGATGTTGTTTTAATGGGACGGTATGTACATCAAGGCTTTTTCAAAAAGGTCAGCCAAGCGGACAAGGGCCGGGCGCTTGATGCCTTAGCAAGTGTCAATATGACTGACTACGCTGAGCGGCAAATCGCTCAGCTTTCTGGTGGGCAACGGCAACGGGTTTTCTTAGCTCGGGCCATCTGCCAGGATGCGGACATTTACTTCTTGGATGAACCAATGAAGGGAATCGATATTAAGACGGAGAAACTTTTCGCAGAGATTATTAACCAATTTCAACGCGACGGAAAGACCATTATTATCGTTCACCACGATTTGGCCACAGTCCGTGAGTACTTTGACCATGTCATCTTATTGAATAAGACAGTCATTGGCCAAGGTCCAGTTGCAGAAACCTTCAATGAAGCCAATATCGCGACGGCATATGATCAAAGGATTGGTGAAATCTATGGCCATATTAACTGATTTCTCTTTTCAAATCGTCTTGCTTGGGACAGTCGTCCTAGCTATGGCATCAGGTGTCGTCGGGACAGTCACAGTGCTTAGAGGACAAAGTCTGATTGGAGACGCGATTGGTCACGCCACCTTTGCGGGTATCGTTATCGCCTTTATGCTTTTCCAATCAAAGAATACCCTGATTTTAACCCTGGGTGCTTTGGTCGCGGGTATGGTGGCCTTCTACTTTATCGAGTTGATCCATAAGCATTCCTTGGTCAGCCTTAATTCGGCCTTGGCTTTAGTCTTGTCTTCTTTCTTTGGATTGGGGATGGCCTTGAAGTCATATATCCAAGGCAATCCACAGTTTGGTGACGCATCACAAGCAGGCCTCCAACACTATATTTTCGGGCAGGCAGCCTTTTTGCTGAAATCAGATGTCTGGTTAATCATCATCGCTTCAGTGATCGCCTTAACGATATTCATTGTTTGCTACCAACAAATCAAGATTTTTGTCTTCGACCCGAATTACGCGAAAGCAGTCGGAATCCAGGCCAACGTCTTGAACTGGGTCATTCTCCTGATGGCTATCGTCATGATCGTTGTCGGGCTAAAGGCAGTCGGCGCCATCCTTATCTCCAACATGTTGATTACGCCAGCGATTACCGGCCTACAATGGTCAAAACGATTCCCAGTCGTCTTGCTGGTGGCTGCTGTATCGGGCGGGATCTCAGCTGGTATCGGCACCTACTTGTCATCAACTTTCTCAAACTTGCCGACCGGACCAACCATTATCGTGGTCATGTCGATCGTCTCGCTATTGTCCATTATTTTTGGGCCAAGAGGTTATGTGGTCGCTTATTTACGGAAGAAACGGTACTTAGCGACCCATCAAGATGACACGTTTGAGACAGAGGAGGTGGCATAATGGGGGCTTTATCAGTTGTAATGATTACGGCCGTTTCCTGCGCCTTGCTCGGGGTATTTTTAGTTTTGAAGAACATGGCCATGGTGGCTGACGCCTTGTCGCATACAGTTTTACTAGGGATTGTCCTTGGTTACTTTATTGCCGGCGACCTAGATTCACCGATCCTATTTGTGGGGGCAGCCCTATTTGGTGTGATGACTGTCTATGCCATTGAATACGTGGTCAACAAATTTGCCATTCAAAGTGATGCGGCCACTGGCTTGGTCTTTACCTTGCTTTTTGCTCTTGCCATCATCCTGATTTCAAAATACGCGCGAAATGTTCACTTAGATGTGGATGTGGTCTTGAGCGGTGAAGTGGTCTTTGCGACCTTAAATACTATGGAAATCTTTGGTATCCAGGTGCCGATTTCCTTCGGCCGAATGTTTGTCATGTTGGTGATTAATCTGGCCTTTGTCGCAGTGACCTACCAACAACTCAAAGTCAGCATTTTTGATCCCGTTTACGCGAAATCAATCGGTGTAGCGGTTGGGTTCTTGAATCTGGTCTTGATGACACTTGTATCCATCACCACCGTTGTTGCCTTTGATACCGTCGGCGCGATCCTAGTGATCTCCCTAATGGTAGCGCCAGCCTTGAGTGCCCATTTACTGTCAAAACGGTTATCCATCATGTTGTTAGTAGCCTTATTGTATGGGGTAATCAACAGTGTCCTTGGGTACTATGTAGCCATCTACTTTAACGTGTCCATTTCAGGAACCATCGCCTTCGCAGGTTTTGTAACCTTCTTATTGACACTCTTGTTTGCACCAAATGGTTTAATTGGCAAGCGGTTCAAGCGGGCTAAGGAAGCCTAGATTTTGATTTAAGGAAAGTGAACGTATGTAAGTCAGCGTCTTATTCAGGCTACAAGGTCTGAGTGGGGCGCTTTTTCTTTTTGACAAAAGTATCAAGCAGATTTTACCTACTTGCGCCTAGTCCACACAAACTATAAAATGGGAGAGATGATAATGTGCATTTACAAAAACAATGAAAATAGTAATGATATAGAATGGAGGGTGTTCATGAAAGAGAGTCATCAGTACTTCGAAAACAATGAAGATCTTGGACACGACTTTAAACAATACGAGACCGTGATTTTCGACCGGTCATTTACCTTCAAGACCGACTCAGGCGTCTTTTCTAGGGATAATTTAGATTTTGGGACCCGGGTCATGCTTGAAGCCTTGGACCTTGACCAACTTGCACCAGGCGACCTGCTTGATTTGGGCGCTGGCTACGGGCCTGTAGGGGTCATTATGGGGTCTATGTTGCCTGACCGTGCCATTTACGGGGTAGACATCTCTGAGCGGGCAATTGGTCTGGCTAAGGACAACGCGACAGCTAACCATGTTGACAACGTCACTTTTCAAGTGTCAAATGCCTATGAAGCCATTGCCAAAAGAGATTTCGGTGTCATTCTGACGAATCCACCAGTCCGTGCGGGTAAGGAAATGGTGCATCATTTTATGAGTGAAGCTATTCACTATCTAAAACCAGGTGGTGAAATTTACGTGGTCCTACAAAAGAAACAAGGAGCCCCTTCAGCTATGAAGAAATTAGAAGAAGTCTTTGGTAACGTTGAAGAAATCGAACGCCGTAAAGGCTATTGGATTTTAAAAAGTGTAAAAGAAAGTGAATAGACCATCATGGCGGGCATTGCATCCTTTGGGTGTAGTGCTTTTTTATTTGTTCATGAAAGTTTCCAAATAGAACAATGCTTGTACTTTTAGAAGTTTGTGAAATTAAGCCCTTTCATTTTTAGTCTAAAGGGCTGTAGAAAGTTAACATAAAAAATGTTCTTTTTGTGAAAACTTGTCAAATCAACCTTTTTAAGGGTCCTTTTTTGAAAATTTTCGGTGAACATGTTACGGTAATATGGTGAGTTTACGTTGCGTTTTGTAACAAAGTGTCAAAATAAAGGAGGATTATGATGACTACAGCAGTAAAAATTGAGAATTTAACCAAAATTTATGGATCACGCGCTCAAACTGAGAAAGCGAAAAAACTATTAAATGAAGGAAAGTCTAAAGAAGAAATCGTTCAACAAACAGGTGCCACAGTCGGGGTCGACAACGCCAGTTTAGATATCAAGCAAGGTGAAACATTCGTAATTATGGGATTATCTGGTTCAGGTAAATCAACTATGTTACGTATGATCAACCGTTTAATCGAACCAACAGCGGGTAACATCACAATTTTAGGTGATGACGTCACAGGTGCTAGTAAAGATGAATTACGTGAAATCAGACGTAAAAAAGTGAGTATGGTATTCCAAAGCTTCGCCTTATTCCCACACAAAACAATTCTTGAAAATACAGAATTTGGTTTGGAGATTCAAGGTGTCAGCAAAGAAGAACGTCAAAAAGCTGCTGAAAAAGCACTAGAAAACTCTGGTCTATTAACTTTTAAAGACCAATATCCAAACCAATTATCTGGTGGTATGCAACAACGTGTTGGTTTAGCACGGGCCTTAGCAAATGACCCAGAAATCCTATTAATGGATGAAGCCTTCTCAGCGCTTGACCCATTAATCCGTCGTGACATGCAAGATGAGTTAGTTGATTTACAAGAACGTGTAAACAAAACAATCGTCTTCATTACCCATGACCTGGATGAAGCTTTAAGAATCGGTGACCGTATCGCCTTAATGAAAGACGGAGAAGTCGTTCAAGTAGGTACTGGTGAAGAAATCTTAACGAATCCAGCTAACGATTACGTTGAACGGTTTGTTGAAAGTGTTGACCGTTCTAAAGTCCTTACTGCAGAACATGCTATGGAACGTCCAAACTTCTTATTAAATGTTGAGAAGCATGGTGCCAGAATGGCCCTACACCGTATGGAAGAAGAAAACTACAGCTTCCTAATGGTGACAAATAACAAACGTGAATTATTAGGTTACGTTCGTGACACTGATGTTGTCAAAATAATTAAAGGCAATCAAAATAAACAATACTTATCTGTTGAATCTATTATTCGTACAGATCACCCAACAGTTCATCCAGAAACATCTATTAATGATATTTATGATGTGATGGGTAATGCATTTATGCCAATTTCAGTAGTAGATGAGGAAAACCACTTATTAGGAATGGTAAGCTCTAAGATGGTTATCAATAGTCTAGCAAATGACAATGGTGATAATGAAGTTGAAGAGGAGGAAGAATTGAATGTTTAATTTAGCTATGTATCCAATTCCAAAATTGCCAGTGGCGGATTGGGTTGAAGCAGCAACAAACTGGTTAACCGTAACTCTATCAGGACTTTTTGGTGCCATTCAAAATGGCGGTTCAGCCTTTATGAACGGTATTACGAACTTACTATTATTAATCCCCCCATTTGCCTTTATACTAATCGTGGCCGTGATTGCTTACTTTGTGAATAAGAAGCAACTGTCATTATCTGCCTTTGCTTTGGTCGGTTTAGGCTATATCTTAAACCAAGGTTTATGGTCAGAATTAATGAACACAGTAACATTGGTACTTGTATCAAGTCTTGTTTCGGTTATTATTGGTGTTCCTCTAGGTATTTGGTCCGCAAAAAATAAAACTGTTCACAACATCCTAAAACCTATCTTGGACTTCATGCAAACAATGCCTGCCTTTGTATACTTGATTCCAGCCGTTGCTTTCTTCGGTATTGGTATCGTACCAGGAACATTTGCATCAGTTATTTTTGCATTACCACCAACAGTACGATTTACTGAGTTAGGTATCAAACAAATTTCTACTGAATTAGTAGAAGCAGCAGACGCCTTTGGTTCAACTGGTAAACAAAAACTATTCAAAGTAGAATTACCTTTAGCTAAATCGACAATTATGGCTGGTGTAAACCAAACAGTTATGCTTGCCTTGTCTATGGTTGTTACAGCTTCAATGATTGGTGCACCAGGTCTAGGTCGCCAAGTACTAACAGCTCTACAACGTGCCTCAGTAGGTTCAGGGTTTGTGTCAGGTCTAGCGATTGTTATCTTAGCAATCTTGATTGACCGCTTAACAAATCGTTTCACAGCTGATAAAAATAGCTAAGTCAACGAAGGGAGAATTTATTTTGAAGAAAAAACTTAAAGGAATCTGGATTGCAGTCATTGCAGTCTTGGGACTAATTCTTACTTTCGGAAGTGCGGGTGCCTACAGTTCAAATGCTTTTAACCTTCTTTCTGTTGGAAGCAGTGGAAGTAAAGGGAACATCAACCTATCTTACGTAACATGGGATACTGAAATTGCTTCTACAAATGTTATCGCAGAAGTTTTACGTCAAGCTGGCTATACAGTAGAAACTACGCCACTAGATAATGCTATTATGTGGTCATCAGTTGCGTCAGCTGAAGCGGATGCGATGGTTGGTGCTTGGTTACCTAACACACATGCACCGCAATACGAACAATATGGTGATCAGATGGAAGACTTGGGTCCTAACTTAGAGGGCGCGATTACAGGTTTAACCGTACCAACTTATATGGAAGATGTGAACTCAATCGAGGACTTAAGTGACCAAGCGAACCAAACAATTACAGGTATTGAACCTGGTGCTGGTGTTGTAGCGGCTGCAGAAAATGCAGTAGATACATACAGCAACCTAAGTGATTGGACAGTTCAAACATCATCTTCAGGTGCCATGACGACTGAACTAGGGACATCTATTGCGAATGAAGAA
Organism: Aerococcus sp. 150760013-2; assembly: GCF_053627715.1. NCBI lineage: Bacteria > Bacillati > Bacillota > Bacilli > Lactobacillales > Aerococcaceae > Aerococcus > Aerococcus sp. 150760013-2. The sequence continues at coordinate 17,761 of NZ_JBSEYI010000010.1, forward strand.
GAAATCGTTATTACTGGTTGGTCACCACACTGGATGTTCCAAGAGTATGACTTGAAATATCTAGAAGATACTGAAGGTATCTTCGGAGACGGTGAAACAATCAATACAATGGTTCGCCCAGGATTACAAGATGACATGCCAGAAGCTTATCAAATCTTAGACAACTTCTTCTGGGAAGTTGAGGATATGGAATCTGTAATGGCTGAAATCAATGACGGTGCTGATCCTCAAACTGCAGCACAAGCATGGATTGAAGAAAATCAAGAAACAGTCAATCAATGGTTAGCTATTGAAGAATAATTGAATAAAAGCTTGACAATGCTGTTCGTGATAATTAATGAACAGTAACGTCTCAACGAGCTTATAACAGGAGTGAGGCAATACTAGCCGCTCCTGTTTTTTTTTATAAAAAGTAAGTAGTCGAACATTTGTAACTAAGGAAGATTATTTTCGGGAGTGTAAAAATGTTTAAGAAAATGAGTTTATTAGTAGCAACAGTTATAGGGTTATTATTTACCTTTGGCAGTGAAGATTCGTATAAAACGACTGTAGGTTCTGATTCTGGTGGCCAAACAGTGACTCTAGCAACTGTTAATTGGGAGTCTGAAATAGCTTCAACAAATGTCCTGGCACAGGTGCTAAAAGAAGCAGGATTCAACGTACAAATTACAACAGTAGACCCGGCCATCATGTTTAGTTCAGTTGCTGAAGGGCAGTCGGATGCTATGGTCGGCGGTTGGGTGCCTACAACGCACCAGGCCTATGCAGAGAAATATGGTGACTCGATGGTTGATTTAGGGGCTAACCTAGAAGGTGCTATTTCAGCATTAACTGTTCCAGCATATATGGAAGATATCAATTCGATTACCGACCTCACGGATGAAAATGACTCGACTGTTACAGGAATTGAACCAGGGGCAGGTGTTACCAACAGTGCCCAAAATGCTGTCAAGGAGTATGACAATCTATCCGATTGGGAGGTTTCTGTGAGTTCAACAGGTGCAATGATTGCTGAATTAGAGCAAGCTATCAATGATGAAGAGGATATAGTTGTGATTGGTTGGAAGCCACATTGGATGTTCATGGATTATGATCTTAAGATGCTTGACGATCCAGAAAATGTCTTTGGTGGCTACGAGGAAATTCATTCATATGCAAGAGAAGGGCTAAAGGAAGATAATCCAGAAGCCTATAAGATTATTGATAACTTCTACTGGGAAGTTGAAGATATGTCTTCTGTTATGGAAGAATTAGCGACAGATGTGGAACCAGAAGAAGCAGCAGATAATTGGATTGAAGCCAATCGTGAAACAGTGGATGGTTGGTTAGAGTAAAAATTAGAGGTGTGACAAAAGTCGCTAAGACTCGGCGCGCTGGAGCAAAAGCCGAACAAGTACTGCTAAGTAATTGGCGTATTTTGGGAAGTGTTGGAAGAGTTTGACCTTTGGAACCGGATATCGTGAGCTACATAATAGAAGAAAAAGACAGGCGAGTAGATTAAATGAGAGTCTACCGCCTGTCTTTTATTTGTTATAAAGGATGTTATATATCTGTGGTAAAAAAGTGGTTTTCGTTTGGATTAGAAAATCATTGTGTCTGCGCCGTATGGTTGACCTTGAGCTTCTTGCGCTAAGACATTTAAGAAGTTCCAAGGACGGCTGAATTCTGGTTGGAAGAAGAAATCAGCTTGCGCTAATTGGTCTACAGTCCATTCAGCTTCAATCGCAACAGATACAGCATTAATAGCTTGAAGAATGTCATAAGTTGACATTAATTGAGCACCTAATATACGCCCGTTATCTGCATCGTAATGAAGCTTCATTAAAACTTTTTCTTCGTCGTGCATAAATGAAGGACGGATTAAGTCTTCTTTGTAAACAGATTTCACATTTCCTTGGTAAGAGTTTGCGTTAGCATCCTTGATACCAGTAGTAGCGAATTTGTAGTCAAATACAGCAAGACCTGATGTACCGTTTACGCGACCAATTTTAGCGTCTGCATCACCACTTGCGTGACGAGCCATGATGACACCTTGGCGACGAGCGTTAGTTGCTAAAGCAATGTAAGCTTTGTCGTTTGTAGGTGCAAAAGGAATAGCAGTTGCATCACCTGCAGCGTAAACATCTTTAACTGAAGTTTCCATGTGTTCGTTGACTTCAACAAAGCCGCGACCATCAAGGGTTAAAGTGTCTTTCAACCATTGTGTGTTTGGACGAACCCCAACACTGATAATAACTGTATCTGCTTCGTAAGTGCCTTTGTCAGTGACAACAGCAGTTACTTCGTTGTTTTCGTTGACTTTAAATTCTTTCACACCTTCGCCAGTTTTAATCTTCATACCTTTTTCTTCCATATGTTTTGTTAGAAGACTAGTGAATTCACTGTCAAGGTAAGTTGGTAAGATTGAATCAACAAAGTCGACAACTGTTACATCGATGCCAGCTTGTGCGTAAGCAATTGCTGCTTCGATACCGATGTAACCAGCACCAACGACTACAGCTTTTTTAGCTGAAGACATACGATTTTTCACTTTATCTGCCCAGTTTCTACCACGTAAGTAGAAGATGTTTTCGTGTTGGTCATCTACATTCGGGATTTTACCTGGTACACCACCTGGAGAAAGCAATAGTTTGTCGTAACTTTCTGTAGCTTCCACACCGTCAGTAGTGCGTGTTGTAATTTCTTTTGTGTCTGGGTTGATGGCAATAACGCTTGTGTTCATGCGGATGTCAACGCCTTGTTCTTTGTATGATGCTTCATTTGCATAGTGTAATTCATCTAAAGATTTTGCAATGTCTTCTAGATAGGACTGAATACCACATGATAAGAAAGAAGCGGTTGATCCAGCTTCAAATACAACGATTTCTGCATCTGAGTCTTTTTTCAATAGAGTTTGCACAGCTTCAAAACCAGCATGTGAAGTTCCTACTATAACGTATTTCATTCGTATTACCTCCAAAGGTCAATATTTATCGTAAATAGAATTTATTTACCCATCTAATTATACACCTCTTTGTGAAAGATAGTGAGAATTGTCATATATAACAATTTTTCCTTATTCTAAGCACAAATGTCTATCATGGTGTGAAAAAATACAATTTATCAACTAAGCAAAATCTTAAGAATTAAATCGCGCTTGTATCTCTAGGCAATTTGATCTGTTTAATTTTTCAAACGGCAATACTCGTTGACATGGCACAGAAAATGGTGTATTATAAACTCTGTATATTATTAATTGGATTGGAACGTTCCGAAATATTGTCCGGACGCGTTTCTAGGCGAAAACAAAAGGTAATGACAGGAAAGTCAAATAATCTTTTGTTATTTTTTTGTCCTTTTTTAGGGTAAAAAGGCCTTAATGGGCAATTTCTTAGCAAATTCTCATTAAATTCTAACAGTTTAAATTTCGGAGAGGTGGCTTTTAATGACTGGGCATAATGTCAATTTCGGTAAACATCGCGTGCGCCGCAGTTACTCACGTATTAATGAAGTGCTAGAATTGCCAAATTTGATTGAAATCCAAACGGACTCATACAAATGGTTCTTGGATCAAGGGATGAAAGAAATGTTTGAGGACATTTCTCCTATTGAAGATCATGCTGGTAAATTAGCCTTAGAATTTGTTGATTATTCATTTAAAGAAGCTAAATACAACTTAGCAGAAGCGCGTGCACATGACACAAACTACTCAGCGCCAATTTATGTTAAATTGCGCTTGATGAATAAAGAAACTGGTGAAATCAAGGATCAAGAAGTATTCTTCGGTGATTTCCCACTAATGACTGACGGTGGTACGTTTATCATCAACGGTGCGGAACGTGTAATCGTTTCTCAATTAGTGCGTTCTCCAGGTGTCTACTTCCACGACAAATTAGATAAAAATGGTCGCCAATCATTTGGTACCACTGTAATCCCTAACCGTGGTGCATGGTTAGAAATGGAAACAGATGCGAAAAACATCTCTTACGTACGTATTGACCGTACACGTAAAGTGCCGATGTCAGTGTTGATGCGTGCATTAGGTTTCTCTTCTGATGACCAAATTCGTGAAATCTTCGGAGAAAGCGAAACATTAGAATTAACTTTAGAAAAAGATGTCCACAAAGACTTATCTGATTCTCGTACAGAAGAAGCCTTAAAAGAAATTTACGAACGTCTACGTCCGGGCGAACCAAAGACTGCAGACTCATCTCGTAACTTATTAACTGCTCGTTTCTTTGACCCACGTCGCTATGACTTAGCAGCTGTTGGTCGTTACAAAGTAAACAAAAAATTAGATATCAAAAACCGCTTATTCAACCAAATATTGGCTGAAACTTTGGTTGACCCAGAAACTGGTGAAATCTTAGCGGATAAAGGTACTGAATTAAACCGTGAAGTTATGGACAAATTAGAGCCATATTTTGAAAATGGTTTAAACGTGACAACATTGTATCCAAATGACGATGCTGTCCTAACAGAACCTGTTGATTTACAAATCGTTAAAATTCAAGCACCTAAAGATGCTGACCGTGTAATCAACGTTATTGGTAACGCGAGCCCAGGTAAAGAAGCTCGAGCCTTAACAATTGCTGACGTGTTAGCTTCATTAAACTACTTCTTAGGTTTATATGAAGGTATTGGTAAAACAGACGACATCGACCATTTAGGTAATCGTCGTATCCGTTCAGTTGGTGAATTATTACAAAACCAATTCCGTATCGGTTTATCTCGTATGGAACGTGTTGTACGTGAACGTATGTCTATCCAAGACATTGAAAAAGTAACGCCACAACAATTAATCAACATTCGTCCAGTCGTTGCGTCAATTAAAGAGTTCTTCGGTTCTTCTCAATTGTCTCAATTCATGGACCAAACCAACCCATTAGGTGAGTTGACGCACAAACGTCGTCTATCTGCCTTGGGACCTGGTGGTTTGACTCGTGACCGTGCCGGATACGAAGTTCGTGACGTTCACTATTCTCACTATGGTCGTATGTGTCCAATCGAAACACCTGAGGGACCAAATATCGGGTTGATCAACAACTTGGCGTCATATGCGAAAATCAATGAATTTGGTTTCATTGAAACACCTTACCGTCGTGTTGACTGGAACACACATAAAGTAACAGACCGTATCGACTACTTAACAGCTGACGAAGAAGATAATTTCGTTATCGCCCAAGGTAACTCTATCTTGAACGAAGACGGTTCATTCGCAGAAGAAGTTGTTATGGCTCGTTACGTTGAAGAAAATATCGAAGTGAAACCTGAACGTGTAGACTACATGGACGTTTCACCTAAACAGGTAGTATCTGTTGCAACAGCTTCAATTCCTTTCTTGGAAAACGATGACTCTAACCGTGCCTTGATGGGTGCCAACATGCAACGTCAAGCTGTGCCATTGTTACAACCACATGCACCACTAGTTGGTACTGGTATGGAACATAAAGCTGCAGCTGACTCAGGTGCAGCAGTCGTTGCCCAATTTGATGGTGTTGTTGAATACGTTGATGCACGTGAAATCCGTGTACGCCGTGAAGATGGTGCTTTAGATAAGTACCCATTAATCAAATACCACCGTTCAAATGCCTCAGCATCTTACAACCAAACACCTAACGTGACTATTGGCGAATCTGTTACAGCTGGCGAAATCCTAGCTAACGGACCTTCAATGGAAAAAGGGGAAATGGCTTTAGGTCAAAACCCATTAATCGCCTTCATGACTTGGGACGGTTATAACTATGAGGATGCGGTTATCATGTCTGAACGCTTAGTGAAAGACGATGTCTACACTTCTATTCATATTGATGAATTAGAATCTGAAGCGCGTGACACTAAATTAGGACCTGAAGAAATCACACGTGAAATTCCTAACGTTGGTGAAGATTCATTACGTAACCTTGACGAACGCGGAATCATCCGTATCGGTGCTGAAGTTAAAGATGGTGACATCTTAGTTGGTAAAGTAACGCCTAAAGGTGTAACTGAATTATCAGCAGAAGAGCACTTATTACACGCTATCTTCGGTGAAAAAGCACGTGAAGTTCGTGATACATCATTACGCGTACCACATGGTGGCGGCGGTATCGTTAACGACGTGAAAGTATTCTATCGTGAAAACGGCGACGAATTATCACCAGGTGTTTCTATGTTAGTCCGTGTTTATATTATCCAAAAACGTAAGATCCAAGTTGGGGATAAAATGGCCGGACGTCATGGTAACAAAGGGGTTGTGTCTCGTATCTTACCTCAAGAAGACATGCCTTACATGCCTGACGGAACACCAGTTGATATCATGTTGAACCCTCTAGGGGTACCTTCTCGTATGAACATCGGACAAGTATTAGAGTTGCATTTAGGTATGGCTGCACGCGAAATGGGCATCCACATTGCAACACCAGTATTTGACGGCGCCAACGAAGAAGACGTATGGGAAACAATCAAAGAAGCAGGTATGGCAAGCGACGCTAAAACTGTTCTTTACGATGGTCGTACAGGTGAACCATTCGACAACCGCGTTTCTGTAGGGGTAATGTACTACTTGAAATTGTCTCACATGGTCGACGACAAATTACATGCGCGTTCAACAGGCCCTTACTCACTTGTTACACAACAACCTTTGGGTGGTAAAGCACAATTTGGTGGACAACGTTTCGGTGAGATGGAGGTTTGGGCACTAGAAGCATACGGTGCGGCATACACATTACAAGAAATCTTGACTTACAAGTCAGATGACGTTGTAGGACGTGTACAAACATACGAAGCTATTGTAAAAGGTGAACCAATTCCAAAACCAGGTGTACCTGAATCATTCCGTGTATTAGTTAAAGAGTTGCAATCGTTAGGTCTAGACATTGAAGTATTAGACTCTGACAAGAAAGCAGTAGATTTACGTGACATGGATGAAGTAACACCGGGCTTCCCTAAAAAAGATCAAGAAAACAAAGAAAATGCAGTTGATGCAGATGCAACTGTTGAATCACAAGCAAGTGAAATCACTGCACAAAAACAAGTAAACGAATAATTTGGGCAAATTAGATAAGGGAGGTTGGCCCCTTGGTAGATGTAAATAGATTTGAAAGCATGCGTATCGGGTTAGCTTCACCAGACAAGATCAGATCATGGTCTTACGGTGAGGTTAAGAAACCCGAAACCATCAACTACCGTACACTTAAATCAGAAAAAGAAGGTCTATTCGATGAAAGAATCTTTGGACCTTCTAAAGACTGGGAATGTTCTTGTGGTAAATACAAGGGCATTCGCTATGCTGGTGTTGTCTGTGACCGTTGTGGCGTTGAAGTTACACGTTCTAAAGTACGTCGTGAACGTATGGGTCACATTGAATTAGCGACACCTGTAACACATATTTGGTACTTCAAAGGTATCCCATCTCGTATGGGCTTGATGTTAGACATGAGCCCACGTTCGCTTGAAGAAGTTATCTACTTCGCATCTTACGTTGTAACAGATGCTGGTGATACGCCATTAGATTACAAACAATTGTTATCTGAAAAAGAGTACCGCGATAACAAACGCGAGTACGGCGAAGGTTTTAAAGCAGCAATGGGTGCTGACGCCATCAAGACCTTGTTATCACAAGTTCAAATTGATAGCGAAGTTGTTGAATTAAAAGAAGAATTGAAAACAGCTAAAGGTCAAAAACGTACTCGTGCAATTCGTCGTTTAGACGTTTTAGATGCTTTCCGTAAATCAGGTAACGATCCTGCGTGGATGGTAATGGATGTTATTCCAGTTATCCCACCAGAATTACGCCCAATGGTTCAATTAGATGGTGGCCGTTTCGCTACGTCTGACTTGAACGACTTGTACCGTCGTGTAATCAACCGTAACAACCGTTTGAAACGTCTATTAGACTTAAATGCACCAAATATTATCGTGCAAAATGAAAAACGTATGTTACAAGAAGCGGTTGATGCTTTATTCGATAACGGTCGTCGTGGTCGTCCAGTTACTGGTCCAGGTAACCGTCCATTGAAATCATTGTCACACATGCTTAAAGGGAAGCAAGGACGTTTCCGTCAAAACTTACTTGGAAAACGTGTTGACTACTCTGGTCGTTCAGTAATCGTTGTTGGTCCTTCGTTGAAGATGTACCAAGCTGGCTTACCAAAAGAAATGGCCCTTGAATTATTCAAACCATTCTTAATGCGTGAATTAGTTGCCCGCGATATGGCAATCAACGTGAAACATGCAAAACGTAAAATCGAACACCAAGATGAAGATGTTTGGGACGTTTTAGGCGAAATCATTCGTGAACATCCAGTTCTATTGAACCGCGCACCTACCTTACACCGTTTAGGTATCCAAGCCTTTGAACCGGTATTGGTTGAAGGTAAAGCAATCCGTCTTCACCCCCTTGTGTGTGAAGCCTACAATGCCGACTTTGATGGTGACCAAATGGCCGTCCATTTACCATTAGGTGAAGAAGCGCAAGCAGAGGCACGTTTATTAATGCTAGCTGCTACGCATATCTTGAACCCTAAAGATGGTCAACCAGTTGTTACACCGTCTCAAGATATGGTCTTAGGTAACTACTACCTAACAATGGAAGAACCTGAAGTAATGGGTGAAGGTATGTTAATGTCTTCTATTAATGAAGCGCATATCGCCTACACTAACGGTTATGTGCAATTACATACACGAGTTGCATTCCCAACAGATGCACTACCTAAAAAACCTTGGACTGAAAACCAAAAAGGTAAATTGATGGTGACAACTATCGGTAAATTATTCTTTAACGAGGTAATGCCTGAAGAGTTCCCGTACATCAACGAACCAACAACTGAAAACTTAGAATCATCTCTATCTGACAAGTTCATCATGGAACCAGGTACAGACGTAAAAGAGTTCATCAGTCGTCAAGATATGGTTTCACCATTCAAGAAAAAATACTTAGCGCGTATCATCGCACAAGTATTTAAAGTATCTAAGATTACTGAAACTTCAATTATCTTGGATAAAATGAAAGACTTAGGTTTCAAATACTCTACACGTTCAGGTATTACCGTAGGTGTGGCAGATATTACAAACCTAGAATCAAAAGCGGCGTCTATCCAAAAAGGACATGACCGTGTTGACAAGATTACAAAACAATACCGTCGTGGTTTGATTACAGACGACGAACGTTATGACCAAGTTATCGATACTTGGAACAAAGTAAAAGATGAAATCCAAATCGCCCTAATGAACTCACTTGATCAAGATAACCCATTCTTCATCATGTCCGATTCAGGTGCCCGTGGTAACATCTCTAACTTTACCCAACTTGCTGGTATGCGTGGTTTGATGGCTGGACCTAACGGTAAGATCATCGAGTTACCTATCTTGTCTAACTTCCGTGAAGGTTTGACCGTACAAGAAATGTTTATCTCGACCCACGGTGCCCGTAAAGGTATGACCGATACGGCCCTTAAGACAGCCGATTCAGGTTACTTGACTCGTCGTCTTGTTGACGTTGCCCAAGATGTCATCATTCGTGAAGCAGACTGTGGCACTGACCGTGGTTTAGCGATTGAAGCAATCAAGAATGGTAACGAAGTGATTGAAACACTTGAAGAACGTTTGACTGGCCGTTATTTACAAAAAGAAGTACGTCATCCAGAAACTGGCGAAATCATTGCGCACCACAACGAATTAATCGACGAACAAACTGCTCGTCGCATCGTTGAAGCTGGTATTGAGCAAGTAACGATTCGTTCAGCCTTCACATGTAACACTCGTCACGGTGTATGTAAACATTGTTACGGACGCGACCTATCTACTAACCAAGAGGTAGAAGTAGGGGAAGCAGTTGGTACAATTGCTGCACAATCTATCGGTGAGCCAGGTACACAGTTAACAATGCGTACATTCCATACTGGTGGGGTTGCCGGTGATGACATCACTCAAGGTCTTCCTCGTATCCAAGAGATTGTTGAAGCACGTCATCCAAAAGGTCGTGCCGTGATTACTGAAGTTGCTGGAGAAATCGAAGCAATCGAAGAAGACGAAGCAAGCCGTACGAAGACAGTATTTGTTAAAGGTATGACAGACTCTCGTGAGTATAAAGTACCTTACACAGCGCGTATGAACGTTGCTGAAGGCGATACTGTTCACCGCGGACAACAATTAACAGAAGGTTCAATCGATCCTAAAGACTTACTACGTGTAACAAACACACTGACTGTTGAAACATACATGTTAGATGAAGTTCAACGTGTATACCGCTCTCAAGGGGTAGACATCAATGATAAACACGTGGAGGTTATGGTTCGTCAAATGCTACGTAAAGTACGTGTCCTTGACCCAGGTTCAACAGACTTGTTACCAGGTAAGTTAATGGATACTGCAGACTTTACAGATGCCAATACGCAAGCAATCCGTTCAGGTGAACTACCTGCAACAGCGCGCCCAGTATTATTAGGTATCACTAAAGCTGCCTTAGAAACTAACAGTTTCCTATCTGCAGCCTCATTCCAAGAAACAACTAAAGTCTTAACTGACGCGGCTATCCGTGGTAAAGAAGACCACTTACTTGGATTGAAGGAGAACGTTATTATCGGTAAGATTATCCCTGCAGGTACAGGTATGGCTCGTTACCGTGAAATGGAACCGAAAAAAATCGGTGACACACAACAACTAATCTACGGCGAAGAAGTAGATGAAGATGCTGATATTAGCCAAATTGACTACTCAAGTATTCAAGAAAACTAATTCACCATTGTAGAAACCACAAATGAATATTCAGACGAGAAAAAATCCCTAGGCCAAATTGGTCTAGGGATTTTGTGTTTTATGGAGAGAAAAATTTTGAAATTTACGACCGGGCCGTCACTTTGAAGGCAATATAAGACCGATCATCAAAGCTGACTTGGTCAGGGTTGAGGCCTTTTGTGGAAATAAATTGATCAATTAAATACGGATCATTGTGGATAATTGCTTGCAGGTAAGCTTCAGTTTCTTCAAAAGTTGGTCGAATATCTGGATAACCATCTGATGTTAGGACTATTTCATCCCCAGCTTGAACAGGTATAGTTGTGATTAAGCTGCTTGGAATCTCTTGTCCGTTTAAAACCGAATAACCAAACCGTGTATCAGCCTTGTTGGCAAATGCGTTTGAGGAAATTAAATAGGGCATAATGGCGTCTCTGGCCTCTTGGTGGTGGTTAGGGTTGATATGCAAGATGAGTGACCGGAAGGCGCTTAAAATATCATCAGAGACCTTTGGTTGGGTATATAATTGCCCGTTTACACTAGCTTGGCAATCCCCAATTAGGTAGATACACTTGTAGAAATCAGAATACAAAGCCATAGCAGCTTGTGGACCATGTTTGATTCGGTCTAGCGGGAAATCCACGTGTGTATAAAACTTGTCCACAAAAGCTTGGTTAACACCTGAAATAACCGTTTCGATAGGTGCTTGTGGATCTAATGTGGTTAAGAAATCATGGATGATGTTGGACGCTATTTTGCCAGTTTTCATGCCTTTATGGGTAAAGTTCGACTTGGATGTTACCCCGTCTATAACAGCGATGAAGTGGTCGTTTGTAAAAAGAGCGTCCTCGCATAAAGCTGGCTGGTCATATTTACCTTGGATGAAAGTGTGTTGAATTTGCAAATTCTCTCCCTCACATTCTATACTTTACTAATTACAGTATATAGAAGATGATGGGATAGGCAAAGAATAAGTAAGGGATAAATGGCAGACCAGTCGGTAGGTTTACATTTTTTATTTTCACATAACAGATGTGGCAGAGGGCTAGACCACTGGCAATCAACAGAAGATATGAGAAGGTTAAGGGACCGAGCATTAGGGCTAAGACTGCCAGTGTTTTAATATCACCACCACCTATACCTTGATGAAGCAGATAATTGCAGGTGATTAAAGTGGCGAAGACCAGCAGGGAAAAGGTAACATGGCTTAAGAGCGCTAGGTTCGGGTTTCGGTAAAGATAATAAATAACAACTAATAATAATATGACTTGAAATCGGTCTGGTATGATTTGTAAAGCCAGATCGGCACTGGTCATAATGAGTAGGATAGCGAAAATCATGCAGAGAAGAATAGCCGTTTCAGTCGGGTGGTTCAGAAAAAACAAGAAAGAAAATATAGCGAAAAATCCTTCACAGAATGGATAAATAAAAGGTATTGATTGGCGGCAAGTCTGGCATTTACCTGCTGATAGTCCGTAACCGATAATTGGTATCAAGGCTAAGGGTGAAAGCGTGACTTGGCAATTGTCGCATTTGGAACGACCGTGCATAAAGGATTGTCCAAGGACTGTTCTTGAACCGACCACCATAAAAAACGAAGCAAGACTAGCAAAAAGAGCCAATAAAATGGTATAATAGAAAAACAATATCATTTTCAACCTCCATATGTTTTATATACGTATTTTTTCTGCCGATGTGCTAAAAAATGACGAAAAATAAAATTTTTATGGAAATTGTGTTGACAGTGTCTAAATCAGATGGTATTATTTAATAGTTGTCTTTGACAGATAACCAATTGAAATATTTACGGAGAATTAGCTCAGCTGGGAGAGCGTCTGCCTTACAAGCAGGATGTCGGGGGTTCGAGCCCCTCATTCTCCACCATGACTCGTTAGCTCAGTCGGTAGAGCAACTGACTTTTAATCAGTGGGTCGTAGGTTCGAATCCTACACGGGTCATATTCATTTTGAATAAAAAATATTTGCCGGCTTAGCTCAGTTGGTAGAGCATCTGATTTGTAATCAGAGGGTCGAGGGTTCAAGTCCTTTAGCCGGCATATATGGAAAAACTCCTTTATCGAAAGATGGAGGAGTTTTTTGTTCTCCACTACGTTTTCCCCGACAACCTTTTTTTCTTAAGGGGAAGCTAAGTTAATCTTTAAGTTTATGCATATTCATCTGGCTTATAATGTACTTTTATGAGGAAAATAAAAGAGCAACAAAAACGAGGGATGGAAAATGGAGGATGTGAATTAATGAGGAATAATCAACACCAAGGTCTAACGGATGAAGAAGACCAAGCCAAAGTGGTTGAAGGTCAGGTTAATCAAACCAGTCATTCTACCCAGAAGACGACGGCTGAAATTATTAAAGAGAATGTTTTTACCCTATTTAATGCATTAAACTTCCTGTAGGCCTTCTTATTGTTACTGGTTGGCGCATATTCTAATATGGCCGTTATTGCCATCATTATATTGAATATTGTTATTGGGTTTGTCCAAGAGATTAAAGCCCGCGATTTGGTCAGCAAGTTGACCATTTTATCCAATAAACCAGTTAAGGTGGTCCGAAATCGTCAGGAAGCCCTTGTGCCACTCGGGATACTCTTGTTCTTGCAAGCCTTTTTCCTACGAAGTGACACAGTGGAGGTGGCGGTTATAAAATCGGTGTCTGCCCTGATTGTTATGCTGCCTAAAGGTCTGGTATTGTTGATTTCACTAGCCCTTTCAACTGCTGTTTTAAAACTAGGCAAAAAGAATGTCCTCGTGCAAAACATGTACGCTGTTGAAGCCTTGGCTCAACGGATGAATTTTTAAATGAACCGCATCTTTGCATGTAAAGATAACTACAAATAGACACAGAAAACCCCAGTAAGCAGCCTCGATGAGGCGCCTTACTGGGGTTTGTTTGTGTTATTTATTCAAGAATGCTTATTTCTTCAAAATGTCTACTTTATCTGTTTTTTCCCAAGCAAAGTCTTGGTCATCACGACCAAAATGGCCGTAAGCAGCAGTTTTACTGAAGATTGGTTGACGTAGTGATAACATATCGATAATCCCATTTGGGGTTAAGTCAAAGTTGTCGCGCACAAGGCCGACTAATTCATTTTCAGATAAGTCACTTGTACCAAAGGTGTCAATCGCAATAGATACAGGTTCTGCAACCCCAATAGCATAGGCTAATTGGATTTCAACTTTACGCGATAGGCCAGCTGCAACCAAGTTTTTAGCAATATAGCGAGCCGCATATGAAGCAGACCGGTCAACTTTAGTAGCGTCTTTACCTGAGAAGGCCCCACCACCGTGGTGAGCAGATCCACCATAAGTGTCGACGATAATTTTACGACCAGTTAAACCTGAATCGGCTTCAGGACCACCGGATACAAACTTACCAGTTGGGTTGATGAAGTAACGCGTGTTTTCATCTAACCAGTTTTCAGGCATAGTTGGCTCAACAACGTGTTTGATCACGTCTTGGCGGATTTGGTCTAGTTCAATACCTTCAGTATGTTGTGTTGAAATGACGATGGTATCAATGCGTTGTGGTTGGTTGTTGTCATCATATTCGATGGTTACCTGAGTCTTACCATCTGGACCTAAGTAGTTTAATTCACCACTTTTACGGACTTCAGCTAGTCGACGAGATAGGCGGTGACTTAAAGCAATTGGCATTGGCATTAACTCTGGTGTCTCGTCCGTAGCATAACCAAACATAATCCCTTGGTCACCGGCACCAATCAGCTTGTTGTCCACTTCGCCCGTTTCCCGGGTTTCAATGGCATCATCTACACCTTGTGCGATGTCAGGTGATTGTTCATCTAGTGAAACCAATACGGCGATGGAGTCAGCGTCAAATCCGAATTTTCCATCACGATAACCAATTTCACGAACGGTATTGCGAACGATTTTTTGGATATCCACATATGCGCTAGTTGTTACCTCACCAAATACTAGGACAAGTCCTGTATTTACGGCAGTTTCGCAAGCAACTCGAGCTTGTGGGTCTTGTGCAAGAATCGCGTCTAGAATGGCATCAGAAATTTGGTCAGCAACCTTATCTGGATGTCCTTCTGTGACTGATTCAGAAGTAAATAGTCGTTTATTCATGTTGTTTCCCCCAAAATATAAATTTTATGGTTACAAGGAATTTTTGCCTAAGCAAACCCTATCGGGAAGAATTTATTGTAACGTCCCCCATTATACATGATATGAAGGGAATAGTAACGGGAAAATGGCGGTATTTTCAATTTTCTGATAAGTTTTTATAGACTATTTTTAAGATTAAGATAACCCTGCATTAATTGCCTTACTATAGTTTCATGTTATAATGTTCGAGATGATTAAATGTAGCAAGTTTAAGGAGGCAGCGATGAGTTACCAAGCATTATACCGCGTTTGGCGGCCGCAGACATTTGGAGATATTGTTGGCCAAGAGGCTGTTGCGCGTACGCTGCAAAATGCCATTCGAACTGGCAAAACGAGTCACGCTTACTTGTTTACGGGTCCTAGAGGGACTGGTAAGACGAGTGCGGCTAAAATTCTATCGAAAGCGATCAACTGTCCAAACCAGGTGGATGGGGAACCATGTAATGAATGTGAAATTTGCCGAGCAATTACTGATGGTACGCTACCTGACGTGATTGAAATTGATGCGGCTTCAAATAATGGTGTTGAAGAGATTCGTGACATCCGTGATAAAGTTCGCTATGCACCAACGGAAGCGCAATATAAGGTCTATATCATTGATGAGGTCCACATGCTTTCAACGGGTGCTTTCAATGCTTTATTAAAAACCTTAGAAGAACCACCAGCTAATGTCATTTTTATTTTAGCAACGACTGAGCCGCATAAGATACCTGCAACGATTATTTCAAGAACCCAACGTTTTGACTTTAAACGTATTTCACGTCAGGCGATTGAGGACCGGATGGCATTTATCTTGGACCAGGACGGTATTGAATATGAGAATGGCGCCCTTACTGTAATTGCTCGGGCAGCAAACGGTGGGATGCGAGATGCCTTATCCTTGTTAGACCAAGTGATTTCCTTTTCCGATGGGACTTTATCACTTGAAACGAGTCGGTTGGTGACGGGGGCCTTGTCTGAAGAGCAGTTGGTTCAATATACGGAGGCCCTAGCTAATGGGCAAGTGACGGCAGCATTAGACCACTTACATGCTTTATTGGCTGGTGGTCAAGATGCGGCGCGTTTTGTGGAAGAGCAGTTGGTTTTTGTGCGTGATTTAATGATTGCCAAGGAAACCAAGGCGGATACGGCTGAGATTGAAGAGTTGACCCAACGTTATGACGAAGCCTTTTATAGTCTAGCGAAAACGATTGATGTGAATGTCTTGTATAAGATGATGAAAGTTTTCCGAGAAACGCAGGCAGAGATTCGTTTTTCATTGCAACCAACGATCTATCTAGAGGTGGCAACGGTTCAGGTAGCTAGCCAAATCGGTAGTCAGTCGGCTGTTGGTCAAAGTGGTAACCAACAAGTGGTGGCTAACCAAGAAGGTGACCATGTCTTGCCAACGCAAGTGAGTCAAGCGTTAGCTGAATTGCAAGAACAAGTGGCGAATTTAACGGCACAGGTCCAAAATGGGGGCGGAGAGCCAGCTAAACCTGCGCCAAGTAAGCCGGCTAAGCGGTCAGGGAATGCGACGGCCTTTACGCCAAATCTGACGAAGGTCTTCCAAGTGTTAAATCAAGCGACTAAGAAAGATTTGAATGATATCGCCAATTTATGGGATGGGCTGATTGAGAGTCTGCCAAGTATGCAAGCGGCCTTATTGAAGGCAACTTTCCCGGCGGCGGCTTCACCAAATGCATTCGTAGTGCGGTTTGATTATGAAATTCTGTGCAAGAAGGTGGATGACGATACGGAGACCCGTCAAGAAATTGAGCGGATTCTATCTAATCAACTAGGTCACCCAACGAAGATGTATTATCTAACGAGTGACCAGTGGCAGTCTGCCCGTCAAAGTTATGTTCAGGCTATGAAAAATGGCGAATTGAGTGACTTGGTTGGGAACGATGCAGTGGCTACTAAAGGGTCGGCGACAGACGCTGAGGCCTTTACTCAGGAAGATGAAGTGGTGGATGATGGTCTAGATGAGAACGGCCTAAACGAAGAAGAATCTCGTTCGCGTCAAGAGCAAGTCGATCAAGCAACTTCACTATTTGGTAAGGATAATGTTACAATAATAGATGATTAGGTCATGGGGCTTGATGTCAAAATGACAATGAATATGTAATTTAAAAAGTATGAAAAGCTAAAAGGAGACGATAAAATGGCAGGCGGAATGGCAAATATGCAACAAATGATGCGTAAAATGCAAAAGATGCAACAAGAGATGGAGTCAGAACAAAAGAATATTGAAACAAAAGAGTTTCAAGGGACTGAACCATCAGGTATGGTGAACGTGACGGTAACAGGTGACCGCCGTGTGAAAGCAATCAACATCAAACCGGATGCAGTTGATCCAGAAGACGTTGATATGTTGCAAGATTTATTGATTGAAGCAGTGAACAACGGACTTGAAAAAGTAGACGCTGAAACTGCAAACGTTATGGGCAAATACACTAAAGGTATCCCAGGACTATAATCAAGGCAAAGAATATGGTTGATAATGATGGACCATTTATACCATGGGTAGCGGGACTACGCATGGTATTTTTTTGACAGGATGTGAGCACCACTTGTGCTAATCCTGCCTTTTATTAGCCAGTGCGTGACCTTTTTGCCAAGAATGATTGAAACAATGTTAGGAAAGTTAGATGCAGGGGTGTAGAGAATGCAGTATCCAGAACCAATCGCTAAGTTAATCGATTCTTTTAGTAAGTTGCCAGGGATTGGCGCGAAGACGGCGTCTAGGTTGGCCTTCTTTGTCTTGGACATGCCTGAGGCGGATGTGCTGCAATTTGCGTCTTCCTTGGTGGATGCAAAGCGTGAGTTGCGGTATTGCTCAGTTTGCGGGAATATTACCCAGTCTGATCCTTGCGAAATCTGTGCGGATGAAAACCGGGACCGGTCACGGATTCTAGTGGTGGAGCAGGTGCGTGATGTGGTATCTATGGAACGGATGCGTGAGTATCACGGCCTCTACCATGTCTTGCACGGGGTGTTATCCCCAATGGAAGGCACTGGGCCGGAAGATTTGAATATCCAGCCCCTATTGACCCGTCTGCAAGATGACCAGGTCAAGGAAGTGATTGTGGCGACCAATGCAACAGCTGAAGGGGAAGCGACCGCAACCTACCTGTCTCGTTTGATTAAACCTGCAGGCATTCAAGTATCGCGGATTGCCTATGGTTTATCTGTCGGGAGTGATATTGAATATGCGGATGAGATGACCCTATTGCGTGCCCTTGAAGGCCGCCGTGATATCGATTAACTAGTCTATAACAGATTTTAAGGAGACCTTATGGATACACAAAAATTTTCTGGGAAATTTATTACTGTTGAAGGACCCGATGGCGCAGGCAAAACAACCCTTATTCAGGGACTGACACAAAAGCTTGAAGACAAGTTAGCTGTACCTTTAAAGCTGACCCGCGAGCCAGGTGGTGACCCGATTGCGGAAGATATCAGAGAAGTGATTTTAAGCCCGGAAAACGTGGCTCTAGATCCTAAAGCTGAAGCCCTTTTATACGCAGCTAGCCGTCGTCAACATTTAGTCCATACCGTACTGCCTGCACTTGAAGCTGGGCACATGGTCTTATGTGACCGGTTCGTCGACTCGTCAATTGCCTACCAAGGCTACGGTCGTGAAATTGGTGTAGAGGGGATTATTGCCATCAATCAATTCGCAACGGATGGTCGCCAACCCGACTTGACCTTGTATTTAGATATTACGGCTGAAGAGGGGATTCGCCGGATTCAAGCCAACCGCAGTCAGGCTGAACAAAACCGTTTGGACGTTGAAGCCATAGACTTCCACCAACGGGTCCATAAAGGGTATGGCGTCTTGAAAGACCGTTTTCCAGAACGGATTCAAGTCATTGATGCCACCCAAGACCCTGAAAGTATGCAGCGGGATGCCTTGGCTATTTTAGAAAGCCATTTCCCAACTTTATTTCGTTAATAGAGCTAGTCATCCAAATCATTAAAGCGCCTTAAAGCAATGGAAAGGAGTCCATCAATGGCACACGAACATTTTGATATCGCCAAGAAGCAAGCGGATTTGACCGCTATGATGGACCGGGTCCTCGTCAATAACCGTCTTGGTCATGCTTATATTTTTGAAGGGATGGTCGGCGCTGGTCAAGAAGACATGGCACTTTATTTAGCAGCTTATTTGAATTGCTTAAATCCTGATGACCAAGGGGCTCCTTGTGGTACTTGTAACCATTGTCGTCGGATTCTGTCTGCTGATTATCCGGATGTTTTCCATATTCAACCGGACGGGAATACCATTAAAATTGACCAGACGAGAGATTTAAAAGAACGGTTGTCTATGTCTTCACTTGAAGGGGACAATCAAATTTTTATCATTCATGAAGCAGAGAAAATGACCGTCAATGCAGCCAACTCTTTGTTGAAGTTTATCGAGGAACCGCATGAAAATGTCTTTATTTTCCTTCTAACCAATAATAGGGACGCGATCTTGTCGACGATTGTCTCCCGCTGCCAGATGATTCATTTTCCCCAATTAAACCAGGTGGACCTACAAGCCTTATTTGAGGAAGCGGGGATTAAGCCCAGTATGGCGACAACTCTGACGGCTTTAACCAATGATGTGGGTGAAGCGACGGTGTTGGCAGAGAATGAAGATTTCCAGCAACGACTCAACTGGTCCTTGCAGTGGGTGGATTTAATCGTGAAAAAGGACCCTCGTGGTCTAACAATGGTAGCGTCAGACTGGATGAAGGGCCCTAAGGGTAGGATGGATATGATTCAGGCCCTAAATCTGGTGGCCTTTCATTTCCATGATTTATTATATTTACTTCTACATGTAGATCAGGGACAAGACAATCAAGCGCAATTGGTCTTCCCTAATGACTTTGGTAAATACCAAGGGATGGTCAATAAAATAACAGTAGCAGAAGCGACAAAAGCCCTACATTTAGTAGGGCAAGCACAGAGGATGATTCAATCGAATGTGAGTGTACAGTCCGCAATGGAATATATGGTATTAGCCTACTGGAAAAAGTAGACCGAAATGTTTAAAGAACGCCAATGATACCGAAAATTGCAATCGTAGTTAGTAAAGATAAGATTTTTTGTTTCATGATTTCGTCTCCTTTTTGTTAAAATATAACAGAATTATAGGGGGAAATTCATTTTTTGTCATATATAACAAAAGGAGCAACAGAATGAATATTGGAATAAGCTACAGAGATCTAAGAAGAGAGCGCGGTTTGACACTTATGGATGTCACAACCACGGGGGAGATTTCCTACTCCCAACTCTCAAAGTTTGAACGTGGTGAAACAAGTATTACAATTCATCACTTAGTCAATCTAGTCCATAACCTGGGCATCTCCTTTGCTGAGTTTATGACGGCAATTGAGGAATACAATAGTCCTTATAAATTCTACATCGAAGAAATTGATAACGCTTATAAAAAAGCTGATATTGACGCCTTGAACGCAATCGCGCAAACACAAGAAAACTTGTATGGTGAAACCAACCAAATCTTATTTAAATACAATGCTATAATGACGAAACTCTTATTGAATGATTTAACTGAGGTGGAAATTCCTGAAGCAGACAAGCATTTAATCAGTGAATACATCTTGAAATGTTCCATTTGGACGAGTTACGAGGTTATTTTGCTAGGGAATTCCCTTCGAGGATTGACGCAGTCATTGCAAGACGTATTAGTAGCAGATATGATTGCGAAATTGCCTACAATACAAGAAAGCAATCCCTTGAAGGTGCACATACTGAGCATCTTAATCAATGTCTGTTTCGATCGATTACGGTCGGAGGAGACTGACGAAGTGAATGATATTATGGCAGAAATTGAGCCACAATTGAGCACAAATGCGTATTACTTTAAAAACCGTCTCTTATTCCTAAAAGGGATTGTGGCGATTGTTGAGGGTCAGTTTGATGAAGGGGTAAGTAAATGCCAAAATGCGATTCAAGTTTTCGAATTATTCGACGAACCATTCGCTAAAATGCATCAGGATGAACTAGATGCATATATCACAAACTACGCATAATTGTTATATATAACAATTTTTAGAAGACCACCAAAATTTCGGTAGAATGAAGACTAACAACAAGAGTTTACATATCTACCATTTGATGGACTGATAGGAGATAAAAGCAGTTCTATGCGCAAATAAGATTATGGAAGATCTGTAACGACTATTGTTACTGGTCTTTTTTGTGTAGATACATATCAATGCTTTTAACAATTCGTTGATGATATAAGCATTCTTACTCACAGAGAGGGGTATAATAGTGGAGTTTATGGCGATGTTAGCAAGTGGTGTATTTGGTATTTTAGTATTGGTTTACGGGATACAGGAAATTCGACTTCAGGTGAAGAATTGGTGGACTTATATTGCCCTATTACTAGGTGTATTTTTATTATGTTTTGCTATCTATCTCTTTAATCCGTTCCTTGCTTACAGGGAATGGGGTGGTGTCCTTCTATTCGCTGTGGGATGCACAGTCACAGACTACATGGTCTTTCAGAAATAGAATGAGTAGGGTTCATGTGTAGTGATTCAAAAAAATAACTTTAATGGTATAATTTGTGCATAAAATATTCGTACTGTGATGCGTTAGATTTGGGTGGAATTATTATGAAGAAGATTTTATTACTATCTAGTTTAAGTGTGCTTTTGTTTGCTTGCGCTAATCAAACGAATGAGGAAGAAGTGACTAGTGATTCGGCAAACTACTCCAATGTGGCACAAGAAACCAGTTCAGAGAAAGGGCAAGCATCATACCAGAGTACGGTACAAAACTTTACAGCTATTACTGCAGAAGAGATTATAAACAAAATCAATAATGGCGATGCTTTTTACCTATTTGTTGGTGCAGAGGATTCGGCGGATGCACAGACTTTTGCCACTAAACTTGAAGAAGTCTCCTCCATCTTTGAAAACCCATCTTCAGCTGATATTGAAGGTGTCATTTATTATTTAGATTTAACTAATGCTAGCGACCGAGCAACTACAACATTTACTGAGGACTATGGTATTGACACTGTACCAGCCTTCCATTTCTTTGAAGGGCAAATTTACAATAGTGAAATCGAAGATATCAATAGTGAGAATATCACCGTTGAAGAGATACAAGATTATATAAATACACCGTATCAGGATGAACATGTCACAACAGTACCAGATGAGAACGTGGATAATTAAGATAGTTAATTCCTCATCACTAAGGACATTTAAAGAGCAATTATTCTAAGATTCAACTTCAGTGTTGCTAACCTATCGGTTCTATTTCCTAACCTTATCGGTCATAACCGGATGTATATTGGATTTTGTATTAAAGCAATATTTGATAGATAAACGCTAAGCAAAAAGCACGCTGCTCTTTGAAGTAACGTGCTTTTCTTATTTTATTGATTTTCATAACTTATACTTAGTCAATTTCGGCTATGGCAGTGATGGCTGCAATCCGTCCGAAGGTAAAGATGTCAGCTAAGGCATTACCACCTAGACGGTTACCAGCGTGAATCCCACCAGCAACTTCACCAGCAGCGAATAATCCTGGAATCACTTGGCCGTCAGTGTTGATCACGCGCGTTTCTGGGTCAATTTTCAAGCCTCCCATTGTGTGGTGAACGGCCGGTTTACGCGGTGTTGCGTAGAACGGGGCTTTTACCACTTTCAAGTCGAAGGCTGATTTATGGAATTCAGGGTCTTCACCTGCATCCACATAGCTATTATATTTAGCTACAGTATCCGCTAATACAGCTGGGTCGATGCCGATTTGACTAGCCAATCCTTCAATTGTATCGTCTCGGAAAAGGGTCCCCGCTGCAACTTGTTGGTCCAGTTTTTCCTGGTTGGTATTATAAGCTGTCTCCTTGATCTTATCGTCAGCAATCAAATAGAAGAAGCCTCCGACATTGATAGCCGCCTGTGCCAATTCGTCACGGCTACCCACCTCATTGACAAAACGTTTACCATTTGTATCCACCATCACAAAGTTTGCCGGCGGTACTTGCAAACCTGAGAATAGGGCACCGGTATCTGGGTCAGAGGTCGGCATTAATTGTGAGAAGCCCATGCCCACTAATTCAGCACCAACTGCTTCACCCAATAGGATACCGTCACCAGTAATAGCAGGTGAGTTTGAGGTTTTAATGTCATCTGCAATTTCAGTCCAGTAGGTATTGTATTTTTGAAGCATCTTCGTATTGGCACCGAAACCACCAGAAGTAATAATGGTTGCTTTGGCGTGAATAATGACCTTGTCGCCGTTAGTATTTCGGGCAATCGCCCCAGTAATTTTGCCCTCTTCTACTAATAATTCTTTAGCAGGTGTTTCAGTTAGAATTAGGCCGCCATTTTCCTCAACATAAGGTTTTAAGACAGAGATGAAGGCAAAACCTTCGTGACCTTCAGGTTTGTGACCGCGTCGCCATAAGGCACCAACTGGCATACTTACGTCTGTTGTATCAAACGGCACACCAATTTCAGCTAGCCATTCAACTGCGCCTAAAGCATTGTCCGTCAATTGTTTCACTAGGGCATAGTCGCCGTGAATTTCTTGCCCGTTCAAGTCACTACGTTTACCGCCTAAATAAGTTTGAATACGGTGTAGTAGGACTGAATCGAATAGGTAGTCTTCCCCATTTTCAGTGCGGTTTAGGTAGTCATTGATTTGGTCACGCAATTCCAGAAAGTCGTCTAAGTATTCAGGATCAATGGCTGCCACATCAATCGCTGCAACTTCAGCTAGGGTATGGGCTTCACCAGGGTTGGCTTTGAAAGTTGCTTGCCATGCGGGTTCAGCGGCGTTCATTGGCCCACCAGCCCGGACAGTATTGCCACCTAATGATGGGGGTTTTTCTAGTAAGATCACATCTTTACCTGTTTGAAGGGTTGCTGCAGCAGCGGCTAAACCAGCACCACCCCCACCGATAACCAGGATATCTGTATCATATTCAATTGTTTCGCTAGCAGTTTTATTAGCTGTTTTTGGTCGTTTCTTCAAGATGTTTGGGTCAGCACCAGCCAAGCGCACAGCATCCGCAACGCCGTCAATCACACTCTGACTTGTGACAGAAGCACCTGAAACCGCGTCAACATTTAAGGTCTGGTTTTCAAGAATTTGTTCTGGAATACGCGTGAAGACTAAGTCCGCAATCCCTTCAGTCTCACTACTTGAATCAATATCAATCTTATCAATGCGGGTATCACTAAATGACACAGTAATCGGAAGTGGCCCATTATGCCCAACTGCTTTCACCTCATATTGACCAGGTTCGAAGCGAATCTCTTCAGGTAGGGCTAAGATACTAGTCACATCGGCAAAACGAATATACTGATCAAGACAAGTTTCTAGGAAGTGTACAGTGTTTTCGTCCTTCAAGTTGCCATCCTCATCAAAGGCTTGGTGCGCGCGTCCCAATAAGAATTCGTATCCAGGCATGACAATGGCATTTACCCCAGGTGTATCAAGCATTTGACGCAAGTGTAACTGGGCACGAGATGACCCTTGAATATCATATGAAGCACCCACTAACATGACTGGTTTACCGTCAAGTGGATGTAAATTAAAGGATAAGTGTTCAATTAAATTCTTAAGGGCAGAAGGGACAGAGTGGTTATGTTCAGGTGTTGCTAGGATCACACCGTCGGCAGCGACGATTTTTTTATTAAAGGTTTGAATAATAGGTAAGTTATCCTGATCTTCCGTTTCCACAAACATAGGTACTTCACGAAGGTCTAGAATTTCAATCTCAACTTTATTAGCAAAATGCTTTTGCATAAATTCAAGTAAAGTACGGTTGTATGATTTGTCAGCGGCACTACCGGCAACAGCAATAAATTTCATCATATGAGGTATCCTCCTTATCGAATTTCCCATGAAAAGTTTGCATCGTGACGACTAGTCAATTGTCCCTGTTCACGAAGCTGAGTCAGGATTTCAACAAAACCTGTAAATTCCGTGAAGTGGTTTTCTAGTTGAGTGACTTTTTCTGGGTAAACCAATTGGCCATCCTTATCAAAAGCTTGCCCTGAATTTGATAAATAATATTCAGTACCAGGCATCACGCGAGCTTTTAATTCAGGGGAATCTAGGATTTGGCGTAGGTGACTTTGAGCACGAGATGTTCCCAAACTTCCTAAAGACCCACCAACAATCATGACACCCTTATCCATCAGCGCTTGGTCAGTATAAGAAATCCATTCTAACAAAGCCTTCAAAGCGGCTGTAATTGAGTGGTCATATTCAGGCGTCGAAATGATGACGCCATCAGCCTCAGCAATTTTTTGAGAAATCACTTGTACAGACTCAGGTGCAACTTTGTCTTCAGGTTGGGTAAAAACAGGAACACCCTTAATTTCTACCACTTCAATCTCAGCCTGGTGGGCGAAATGATTGGCCATAAAATGCAGCAACTGACGATTGGTTGATCTGTCAGAGTTTGTACCAACAATAGCAACAAATTTCATAAATTAACCTCCAACTATTTGTGAAATATATAACGATATATATGGAATAGAAAAGCACACATTTTGTGCAGAAATATCCAAAAATCGTGAAACGTTGTTCAAAAAAGGTTTGTAACGCTTGCAAACGCACTTGTTTCTATCAACTGACATGAGTATACAACGAAAACTTTGTGAAAACAATTACAAATTCAGAGGGTTATTTTATGAGGTTGTGTAACATTCTAAAAAAACCGAGACTGTGAAGTCCCGGCTTGTAAGATGAATTGAGGGTATAAAAGAGAATACATTTCTATAGGGTTAAGCGTTTCTTCAATACTAAAGCTAAAGAAATAGCTACTACATTTTTGATGATGTCTGTTGGTAAGAAAATAATCATACCTGACATCAACGTGTCCATCCAAGAAATTGGTGAATCCAATAAGTAGTTTAAAGCCGAATACATGTAAGTTAAACCACATAGGAAGATAATCAAGTTCATACCAATCGCACGAATAGTTAAGATTTTCCAGCCGTTTTCAGCCCCAGGGTTTTGGCTGGCAAACATCATCGCCACGATGAAACCGATAATGAAACCAAATGAAGGGGAGTAAATAAAAGCACCTTTAAAAATAAATAGAAGAATAGCATTTAAAAACATAGCTACAGCCGCATATTTTCTTGGAATCAACAAACCAGTTAAGACAACTGCCATGGTTTGTAAGGTGAATGGAATCACCCCAAATGGTACGACAACATAGGAAGCGATTAAGGTAATCACGCTCATTAGTGCAGCGAGCACCCAGTAGTAAGTAGTTGATTTTGTCATAATTGTTCTCCTTTTTCAGTCAACCCAATTTCATTATAGGTTGACCAACTCTTTTAAATTTGAACGTGCGACATAATATCACACATCCAGTTGTTACTGTAGATAAAGTTTTGTCTCTCATAAGTCAGCGAATTGCTTGCTAGAGAAAGACACTTCACCAGATACAAGGGTTCGTACCTTGCCCTCTGATGTTTTGATTGAAAGGTGACCAAGATCTGTCACACCAAGGATTTTCCCGCGATAACTTTCGTGGTTTTCCGTATAGGTTACCCATTGGTCTTTTCCTAATAGATGGTCACGGTAATAATCTAGAAAAGCCAAGCTTGCTAGGTCATCATAGAAGCCCTTAAACTTAGTAATGAAGTTGGTAACTAAGTCATTTGGGTTAAAGTGATTAGGCAATTGTGGACCAAATATCGTACCCGCAACAGATTGATTTTGTGCATTCTCCTTAGCGAAGTCACCTGCCAGATTGGATCCGATCCCAAGCACCAGATGAGAAATCGTTTGAGATTCCATATCAAAAGTCGCCTCAGTTAGAATACCAGCAACCTTTTTACCATGGTAGAACAAGTCATTTACCCACTTAATCATAACATCATCGGGTAAATAGCTGGTTAAGGTTTCCGCATAAGCTGAAGCAGAAGCGATGGTCAAGGACGCAACAAGGTCATTATTCACACCCGGTGGTGGGGTCATGACGATTGAAAAATAAAGGCCTTGGCTAAGTGAAGAATAAAAGGTACGACCACGTCGACCACGACCAGCAGTTTGCTCACTGGAAATAAAAATAGCGGGGTGATCTGGATAGTCCGCTGCATGCTTACGACCAAGATCGTTGGTTGACGTAGTGGAATCTAGGTAGTAAACCTTTAATTCTGGCCATACATTTTGTAGGCCATGGGTAATCTGACCAGGGTCAATTGCCTGGTTTAGGTTTTCTAATGCATAACCATTTTTAGGGTGACGGATAATTTCATAACCATCCGTTTCTAATTGCTTCACAGCCTTCCAAATGGCATTACGAGTAACTTGGAAGTGGTCTGCCAATTCAGGGCCAGTGTGAAAATGACCTGGGTGGTCTAAAAGATAAGCAAGTAGTTTCGCTTTAACTGTCATGAAATCCGTCCTTTCTTTCTAAAATACAAGAATTAGATTAACAAGTTAAAAGTAGGTTGTCAACTAGTTTTAAAAATTGGGTGACGAATGTGTTTAAAAGGGTGACGATAGATTTCTTATTATATATCAAGAAGCCTTCGTCTTCCGATTTTCCTATCATTGACTTAAGTAAGGATGTAATCCAGGGCGTTCAGACAGGGAAAGCTAGAAGAATAGTGCCGTATCACACAAAGTGTGGCGCAAACTATTCTGAAGTTGACGCCTGTCTTCCTGGAGACCTCGACTTGCGGTGAGACCACCATCAGTCATAGTCGGGTTCGAGACTCTTTCATCTCGAAGTGATTAGACTTTTTATTCAAAATCATCTAAATCGTCAAAGTCATCGAAATCATCTGGACCTGCGTTTTCTAACATATAAGCCACGGGGTCTGCTTGGTAGGTTTGGATGTCTTCGATGATGGGGGCTTCGATTTTTCGATTTAGCCCAATTTGCATACCCTGGTCTTGGTAGCCTTGTTTTACATACATGTCATAAGGGGTATCGTCAGCATCAGCAGACAGGATAATCATTTTACCTTCAGCTAGGGCTTTATCACATACCCATTGTTGGATGAGTGAACCGATTCCTTGACGCTGGTAATCGTCTAAAACTTGGAAATTATCAATTTCATAGGCGTTTGCTAGGCGGATGATGTCTGTAATAGCGACTAATTTGTCATCTATATAGACAGCTAGCGCAGTAGTATAATTTTCCGCTAAAAACCATGGGTAATAATTTAACTTTTGTTCTGCAAATTGGCCTGAGTCATCAATAGCCTTATCAAAGACTTGGTTGAAGTCTATGTAATCTTGTTCAATAGAAGGATTTACTTCTTTTAAGACGAGACGGTCGCCGTAAGTATCTTTGGCTTTGGTTGTAGTTTTGAAGTCAGCGGGATCTAGCACCATTAACTTGGTTAGTGAAATTTCGTAGCCCACTTCACCGATTGAAGCGAATAGGTCTGGCGCTAGTGGTTGATTCATAGGTAGTACGAAGCTGTAGTAGGCGAGGTTTAAGTCATAAGCGTAATCTAGAAAATTGTCTTCTAGAATATCTAATTCTTCGGCTGTAGGGACGAAATCTAGGACTATTTTGTTGTTACTATACATGCTAGGGACCTTGCGATTACCAATGAAATAGTATAATTCGGTTTCATCGTAGGTATCAGCTAGGGTAAACATATTGTCAAAGGTAAATGCTTGCATGAGCGTGCTCCGTTCCTTGCGTAAAATTTTTTCTATATTATTGTTCCTATTTTAGCATAGCTTAGACTAATCGTTTAGGAAAATAAATCGTGCTGGCTAGGTATAACTTGCTAGCTCTTCAGTGAAAACATTATTTACTTGAGATGATTTAGCGTAATTACTAATCAAAAACCGAACAAGTGTGCTATAATTGACGCTAGTTGAAAAGGAAGTTTTCATTTAGGTTAGCCACATCATGTGGTATCATGGAGAGTGAAAAAAGCGTAGATATTGCGTTTTGACTGAAATGATCCGATAGCCAAATAGGCTTTGGCTAAACAGGTATAGGATGACTAGTAGAAAGTAGGTGTGGGAACGTGGATGAACATCATGTAGCAGAAGAAATTACTGCATTGAAGAGTGATTTGCAAGGGATGATTGAAAAAATTGATGCCATCAACGAGGAGTGGGACAAATTATTGATTTCTTCCCATAACTTGAAAATGGAAAATTTTTATTTACGTGAACGGGTGCAAGAACTAACTGAATTAAACGATAGTTTGTCGCAAAATACTGCGAAAACAGATGAACCTGCTGACGAGGATACGCCACAGGTGATGTCAAAAGCCCGTCAAAATCTTATGAATATCTACGAAGATGGCTTCCATATTTGTAATATTTCCTACGGTCAACGCCGAGGAAATGACGAACAGTGCATGTTCTGTTTAGATATTCTGTATGGTGAGCGTGCTGGTGAGGGGAATCAAGGCTAATGGAGACACCCTTATTACAAGCAGGCGAACGGTTGGATGCCTTAATTCCGCAAAATCTTGAAATTATTCAAAGTGACCTGACCTTCTCCTTTTCAGTAGACGCAATTTTATTGGCGCATTTCGCCCAGGTGTCTTCGAGTCGTGTGAAGCAGGTCATTGATTTTTGTTCGGGTAACGGGGTGATTCCTTTATTACTGTCGGCTAAAACGAGTGATAAAACCCAGATTCATGGGATTGAAATTCAACCTCAAGTAGCAGACATGGCCAAGCGATCGATGGTACATAATGACTTAGCGGACAAAATTATGGTTCACCAGATGGATTTAAAATCGGTTCGTGACCATTTTAAAAAGGATTCTGTAGATGTCGTGACTTGTAATCCGCCTTATTTCAAGAAATACGATGAATCTAAGGTCAATTTATTGGATGCTAAAACCTTGGCCCGCCATGAAGTGGCGATGACAGCGGAAGACATTTTCCAGCAGGCTCAGTTTGTCCTACGTAACCGTGGTAAATTATATATTGTCCATAGACCTGAGCGGTTGAGTGAGTTGATTGTTTTAGGTAACCAATACCATTTGACTTTGAAACGGCTGCAATTTATCTATCCGAAACCAGGTAAAGAAGCGAAAACCATTTTGCTAGAATTCATGAAAGATGGCCATGATAAGGGTTTGCGGGTCTTGCCACCTTTCTACACACAAACCTTGTCAGACGAGTATACACCAGAAATGAGACAGTTAATTTATGGCGAATAAGTCAGAAAAATGGCACTATTTCTACGTGCTAGCTTGCAGTGATAATACGCTATACACAGGATATACGACTGATCCTGATCGTCGGGAAATGGTTCATAACCAAGGTAAGGGGGCCAAGTATACTCAGGCAGCTAGGCGTCGGCCCGTTCATATGGTTTACAGCAAGCCCTTTACCTCCAAGTCGCGGGCCATGTCTGCGGAGTATCGGTTTAAACAGTTGACCCGGCGTCAAAAGGAGGCCTTCCTTAGTGATAAGGGGGCCAAGTGGGTTTGGCCCCCGAGTGCGTGGGCGGACCGGGTGGCTGACAGCTTAGAGGGCAGTTTACCCTTTTTGCCGGAGGAAGAAAAAGCAGTTAAAGATGAGGAGTGAGGGCATGGTTCAGGTACAACATTCATTTACGAAGCAGGAGAATGAAGGGTTTGGGACCTTGTATTTGGTGCCGACGCCGATTGGTAATTTGGAGGATATGACTTTCCGTGCGGTCAATACCTTGAAATCGGTGGATATGATTTTGGCGGAGGATACGCGAAATACGCAGAAGTTGCTCAACCATTTTGAGGTGACGACGGGGCAAATGTCCTACCACCAACATAATAGTCAAACGCGGATACCACAAATTTTGGCTATGCTAAAAGAAGGGCAGAGTTTAGCTCAGGTATCAGATGCAGGGATGCCAGCGATTTCTGATCCGGGATTTGAGTTGGCGCAAGCAGCTATTGCAGAAGGGATTCGGGTTGTGCCGCTGCCGGGTGCTAATGCGGCCTTAACTGGGCTAGTGGCTTCAGGTTTGGATACTGACCAGTTTGCTTTTATTGGATTTTTACCGCGTAAGAAGTCTGAGAAAAAGGCTTTCTTGGATGGATTGGTGAATTTTCCCTACACGATGATGTTTTATGAATCGCCTTACCGCTTGGTGCAAACCCTTGAGGATTGTCGAGATGCCTTCGGTCCTGACCGGCCTGCGGTGGTGGTCCGGGAGTTGACTAAGAAGTTTGAAGAGTTTAACCGAGGCAGCCTGGATGATTTGGCTGTGCATTTTGACCAAAATGGGCCGATTAAAGGGGAAATTTGCTTCTATATTGCGGGTAATGATGCGCCAGTGACTGAGGCGACGATGTTGCAGGATGCTTTAGAGGAAATGACCTTGAAAGACCAGGTGGACTGGTGGATGGGGCAAAAAGACTTGTCGACAAAGGATGCCATTAAACAAGTGGCTAAGCAAACGGGCGTGAATAAGCGGGACGTGTACGCGGCTTACCACGAAATCTAGGAGGCTTTATGATTCCATATCTCATAGCGCTGACATGTTTTCTTGTTGGCATCGTCATTTTAGTGATTGCGCCCAGGAATTTGGTGGATAATTTCCTGTTTTTAGCGGGCTTTATTATTTTATTTTTCGCAATTTTAAATGATCCGACTTTTAACAACCATCCCTTCTTCCAGCATGTCTTTTATTGGTTGGACAGGTATGTCCGGTTATTAGCGCCTTTATTTACCATGATTTTTGGAGTTGGGATGATTTCCTATGCTTTGAAAGTCTACCGGGTTGAAAAGTCGAAATTGCAGTTGACGGTAGGTTTACTATTGGCTGCTGTATTGATTGGCGGAACTGTCTTCCAATATGTTGCCAGTTTCTTCTACTCGACCCTTTTTCACCAGGAAGTGGTACGGGTCTTCCAGTTTGCGATGGCCTATTTCGTGCTCGCTTTCGTCAATTATTTGGTGGTGACCTTGCGATTGACCTTGTTGGAGGATGAAGGCCAGCAGGATTTTGTGGTGATTTTGGGGGAGCAGCTGTCTAAGAACGGGGAACCTTCGGGTGTTTTGGAGAGTCGGTTGGATATGGCGGTGGATTACATTGAACGGCAACAGTTCCAATTTCAATCGGTGCCGCGGATTATCGTGAGCGGCACGTCGACTGGGGCGGAGTCGCAAGTGAGCGAGGCGCGGATTATGGCCGATTATTTGGTGGACCACGGGGTGCCGCCTGAGATGATTTTGCTTGAGGACCAGGCGCGAAATACCCATGAGAATTTTATTTATGCAAAAGGGATTATGCAGGCGAATGTGAAGCAGTTGAAAACGACGAAAGCGGTCTTTGTGACGTCGTCTTACCATTTATACCGCAGTCAGTTGTACGCCAATATGGAGGGCTTGTACCAGATGTCTGGTGTGGGTGCGCAGGCGACGATGATGGAGCAGATTTTAAATTGGGTGCGGGAGTTTGTCGCCATTATTTTCATGCACCGGAAGCTGCATTTGGCGGTTTCTTGTTTGATGGTTGGTTTAGGGGTCATCAATTTCGTGCATTTTTAATACAATATTGAAATATTTAGCTTGAAATTGTACTTTTTTGTATGGTATTAGGCTATTTTTTTTACAAAAAATGAGAGATATGGTTTAATAAATTATGTATTATTAATCATATTTTATTTAGGGGAGGAAACAAAAATGTTAAAAGAATTCCGCGATTTTATCGCTAAAGGTAACGTTTTAGATATGGCAATCGGGGTTGTAATGGCGACTGCTTTTACTACTATCGTGAACTCATTAGTAAATGATATTATTATGCCATTTGTTGGATTGTTTTTGGGGTCAACAGACTTTACATCTATCACAGTTCAGTTAGGATCAGCTGTATTAACTGTAGGTAACTTCATCCAAGCAGTGATCACATTCTTAATTATCGCATTGGTATTATTCTTCGTCATGAAAGCTGTAGCATCATTGAAGAGCCAATTCGAAGAAGATGGTGTTGAAGACGACGAAGTAGCACTTGTTGATAGCCAAGAATTACTATTAACAGAAATCCGTGACTTATTAAAAGAACAAAATAATAATTAAGGTGTGAGCTTTGGCGTTTAGGCAGGTAGCACTGGAAGGAATATGCCGTAGCAAGTTTACTTGCTGCAAATATTCCTGAAGTGAACACCTGACTGCCAAAGCGAGTCCGATTTTAGGATGCGAGATCCTCGAGCTCGACTATAAGGTGTGAGCCCGATTTAGGCTCCGTCCTTTAATCTACCTTCATCTATTTTGAATAAAGTAAAAGGCCTAGCTGAGTATGTAAGTATACTCAGCTAGGCCTTTTTTAGTTGGCATAATGTACTTATTTGACTTTCACTTGTCCTAGTAAGTCAGTTAAGATGCTGATATCAACGTTTTCGATATCTTTGATGGTAGCAGCAATCTTATCTGCTAGGTCAGCATCGATTTTACTTGTAAGGCCCTTGTATTTTTCCATTAAGACGTCCCAATCGGCAGGGTGGGTGTTGAAGCCGTGGTAGTCATTTTTCTCAATTTCAAATACTTGGCCGTCGTTGGTTTCTAGTTCAATACGGCAAGCCATTTCTGCTGGGAAACGGTCGCTATATGCTTGAACTGGTTCAACATGGACTTTATGTAAGAGGCCTTGAACGTCTGAACTAGTAATCCGGGCTGGTTCGTATTGGTCAGGCATGACTTGTCCGTCTAAGTAGGCGACAGCTAGCATGTAAGGTAGTGAATGATCTGCTTCCTCTTTGAATTGGATGTTCTTTTTGCCACCTTCCTCGCCACCCCCGATAATATTGAAGGCTACGTCAAAAGTGTACAAGCGAATTTCCTTAATGTCATCAGCGGCGATATTTTCTGCGTCTTTCAATTCTAACAAACCTTCAATAGAAGATTGGGAATGAATTTCAGCATTGTAGCGTTTGGTGATGGTTTTGGTTACTCGGTTTAAATCTTCTTTCGACCAGTCGATATCAAATTTACCAGCAATCGAATCCATGAATCCTTTGTTTCCTTCAAATACTTCTTTAGGTCCAGTAATGCCGTAGCTAGCGAGTAAAGTCGCATGCATGGCACCCATGGCCGTGTTTGGATAAGCTAACCCTTTCCAGTGAGATAGGGCACCGGTTCTAGTCACCCGCAATGAATTGTAGCCTGTACCTGCAATGGCAATCGCATTTGCGGTCTTATCAGCGTCTAATTTCAAGGCAGCGGCCGCACCTGCAGCGGCACCGTAACTTCCTTGTACGGTATGATCAAAACCATGGTCACGTACGGGAGCAACGTCAGATAAGCGAGCTTGGACTTGGTAGGCGATGCCTAAGCCAAGTAAGAAGTCTTTCCCACTACCACCAGCGTATTCAGTGGCGGCTAATACTGGGGCAATATTGTCAGATGGGTGGCAGGTTTCGTTTTTCGCTAGGTATGAATCGTTGTAGTCTAAATAACGGATAGCTGCCCCGTTATAAAAGGTTGCGTAGTCAGGACTGGATTTACCGCCACCAAGTAAGGTTACTAGTGGGGCGCCACCTAAATCTTCTGTCATCGTGCGGATATCTTTCACGGGTTGGCCTTCTAAGGCACCGATCCCGACTCCGATACTATCTAAGAGACGTAATTTTAATACTTTAATGGCTTCATCTGATAAGTCATCATAGCTACGGCTTTCTACCCAGCTTGCAAGTTGTTGAACCAATGTTTGTTTATCGTTTGACATCTACTCGACCTCCGATATTTTATTCAGTCTATTTTCTTTATAGATATATAAGGAGGATATGGTCAAAAACGCATACCCCCTATAGTTGATGTTTATATGACTACTTAGTTTTTACCGTCGTTTAAGGTAATTACACGGCCGAATAACTCGTTGTTACCCCAGATACCGCGACGAATACCTTCTAATTGTACGATTTGACTATGGTCAACGAACAAGTTCACGTCTGGACCGTAGTTTTTAATGTACCAAGAGAATACATCCGGATCAGCTGCTTCAAACATGACTTTTTCAGTACCTAATTCTGAAGCGAAACGGGTAGCAATTTCTGTTCTCCAGCTAGCCACACTTTCAGTGATTCCTTCAGACTCGATCATCAACATGTAAGCCCCAGCTTCTAAACAACGTTTACCTACTTCAATCGCTTGAGCGGGATCAAGTAGACCGGCTGCTTCATTTTGTTCGATTGTGTTGGTACCACCTGAACCAAATTGCACACCGATTTCTGGTTTGGCTAATAGACCTGCATCTTGCACGCGTTCTACTAAACGGACAATGTCATCAGTTGGCATGGTAATAAAGCCTGTAGAGATTTCAATGATGTCAAAACCAACACGTTTACATTCGCTAATGTAGTAGTCTACCGCTTCGATTCCTTGTGTTAAAACATATTCCATGAATCCACCTGTAGATACTTTGACACCATATTCATGCGCCAAGTCTAAAATTTTAATCAATTCTTCTTCAGGCATTAAAGTGAAAGACCCACCAGCAAATTTCAAGATATCTACATGTTCACCCATTGTTTCTAACACATCGCGTAAGTAGCGTTCACCCATAACCGTATAGTATGGTCCACGGATTTCTGTAATCCCGCGTGTACGTGGTTTTGCTTGACGGTTGTTATGTTTAATTTTAGCAAATGCTTCTTTGTTGTTTAGATCAGTGTTGTTTCCCATAGTAATCACTTTCCCTTTCGTAAACCAGAGTGTCTGTTGTTATTTGATCGTTACTTGATAGCTAATTGACTGTGTTTGCTTTGCCTATCTTCCATGGCAAGGTAGGCCTTGTTTTCGGAAATGTTGACATAAGCTGGGCGGATAATTTTCGGGTCTTGAATTTGTTCCAAACGATGGGCGCACCAACCGGCAGTTCGTGCGACGGCAAAGATTGGGGTATAGAGGTCTGGACTCAGTCCAAGCATTCTATAAACAAGGCCCGTGTATAAATCGACGTTGGCACAAATTTCACTGCCAGGACGCTTTTCGTTGATGAGGTCTTTGGTGATGGCTTCGATGTTACTTAGGAGGTTGAAGTCATCGCAATAGCCTTTTTCAATGGCCATTTCTTTCGCCTTATCTTTCAGCAAAACAGCTCGTGGGTCTGACTTTGTATATACTGCATGCCCCATACCGTAGATGAGACCTGACTGGTCAAAGGCTTGCTTATTTAAGATGTCACGTAAGTATTTTTCAACTTGGTCCTCATCCGTCCAATCAGCCGTTGTGGCTTTTAAATCTTGCACCATGGCTTCTACCATCGAATTGGCGCCACCGTGTTTTGACCCTTTAAGCGAACTTAAGGCTGTTGAAATGGTTGAATAAGTATCCGTTCCTGTTGAAGACACTACGTGAGTAGCGAAGGTTGAATTGTTCCCGCCGCCGTGTTCCGCATGGATAATCAAACATAGGTCTAATAACTTGGCTTCCTCATCTGTAAATGTCGCGTCTGGACGAATAAGATGAAGGATTGTTTCAGCTGTGGACATATTCGGCTCCAGGTGATGCAAGATAAGAGACGCATCATCGTAGTAATACTTCTTACCTATGTAGGAATAGGCAAGTATGAGTGGCATCTTCGCAATGATGGAAATGACTTGGGAGATTTGGTTTTCAAAATCACGATCTTCCGCCTTATCATCAAAGGAATAAAGTGCCAATAATACCCGCTGCATATTATTCATTACGTTTTGAGATGGTGAATTAATAATGAAATTTTCAATGAAGCTATCGGGGAGTTTTCGATTCTCCTCCAGCAATTCATCAAAAGCAGCCATTTCTCCTTTAGTTGGTAAACTGCCAGAGAGCAATAGGTAGATGGTTTCCTCATAGCCGAACTTATCTTCTTTAAAATAATTCTCTACTAAGTCTGTCAATCGAATTCCCCGATAACGGAGTTCCCCTTCTGTCGGAATTATTTTATTATCTAGCATTTTATATCCTGAAACTGAAGCAATCCCTGACACCCCAACTAATACACCTGTACCATCGTCATTCCGTAGACCGTGTTTCAAGTCATAGGTAGAATAATGGTCAGGAGAGATAGTTGTGTTATCTTTTACTACATCAACAAATTGACGTCCAAACTCTCTATTATCAAAACCGATAGACAAGATATACCGCACCCTTTCTTTAATTTTAATAAAACATGCAAAACAAAAACCCTGTAGAAAACGCTACAAGTCAGTTTTGATAACTGTATCCTAGTCACTTTATATTTGAATGTCAACCACTATTTTAAGAATGAGATGAGAGTGAATCTCATCTTTTTCTTATTTCACAAGGGTTTGCGCCGTGTAAAATAATTTAAAAATATTTTCAAAAAAGTAACATGACAGAAAAATACCTCACATGATTTTCTCATCAATGTGAGATTTTCTCCGCAAACCATGTGAGATTTGTAAGAAAAGACACAGAACTGGAAGAGGTGGAAAAATAATTTAAAAGTTATGCAAATTAAGTGTGCAAATAAATATAAATGAACACCAAAAAAAGCCCTTGCTGATTCATTTGATGCAGCAAGGACTGTGTATTGCATTGGTTATTTGAAATGATTTGAAAGACTTTCCTACTATTGGACACGCTTTTGGATATAATTTTCAACGGCATAGTCGCTAGGATCAAGCAAGGTTTCCTCATTATTGATTAAGCGACTCATCTCTCTAGCAATCAAAGGGCCGGTGGTTAAACCGGATGAACCCAAGCCGGATGCCACATAAACATTTGGCCGGTCAGGCAATGGTCCATAGAAGGGCGCATAGTCAGAGGTATAAGCCCGGCTACCGATTTTATAGTCAGTGACTGGATAGTTAGCCAATTCAGGGACCAGTTGATAGATTGTGGAAAAGATATCCACTAATTGGCTTGGGTCTGTGGACAAATCAAAGCCTTGATCGTCTTCATGACTAGCGCCCACAAAGATTTTCCCGTCTAAATGAGGTATGAAATCACCTTCACCTTCAGGCATAATCAGGGGTAATGCTTGGGTATTCCAGTCGGTTTCAAACACTGCCAGTTGGCCTTTTTGAGGGCGGACATCTACTTGATAGCCCAGTGGGTCAAGGACCTGACCCAACCAAGCACCAGTCGCTAAAACCACGGTATCATAGACTTCTTGGTCATTTTTCACCATAACTTTACCATCATCTAAGAAAGTTAAATCAGCCCGAACATTCACAACTTTTAGATTTTCCCCCTTAGCTGCGGTAATTAAATCCTGACATAAATCATGACCGTCTACTACCGCACCGCCATCCGTTTCAATCAGGTCGTTGTCATAGTGAAAATGGGGAAATCGAGCCTGTTGATAAGTTGGGGATAACTTGTTAATTTCTTGGATTAAAGGTGCTTCTCCTTGTCGTTTTTCAGCAACCGCCATCAAATCATCAATCAGTTTGGGCTTCTTCTTCAACAACCAAGTCGTTTTTTGTTGATAAGCCTGGGTCACTATCCCAGCGTCCGCCAAATCTTTCAATAAGTCTCGGTAAAAATGGGCCCCACCATTGGCTAGGCGGTACCAGGGTTTATTGCGACGTTTAGAGAACCAGGGGCAGATAATGCCGGCCGCCGCTTTAGTAGCTTGTCCAATTCCGTCGTCATATAGGGTTACATCATGGTCTTTGGTTAAATAAAAGGCAGCGGTCGATCCAAGGATCCCGCCACCTATTACTGCTATCTTCACTTAGTTAGCTCCTTACTATATATCGGTACAATGTATCAGTACTATTAATCAGTACCAATATCAGCGAATTTCATCTTTTGCTAGCCCTTATTTTTTACGGCGCTGACTGGTTTTGCCAGATTCGCTATTTTTCTTGTTGTCTTTATCTGCCTTATCGCTGTAACCATCACGTTCTTGACGGTCTTGCATTTCCCGGTAAGTCTTTCGGTTAATAATCGGCCGTTTTAACATGATAGTATTCCACAAGTTATTTAAACGCATGGGTTCATCAGAGACAGCTGGTTTTTCCTCATTATTACTATCAGGTGTTTGGTCTAATTCCCGAACTGGGGTTAAATCCTTATCTTCATTCCCTGGTTGGCCTGTTAAATAGGCTCCTAAAGTTGGTGAATAGGTGTCGTCATCACTTAAAGTCGACTGAGCCGCTCGGTTTGAAATCCATAAGTCTACCTTGTCGCCCACATTGAAGTAAGAGACCAAGAAGTAGTATCCCATAGCGATAATGGCAATGGCCCATACCAACCAGACTGGTAGGTTAATCTGCGCTACCCGGTATGAATGAATAATGTAGGGTAGGGTGAAAACCAGTGCGGCAGAAAAGATGCCGGCCAATAAATATAAGACATTAAAGCCCTGATACCACTTGCGGCCAAAGGCAGTATTGCGGCTGAAAGTCACCCAGAAGAAAATGGCTGTGAAAATCACGAAAACCTGTAGGGGCAATCCTAAAATCGATACCGCAACGGGCATCTGGATAGCAGAAGCAAAGTCACCCCACCAAGCAAAGCCGGCAATAAACATATAAGTAGCATAAATGGTTAAAGTTAAAACTACAAATGATAGAACAGCTGGTACATACTTAGCTAAATTAAAATCATATCGTTCAATATTCAAGCGACGCAGGGTCAACTTACAATAATCCTCCCCCGACATCCCTAGCACTTCCTCAGCTGAAATTTGTCGCAGTTCCGCTACCTGCAATCGGTCCACCAATTTCGATAACTCCTGATAAATCGCAGGTTGCGCCGGACCACTCGTTAGAAAATACCCCTCACAATCCTGGAAGAAGGACCGCATATCCGCCGACAAGGCGCTGGCTTTTTGATGTGTTTCCGCCCGCAAAGATTGCATCTGGTTGACACTCGCATCTGTATTATATCTTCGTTGTGCCATTGTATACACTCCTTATTATTACACTTGGTACATTTTTTTAGAAAAAGGGTTAAACCATTTTTGTTGGCATCCCTTATGATGCCACTTCCTTTTCATTATATACTACCAAAAGTCAGACCAATAGCGGTAGCCTTTAAATCTTTTGTAATTTTTAAAGGTTAGGAATCTTTGTCGCACTTTTGAAAGCTGTGGGCCACGAATCTACATGCCAAGTAAAAAACAAAGGTAGAAAATTGTTATAAATGATAATTGGCTTTTAATTTTTCTATAAATATGATAATATAATTAGAAAAAATGATATATTATTTTATTTTTCTAATCTTCCAATCTTTTTGGGCGCAATGTTTCGTTTGGGGTTTGTTTTGGCAAAGGGGGGTCTATGAAGAAGTATTTTAAATTATATTGGAAAGAAAATACTTTATTAATTTTCATTATTTTATTAGGGGCAGTAGCGCAAATTGTGGCTAGTGTCTTAAATGCAAATGTCTTGAATGCCTTAATTGCCTTTGATTGGCGAACCATGATAGTGTCAATAATATGGGTGACCCTTTTGCAGATTGCTTATATTGTAACTTTACTAATGAAAATACCCTATCAAGCTAAAGTTACCCAGCTAATGGTGACAGCGATTCGCAAGGATATCACCCAATCTATTGAAAAATTGTCTTATCAAGCCTTTCATGACAAACATTCATCATCGTTCGCCTCATGGTTGACAAATGATATAAATACTATTGAAGAAAATGGCTTTGCTGGAATATATGAAATTATTACCTTAACAATTACAGGTATTGGTGCCATTATTGCCTTATTATACTTCCATTGGTCAATCCTGTTATTTTCATTGATTTCTGCCATCTTTACCTTATGGTTGCCTCAATTAGTGACTAAAAGGGTTCAAGAGGCTACACTTGAAGTAACCCATGAAGAAGAAAAATTTATGCAGATTGTTACTGATACACTGCAAGGATTTGATACACTATTTTCTTATAATCTCTTATCTCGTATTACGCGTCGCATTGAAGAGGGCTCTAAAAAGGTAGCTCAATCAACCGTTAACCAACATACACAAGTCACTTATTCAGCTATTCTTGGTGCATCTGGGAATCTAATTGGACAAATTGGTGTTTGGGTCTTGAGTGCTGTACTGGCTTTTCGACAAGTTATTTCAATTGGGTCGATTTCTGCAACAGAAGGATTAAGTTTTCAAATTTTTAATAGTGTGGGGAATATAACGAATTACTGGACACAAGTTCGAATGGTATATCCAATCTTTGAAAAATTTGCGTCTATTGAACAAGTGGACCAACCTATATATGATAAATTTGTTGTAGATGAAACTGGTATTGATTTGAAAAATTTATCCTATGCTTATGATAATCAGTTTGTTTTTGAAGAGTTAGATTATCATTTTAATTTTGGGCATAAATACGCCATTATTGGGCCAAGTGGGTCAGGCAAAACCACCTTACTGAACATCTTGAATGGTAAATTAACTAATTATACTGGATCAGCTCGTTTGATGGGTAATGAGTTGAAAGCAGTTGATGGCTTTGATATTCGACAAGAAGTGATGTATTTAGATCAAACACCTTATATATTTGAAGGAACAATTCGTGATAATGTGAGTTTGAATAATGATTTTTCTGATGAAACTATTTGGGCTGCGCTCAAAAAGGCTGGTTTAGAAGCAACTGTACAAGATTTGAATGGACAGTTAGATGGAAATATCGGCGAAAGTGGACGTTTATTATCGGGCGGACAAAAGCAACGATTAGCCTTAGCGAGAGGGTTGGCTCATGGTAAAAGCATTATTTTACTTGATGAAGGGACATCCTCACTTGACCAGGAGACGGCCTTGAAAATTGAAAAAGATTTAATGAAAGATCCAAGTCTGACCGTGATTATGATTACACATCATCTACACAGCGAGATTGAAGCATCACTAGATGGTATTTTGCACTTAGGCACATGACTAATTTATAACTAAGGTTATCTTGACGGGCTTTTGCCCTTTTACAAAAAGGTTTAGAAAACGCATCACGATTTTTGGGGATAAGTGCTACAATATAGGGAATATACGGTTGGGGGACTGGCCGGTTAATGAGAGGATTTTTGTGGTATGACGATTAATGAGCGGTTGAAGCAGATTACGCCGTCTGAGATTCGGGCTTTTGATGCGCAGGTGTCGACGATTCCTGGTTTGTTGAATTTTACGATTGGGGAGCCAAATTTTGATGTGCCTGAATTTATTAAGGATGCGATGAAAGAAGCTTTGGATAAGAATTTCACCCATTATGCGGCTTCGGATGGTTTGCAGGAGTTGCGTCAGGCGATTGCTAATTTCTACCAACGTCGTCATCAACTAGACCTAAACTGGCAACAAATTATGGTGACGGTGGGGGCTAGTCAAGGTTTTATGATTACCATGATGGCCTTGTTGAATCCTGGCGATAAGGTCCTAATTCCTTCGCCGTATTTCCCACTATATGGCTATTCTTCTATTTTATCTGGTGGGGATTCGGTTTTTGTGGATACGTCTGCTGATGGTTTTGTCTTAACGCCTGAAGCTTTGGACCACCAGCTACAAGGTCATCCTGAGATCAAGTTGTTGATGCTGAATTATCCAAACAATCCAACTGGGACCACTTATTCTAAGGATCAGGTCAAGGGATTGGCGGAGGTCTTGCGGAAGTATCCGGATGTTTATGTCTTGTCGGATGAAATTTACGGGGATTTGGTTTATGAAGGTGACCACTATTCAATGGTGCAAGAGTTACCAGAACGAACGATTTTACTTGCAGGGGCATCAAAGTCGTATGCGATGACTGGATTTAGACTAGGTTTCTTACATATTCCAGCTGACCTATACGAAGAGTTGTTCAAGATTTTCCAGACCATGGTAACCTGTGTATCAACACCTGACCAGTGGGCCGGAGTAGCTGCTTATAATGACGGCGACCAAGCCATTGATGACATGAAGGGTGAATACAACGACCGAAGGAAGATGATTGTGGACCGGATGACAGCTATGGGATTTGATATCCCGCATCCAGCTGGCGCATTTTATGTATTCCCCCGCATTCCAGCCAAATACGGTGATGATGACCAAGCCTTTGCTCTAGATCTAGCTGAAAAAGCGAAAGTCGGTGTCATTCCTGGCTCAGCCTTTGGACCTGGCGGCCAAGGTTACTTCCGTTTCTCTTATGCCGCGGCCTACGAGGATATTGCCGTAGCCATGGACCGGATAGCAGCCTTTATGGAAGTATTATAGAAAAATAAATAGATCAAATAAAGTCGGGGCCACTGGTCTCGATTTTTTGTTTCGTCAAAGTGGGTTCCAATTTGTTTGGAAAATGAATATAAGTTGCCTGTACATGCCCATTTGAACGGCTTAAATATCGACAGGGAAGGCTTGGTCGAGTAAGATGGAAGACGAAGAAAGTTTGAAATATGGGGGAGATTTCCATGAATGAAATCAATGAACAAGCAAATAGAAACTGGGTAAGGGATGTCGCTTTATTCCTAACCAGTCAGGGGATTTCCTTATTCGGCTCATCCATCGTACAATATGCCATCATGTGGTATATTACGATTGAAACCGGGTCCGGTGTTATGATGACTTTGTATATCATCTGCGCCTTTTTACCAACCTTTTTACTGTCACCAGTAACAGGGGTCTGGGCTGACCGGTTTAACCGAAAGCAATTAATCATGTGGGCTGATGGTGGGATTGCGGTAGCAACGCTTATTTTAGCCTTGTTGTATATGCAGGGTTACCAAGAGATTTGGATGTTACTGATTGTAGCAGCTATTCGTGCCTTTGGCGCAGCCGTCCAAACACCGGCAGTGGGTGCTATTTTGCCACAAATCGTCCCTAAATCAGAATTAACTCGGATTAACGGCCTCAATTCCTCAATTCAAGGGATTCTAAACTTCGGGTCGCCCTTGATATCAGCGGGTTTGCTAGCAGCCTGGCCACTATCTTACATCTTCCTGGTCGATGTGGTTACAGCGGGATTAGCGATTGTCACCATGTTATTTTTGAAAGTGCGGACCCATGACAAGGCTAGTAGAAACCAGTCGGCGTCCTATACTGCTGACTTTATGTTGGGTGTCCGCTACGTCAAAAACCATGACTTCCTAAGAAACCTATTCATCTTCTTCGGAATCTTCATGTTACTAATCGCGCCAGCCTCCATGTTACCGACTTTAGTTGTGACAAGGACATACGGAGACGAAGTGTGGCGGTTGTCAGCTATTGAAATTGCTTTCTCAGTTGGGTTCGTCTTAGGTGGCGGTTTGATTTCTTGGTGGCAAGGATTTCCCAACCGAATCAAGACCATGGCCTTGGGTTCCTTTATCTTGGCGGCCTGCACCTTGGGATTAGGTTCGACCAGCAACTTCTGGTTGTATGTCGTCCTGATGGTCATTACAGGGATTGCCGTCCCTTTATTCAATACCCCATCTATGGTTTTGATTCAAGACCATGTGGAAGAAGCCTATCTAGGTCGGGTGTTTGGGGTCATGTCTATGATCAACACCGCCATGATGCCTTTAGGAATGGCCTTGTTTGGCCCCTTAGCTGATTTTATGCCCATTTCTTATATCCTATTATTCGCAGGATTTGCCTTAGTCATCCTGTCATTTGGCTTTTTGCGGAATAAAGCTTTGTTAGAAGCAGGGAAACCAATAGCTAAAGTGAAATAAAGCAAGGTGTGACAAAAGTTATTTAGACTAGACGCGATGGACCAAAAGCTAAACCATTACTGCTAAGTAATTGGCGTATTTTGGGAAGTGTCGGAAGAGTTTGACTTTTTGAAACCCAATTATAAGCGAGGTTTCATAAGTAAAAGAGGTCGAAACGATTGTTACGACCTCCACGTATACAAGAGTAGCGATTTGCTGCTCTTTTTTATTTGAAAAATGACTTAGTGGTTTTTACGCTGAAATAGCTTGTATAGGTCATTCGTGGCAATCACTAGAAATGCTAAAACAAGCACATTGACAAAGGGTGACGTAATCAAGCCAAAGAGGGAAATGATATACTGGCTCACCGCAACAACTACTACAAGCGTGATAGTCAACTTCGAATCCTTGATAAAAAATTCCTCCTTAATT
This sequence comes from Aerococcus sp. 150760013-2, assembly GCF_053627715.1. NCBI lineage: Bacteria > Bacillati > Bacillota > Bacilli > Lactobacillales > Aerococcaceae > Aerococcus > Aerococcus sp. 150760013-2. The sequence continues at coordinate 62,477 of NZ_JBSEYI010000010.1, forward strand.
TTAAGCTTATTTGCTTAAGACTAGTTACTTAAAACTATTTATTCAAAATAGCTTTGACTCTTTCTGGATCCCAATGTGGTACTTGGTTTGATTGTCCAGTATCCAAGCCTTTCAGTTCATTATATTAAGTAAATAACAACATCTTATTCTATCTGAAGGCTAGATAAATGTATCCACTAAAATTCATCTACCAAGTTTTCGTCTAGTGGTGTGATTTTACCTGTTTTGGTCATGGCGTGGATTTGCCTCAGGATAGGTTCAAACAAGGTAATGTTGTCACGGTTTTTCCCATAGAATAATTCATTTGGTAAGAATAATCGTTCATCTCCGCGTTGTTGACCAGTAAAGGCTGCAATTAAACTTGAAGCTTTTGACAATTCGACCATGTGGCCATTTTTCTCAACTAATTCAATTTGCGTACGTGGTTTCTCGGCACTTGGTCGGTAGAAATCATACGGTAAATCAAAGCGCGAGTTCATAGCAACATAGTATTGGATGTCGTAGCCTAATTTGCCCACTAAGTCGATCAATACTTTCACGTCTTCTTGGTTTTCAACCTCGTTATAAGTGACTGACTTAAATGGTTTACGGTTAACAAAGCGGTCAGCTAAGTCCCGCAAGACTGGGTCTTCTGCATAAAAAATCCAGTGTTGGAAATAGGTTTGTAAGACCCCATCATCTAGGCGCAGGTAGTCTTCTAATGTCCAGTCCTGAGTAAAAAATGGTTCTAAGAATGAAGCGTGGGTATCACGACTGGTAAATTCATTTTTTGTCAGAAATATTTCTTGAGCTCTTTTTAACAGATGGTGGAGTAGCGTTTCCATCCCTCTTGAAACAGGGTGGAAGTAGACTTGCATGTACATTTGATAACGACTAGTGATATAGTCCTCCACTGCATGCATACCGTTGTAGTCAAAACGAATACCATCTTTATAAGGGTGCATCACTCGTAGAATCCGGCTCAAATCAAAGTTCCCGTAATTAGTGCCAGAGAAGTAAGAGTCACGGAGTAGATAATCCATTCGGTCAGCGTCTATTTGACTAGAAATCAACTGAACAACTTGCGGATTTGGATATGTTTTATCAATGACAGACGCTACTTGTCTTGGGAAATTAGCTGATACCCCTCGTAAAATCTGGTTGACCTCAGTGGCTTCTGACAAAATGATTTCTCTTGTCATGGTTTCGTGGTCAGTATTGAAAATATTCTCAAAGGTATGGGAGAAAGGTCCGTGCCCAATGTCGTGTAAGAGTGCAGCACATAAGACGACCAATCGCTCACTATCGTCCCAAGCGCCACCATCTTCAACGGCATAATTTCGTACAAATTTATCACAAATCTTTCGAGCAATTTCATAAACACCCAATGAATGGCTAAACCGTGAATGTTCCGCACCGTGGAAGGTATAAGAAGCCGTCCCCATTTGTTTGATTCGGCGTAGGCGTTGCATTTCTTTAGAATTAATCAGGTCCATAATTACCTGGTGTTGGACGTGAATGTAGTCGTGCACGGGGTCCCGAAACACCTTTTCGGGTATGCGTTTACTCGCTTCTGCAATACTCATAACAGTCTCCTTTGTCAAAATCTGTCTTTCTATATTTATACGTGAAGGCGGGCGGTTTCTATCTATTGATTTGCTAATATATCGTAAAGGACTTGGTTTCGTTTCTGCATTCGTTCGATATAAGTCGCCGTATCTAAAGCCTCTTGACTTCGTTTGTCTAATTCAACCCCAGCATCCGCAATCACCGTTAACAGGTCATCGACAAATTTTTCGACCGTATCGATAGGCGCAAAGTCGGACAAGTTGGCCATAATACTAGGGTTCACGTTTGGATACCGGCCTCTTTCATCTTTAGCTGCTTGACCGGATTCGTACATATCAGCTACTAATTGGCCGCGACTGGTTTGATCACCAGTAATCGACATGTAAAGGTAAATACCTACCGCATGTCCAATCCGACGTTGGGCGATGCCGGCTACTTTTTGACCGTTAATCGACACGTCAAATTTCCCCGGACAGTACGAGGTCGCTACTTCCCCTACTTCCAATGTAAGTCCATGTTCATCCATCATTTCTTGTAGAAGGGCAACAATGAATTCATAGGCTTGGTCAATAGTGAAAGCGTGATTTTGCGTATCCATTAATAGGGTTAAGTTCAAGACATTTGGGTCAGATACCACCGCTAAACCACCAGCAGGACGTACTATTGGCAAAATGGCTTGGTCCTCATACAGCCAAGTCACAGCCTGATTAAAGTCTGGTAGCCTAGTGTCCAATCCTCCAAGAATAACAGTTGGGCGGGTTGGCCAGAAATGAATGGCTAATGGGGCTTCAAAAGTTTCTTGGTTGATGGCATTCAAGATGGCATCATCAACCGCAAAGGGTAGCAAGGCTACATCTGCCTCTTCTAAACTATAGGCTTGATTATTTTTAGTAATATCTTTATAGACCGCCATAGTCAGCGGTTTGTCGCCTGTTTTAAAGTTGTCAAACATCATGTGATAGTCCTTCCCGCTAATTTGTCTATATTGTACCATAAAAGTAGCTGTTTCCCCTATTTGACGGCGGTTTCAAAGGTATCTAATCTTTGAAGTATAAGCGAATCGTGTTAGAATAGGGGAGGTTAAATATACAAGAAAAATTGTAATTAGAGGAGGTTGCCAAATGGCAAATGCTGGTAAACAAGCAATCCAGTTAAATGTTAAAAACTATATCCAACAAGATCGTGATGGCCAACAAGTGCAAGAGGAATTTACCACTAAAACAAATGGTTACTTCTATGAAGTAGGCGAGGCTATTTATGTAGAATATGAAGAAAAAATCACCGAAAACATCGTAGCGGTTCGTTTAAAATTTGAAGCTAACGATAAAGTGACTATCCGTCGTCAAGTGAACGGTACAGAAACGACAATGAATTTAGTCAAAGGTAAAAAAACCGATATCCTCTACCATGTGACAGATGCACAAGCAATTACTTTCCAAGGACAATTAAATTTACTTAATGTAGACCAAAACGATGCGGATACCTTTAATGCCCGGATGGCATACAACTTATACCAATCTGAAGAAATGATTGGTCAATATCAAATCGAATTGCAAACAAGGGTCCATGTGTAGTAATATATAATGGATATACTAGACGATTAATCACAAGTGCGTTGGTTATAAGGCGAAAGGATGAACTAGTAGTGGAATTAAAAGGATTTGCTGGTCAAAACAAAGAACAGTTATCAATGGTTGAAGTCGCATACCAAATTTTAGTAGAAACGAATAATGTATTCGAGTTCAATGATTTATTAGCTGAAATTCAAGACTTCTTGAATATGCCACAAGATGAATTAGAAAGCAAAATGGCGACTTTCTATACAGAAATGAACTATGACGGTAGCTTTATCTCTTTAGGAGACAACCGTTGGGGCTTACGTGAGTGGTACGCAGTTGATTCAATCGATGAAGAAATTGTTTCGTCAATTGATGATGACGATATCAAAGCTAAACACAAAGGTAGCAAGAGTCTATTGGCTTCTGTTGAAGATGATGACTTAATTGACTACGCGTCTGACGACCCAGAAGATGTGGACTACGTTGAAGACGAAGAAGATTACGATGACGAAGAAGAAGATGAAGAAGACGAAATTTCAGCTTACTCTTCTGATTTAGGTGAATTAGGCGACGACGAGGAAGAAGAAGATCTTGAAGATGGTCTTGAAGGCGACCTTAGCTTAGTTGACGAAGATGATGATGAGGAAGACGAAGATGACTTCTAACAAAGATTTCTAAACCTCTATAAAAAACATGTTGTTTTTCCTTGACTCGAATAAGTAAATGAATTATTATTCTTTTTGGGCACTTTAGTTTCGTTACTAAAGTGAGATGAACACGTTACTCCCTGTCTTTCCTAGGAAAGATGGGGATTTTTTTATTTTTTCTAAGGAAAATAGTTATCCGCATCTCCCTTCTTATTGTAAGCATAAAAATTTTTAGAAAAGGAAGGATATCATGACAAAGTATATTTTTGTAACCGGTGGGGTAGTTTCTTCAATCGGTAAAGGTTTAGTAGCAGCATCTTTAGGACGTTTATTAAAAAATAGAGGTTTAAAAGTAACCATCCAAAAATTTGATCCATACATTAACGTTGACCCAGGTACTATGAGCCCTTATCAACACGGGGAAGTATTTGTATTAAACGATGGAACTGAAACTGACTTAGACTTAGGTCACTACGAACGTTTTATTGATATCAACTTAAATCAATACTCAAACGTAACAACTGGTAAAATTTACTCAGAAGTTATCAACAAAGAACGTCGTGGGGACTACTTAGGGGCAACTGTCCAAGTCATTCCACACATCACTGACTCAATCAAAGATAAAATCTTACGTGCAGGTGATACAACAGGCGCTGACGTCGTAATCACTGAGGTTGGTGGGACTGTTGGGGATATTGAATCAACACCATTCGTTGAAGCATTACGTCAAATGCGTTCACAAGTTGGTGCTGACAACGTTTGCTACATCCACACAACTTTACTACCATATGTCGCAGCGGCTGGTGAGTTGAAAACAAAACCTACGCAACACTCTGTGAAAGAATTACGTGGTATGGGGATTCAACCTAATATCTTAGTTGTACGTTCAGAGCACCCACTACCAGACGGTATGACTGCAAAAATCGCACAATTCTGTGACGTTGAAGAAGATGCCGTTATCGAAAACCGTGATGTAGAAACAATCTACACACTACCATTGCGTCTACAACAAGAAGGTTTAGACGATAAAGTATGTGAAGTATTAGGTCTAGACGAAACACCGGAAGCAGACATGCGCGAATGGCGTAACCTTGAAAACCGTGTACTAAACCTATCTAAGAAAGTGAAAATTGCTTTAGTAGGTAAATACGTATCTCTTCAAGACGCTTACCTTTCAGTAGCTGAATCATTACGCCACGCTGGATATGCTCACGACGCTGAAGTTGATATCGACTGGATTGACTCTGAAACAATTACTGCGGAAAACGTACAAGAGATCCTTGGCGATGCTGACGGTATCTTAGTACCAGGTGGATTTGGTAACCGCGGTATCGAAGGTAAAATCCAAGCCATCAAATACGCACGTGAAAACAATGTACCATTCCAAGGGATTTGTTTAGGACTACAAGTGGCTTCTATTGAGTTTGCCCGTAACGTATTAGGTTACACAGATGCCAACTCTACAGAAATCAATCCAAACACTGAACACCCAGTAATCGACTTGATGACAACACAATCAGGACTAGAAAACTTAGGTGGGACACAACGTTTAGGTTTATACCCATGTGCCCTTAAAGAAGGTTCTAAAGCACGTGAATTATACAACGATGAAGCCTTAGTTGAAGAACGCCACCGTCACCGTTGGGAATTTAACAATGCTTACCGCGAAGAATTCGAAGCAGCTGGTATGGTCTTCTCTGGAACATCTCCAGATGGTAATTTAGTTGAAATCGTAGAAATTCCAGAACACCCATTCTTTGTGGCATCTCAATTCCACCCAGAATTTATTTCACGTCCAGACCGTCCGCAAGCAATCTTTAATGGCTTTATTGGCGCTGCCTTAGAAGCATAAGTAATAATAAGATAAAAATGAAAATTATCCGTTCTTTTTGTACGTTTCGTATAAAGGAGCGGATTTTTTATTGGTACGATAGTTGATATGACAGTCTTTAATAATAATTGTAAATATTTTATTAAAATATGTGTTGACTCTAACTTTCTAAGTCGGTACAATAGCCAACAGAGTAAAAACAGGGGAAACTGCACTAGCGTAAGGATGCCCTGCACATAAGAGCTGTTCGCTCACAAGAATAACCATTTTATTTTGTCAGTGAACAAATTTTAAAACCAGCATCCGCTAGTATATAATCAGCAACCTTGTTTCGTTGTTGGTTATTTTTTTTGCCCATTTTTAGATAAATGAGAAAAAATGAAAAGATAACAGAAAAATATGAGAGGAAGTGCCATGTGGATCCAAAGAAACCAATTATTGCCTTAGATTTTCCTAATCAAGAAGAGGTATTTGCGTTCCTTGATCAGTTCCAAGGTCAACAATTAAATGTAAAAGTAGGTATGGAATTGTTTTATGCTGGTGGGACAGCTTTCTTAAAAGAGTTACAAGCAAAAGGCCACGACATTTTCTTAGATTTGAAATTACATGATATTCCAAATACTGTTGAGCGCGCAATGGCCGTTTTAGCCAGTACTGGTGTTGCAATGGTCAATGTACATGCGGCAGGTGGGAAAGAGATGATGCAAGCAGCCCTTCGTGGTTTAGAGGCAGGTTCGACAGGTAAACGCCCTATGTTAATTAGTGTTACTCAATTAACGTCCACTTCTACTGAACAAATGAATGAAGAACAAGGTATTCCAGGTGAAGTATTGGATTCAGTATTGCGCTACGCTAAATTAACGAAAGCAGCGGGCCTTGATGGTGTGGTTTGTTCACCACTTGAAGCAGCAGCTATTAAAGAGGCTTGTGGGGAAGACTTCCAAACGATTACACCGGGTATCCGTTTAGCTACTTCTGTTGCGGATGACCAAAAACGAATCATGACGCCAAGCCAAGCAGCTCAAGGCGGTTCTGACTACATCGTGGTGGGACGACCAATTACACAAGCGGATAATTCAAAAGTCACTTATGACCAAATCACAGCTGATTGGTCTGGACAATAAGGAGGGTGCAAGATGACAGTAGAAAAAGCGGATTTAGTAGCACAAAAATTACTAGAGATTAAGGCAGTAAACTTTAGCCCTGAGGCACCATATACTTGGGCAAGCGGACTTAAAGCCCCGATTTATACAGATAACCGACTAATCATGTCATACCCGAGTGTGCGTTCAATAGTGGAAGATGCTTTGGCTGAATTAATCAAAGAAAACTTCCCTGACGTAGATGTGATTGCAGGGACAGCAACTGCTGGTATCCCACATGCTGCCTTTGTAAGTGAACGCTTAGATTTACCAATGATTTATGTGCGCTCTTCTGCCAAAGACCACGGTAAACAAAATGCCATTGAAGGTGCTTTAGAAGCGGGCGCAAAAGTAGTGATCATTGAAGACTTGATTTCAACAGGTGGAAGCGTCATTACAGCAGCAGATAAAGTTCAAGAAGCAGGCGGAGAAGTTATTGCAGCAGTAGCTATTTTTGACTACTTATTAGCAGCAAGTAAAGAAGCCTTTGAAAAAGAGGGTTATCCTTTGATGACACTAACGAATTACGTGAAGATTTTGGATTACGCAGCGAAAGAACCTAAATTATCACCACATTATGACAAGTTGATGGAATGGTACAAAGACCCTAAAGCTTGGTCTGAAAAACACGGTTAAGTTGACCTAACCTACTATACAAATAACAGCTTTACCAGATTTATGTCCTTATTTTTTTTTTTGCCCAATTTTATTTTTAAGGTGATTAAATGAGGGAATTACACCAGTTTTACCAAAATGGAGCACAAAAATGGAAAAAACAATCGAAAAAAATACAAGAGAAGAGGCATTACAAGCGGAAGATCACAAATTAAACAAATCGCAACGTAATGCCTTGATTGCTGCTATTGTTGCGTCAGGGACAGATGATTTAAACGTGATGTTCTTATCATTTTCAATGTCATCTATCATCAGCCAACTAGGGATTTCGAGTGTAGCTGCCGGCTGGATCGCGACAATTACCAACTTAGGGATGTTAGCTGGAGGTTTACTATTCGGTGTCTTAGCTGACCGTTGGGACAAAATGAAGGTTTTCTACTTAACGATTCTAACTTTCTCTATCGCAACAGCTTTAATCTTCTTCACGCCAAATATTCAATACCTATACCTATTACGCTTTATCGCGGGTATCGGGGTTGGTGGTGAGTACGGGGTAGCCATCTCGATTATGGCCGGACTTGTTCCTGCTAAACAATTAGGCCGGATTTCATCCTTGAACGGGATTGTCGGCCAAATCGGCTCAATTTCATCAGCTTTACTCGCAGGTTTTATCGTGCCAACGCTTGGTTGGAGAGGCTTGTTCCTATTCGGTATCTTACCAATCCTAGTGGTGGTATGGGCGAAATTAACTATTAAGGAAGATGAATTAGGGATTAATACAGATGAAGTCACAGAAGACTTAGTAGGTATTAATAAAAATGAAAAACCTTCTATTAGCGAATTATTTAAGACACCAGGGCAAACCTATCAAACAATCATCTTAATGGTGATGACAACTGTTCAAATCGCTGGCTACTTTGGCATGATGAACTGGTTACCAACAATCATGCAAGAACAAGTTGGTGTGACGGTTTCTGGGTCATCTACTTGGATGGTAACGACAATCTTGGGTATGTGCTTGGGAATGCTGACATTTGGGCAAATTTTAGATAGATTAGGTCCAAGATTGTCTTATGGTATGTATTTAATTGCATCAGCAGTTTCAGTGTATCTGTTCACTTTTACTAATTCAGCTATGACCATCTTAATCGGAGGCGCTATCGTAGGTTTCTTCGTAAACGGCATGTTCGCAGGCTATGGTGCAATGATTTCTCGTTTGTATCCATTTAAAGTGAATGCCATCGCCAATAATACTATTTTGAATGTTGGACGTGCAGTGGGTGGTTTTTCATCAGTTATCATTGGTTTTATCTTAGATGCTTCAGGTGTAGGTATGGTAATGCTTTTCTTAGCAAGCCTTTATCTAGTCAGCTTTATCGCCATGATGAGCTTGCCACAACTAAAACAAGCGAACTATGAACAACATCAATTAAATATTCGTCATAAGGCGCTAGATAAGTAATACAATTTGGTTCAAGATTGATAATAAAATAAGACATATTTTAGAGGGTGTAACACAAATGTTGCACCCTCTTTTTAGTATTTGGATATTTCATTGACGGAATAAATATAATTTGGTAATTTGAGGTAGACCTATCATGTGAATGTTTTCTCAAGAGGTGAGGGATGGAAATGAGGACTATTAAAGAAAAGGTTTTTCTAATTTTGGGTTTGTTAAGTGTGGTCCTAGGGAGTGTAGGAGTCATATTGCCCGTTCTACCGACAACCCCTTTCTTGTTGCTTGCTGGCTGGTTTTTTACGCGAAGTTCACCGCGATTTAAAAACTGGTTAGAATCTACTCGTTTATATGAACGGTATGTTGGCGAATTTAAACGACAAGGTGGTATCAGCAGGCGCAAAAAAATTCATATCCTAATGACAACTTATCTTGTGATGGGTTTATCAATGTTACTTATGCCATTAAGAGGTGTACAAATTTTTGTAGGCGTTTGCGGTTTAGTTTTTGGTTACTGTCTACTATTTAGGGTGGAAGAGGTTTAAGAAGTTGGAGGCTAGTGATTTGGACTTTGAGCAACGGCATTCTATAAATTTGATGGGTACGACGATTGACCTAATGGTTGACCATCCAAATAGCAATTCTTTATTACTTGCTGCAGTCCAGCGTTTGTTTCAATTGGAAGCGCGTTTTTCAGCGAATGACCCATCTTCTGAATTAATGGCGGTTAATCGAATGGCAGGATTAAAGGCTGTACGCGTTCATCCGGAGCTATTTCATCTCATTCAAATCGGTAAAAAAGAGAGTATTGCATCGGGACGAAAGTTAAATATAGCTATTGGGCCTTTAGTTAACTTGTGGCGGATTGGTTTTGCGGATTATCGTAAACCTAGCCAGCAAGAGATTGATGACCGGCTGACTTTAGTAGACCCGAATGACATTCATCTGGATGAAATAGAAAAAACAGTTTACCTTGCTAAGCCAGAGATGTCGATTGATCTAGGTGCGCTTGCAAAAGGGTATGCGGCAGATCAAATTATCGCTTATTTCAAAGATCAAGGCGTAACCAGGGCATCTATTAATCTTGGCGGTAACCTTAGATTCTATGGCCATCGACCCAATCATACAGAAAGTACACAATGGCGTATAGGTATCCAAGATCCCGACCAAACGCGTGGTTATAACAAGGCTATTGTCGATTTAAGTAACCAATCAGTTGTAACGTCTGGGGATTACGTACGTGTATTCGAACAGGATGGACATCTTTACCACCATATTTTAGATTCCACAAATGGTAAGCCCTTTCAAGCGGACGTTCGCAGTGTCACTGTGGTAAGTGAATCTTCGTTAGATGGTGAGATTTGGACTACGCGATTGTTTCCCTTATCTAAGGAAGCAATTATCAATCAAGCAGCACAAATAGACCAGATTGAAGTGTTGGTTGTTGACCGACAGGGACAAATCACCTATACATCTGGTTTAGAGGGCAAAGTTGAACTTATTTGTTAGCAGGTTATATTTCTACTATAGAAAGGACAGAAAATCATGAAGCATATTATCGGAATCGTAGGTACAAATTCTAAGAAATCTACTAATAGAAAACTTCTTAAATATATTCAGAAACATTTTGCAGATCAAGCTGAAATTGAATTATTGGAAATCCGTGATTATCCAATATTTACTAAACCAGAAGATAAGACACTTCCAAATATTGTTGAAGAGGACGCGAAAAAAATCGAGCAAGCAGATGCGGTCATTATTAGTGCTGCAGAATATAATCATTCCATTACTTCTTCACTAACTAATGCCTTACATTGGTTAAGCTATTATATTTATCCCTTAGCAGATAAACCAATTATGATTACTGGTGCTTCTAACGGTCGTTTAGGATCTTCTAGAGCACAAATGCACTTGCGTCAAATTCTAGACTCACCAGATATTAGAGCACGTGTGATACCAAATTCAGAATTTTTATTAGGAAATTCTTTACAAGCTTTTGATGATGATGGTGATTTAAGTGACCAAAAATCTGTTGAACAATTAGAAGCTATTTTTACCGAATTTATACAATATATCAATCATACACAAGAATTTACGCAGCTAAGAACTGAAACAAAAGCAGCTGCCGAAAACTACGAGTGGACCAAGTAGAAAGGACTAGGGTGACAAAATGAAAATTGTTGGAATTGTTGGCTCAACTGCTGAAAAATCATATAACCGTTTATTGTTACAATATATTCAAAGAGAATTCACTGATTTATTTGATCTAGAGATTCTTGAAATTGACCAAATACCTTTATTCAACCAAGATAACCCAGAGTTAGCGACGGAGGGGCCTGTTCATACATTGAATCGGAAAATCCGCCAAGCAGATGGTGTGATTATTGCTACAGCGGAGCACAACCATACAACGCCAGGGCCATTGAAGAGTGCATTGGAATGGTTATCCTTCACAATTCATCCATTGAAAAACAAACCTGTAAAAATCATTGGTGCTTCTTATCTAGATCAAGGAACATCACGATCACAATTACACTTACGTCAAATTCTTGAGGCACCAGGAATTGATGCTTTAGTCATGCCAGGGCAAGAGTTCCTATTAGGAAATTGTAAAGAGGCAATCAATGCTAATGGTGATTTAGTTGAACCTAGCACTGTAAGTTTCTTGAAAGGTAGCTTAGAGAAGTTTATGAAATACGTTGAATCTGTTCAACCACTTAAAGATAACCCCGTATTCCCTGAGGAAGATTTAACTGCAACTAAGCATTGTGACACAACCATTGAAGGTGTAGACATGACCGCACCGGATTGGGTTGAGCAAGCTGCAGCAAAAGTGGGTGCTGTCGAAGGTGATACCTATGTGAAACTGGATAGAGGGTTGTTAACAGTAGACCAATTAAACTGGTTCCTAAAGACAATTCCTCTTGAATTGACTTATGCAGATGAAAATAACCAATACATCTATTATAATCGCGTGAAACCTGGTCAAGACATGTTTGCTTCTCGTTACGAAAAAGATGTTGGTAGCCCACTTGGTGCTGTTCACCCACCACGTGCTGTGAAGAACGTTTCTTGGGTAATCTCTCAATTGCGGTCAGGAAACATGGAAGGTGTTCATGTACACGTACCAATCCATAAAGAAAATTATGTTGTCCATAATTATGTGGCTATTCATGATGAAGATGGTAAGTATCGTGGAATCAATGAGCATGTTTTAGACTTGCAACCTGTAATTGAGTGGTATCTAGAACAAACAGGACAAAAGTTAGTGAAAATTGAGGAAGATACAACTGATGCTTCAACTAGCGCTTCAATGAATGGTGCATGGAGTCACGATGACAAAAACGCTGTGGAAGCTGATGCTAAAAGTGGTGCAAGTGATGCAGAAGTAGCAGATACAACCACTGCAGCTATTGCTACTGATGAAGATTCGAGTGCTAGCCAGTCTTAGTCAGTGTAATAGCCTGGTTTAGGGGAAAATGATTATTTTCAGTCAAAAAAGCCTATAAACGATTAGGATTATTATTGCAAAAATTGTATGAACAGAATAATAAAAACGATGTATGCGTTTGCTAATTGTTATTTTATGGCATCAATTAACATTTAATTTTTTATGAGGCAAAACTCTTGTAAAATGCAATTGATAAGGGTTACAATAAGCACGAGCACATCAAAATTAAAAATCAGGGGGATCTATTTATGCCATTAGAAAACATGGTCGACATGCTGACAAAAGCGAAAGACGGTCAATATGCAGTAGCACAATTAAACATTAACAACTTGGAATGGACTCAAGCTGTTTTAGAAGCAGCCCAAGCAGAAAACTCACCAGTAATTTTAGGTGTTTCTGAGGGTGCTGGTAAATACATGGGTGGCCCAGAAGTTGTTGCCGCTATGGTTAAAGCTTTAATTGAAACAATGGAAATCACTGTTCCTGTTGCATTACATTTAGACCACGGTTCATCTTTTGAAACTTGTAAACGTGCAATCGACGCTGGATACACTTCAGTAATGATCGATGGTTCTCATCACCCAATTGATGACAACATCGCTATGACTAAACAAGTTGTAGAATACGCACACGAACGTGGCGCTTCTGTTGAAGGTGAAATCGGTACTGTTGGTGGTACTGAAGACGGCGTTACTGCTGGTATCAACTACGCAGATAAAGAAGAATGTAAACGTATCGTTGAAGAAGCTGGTATCGATGCATTAGCTGCAGCCTTAGGTTCAGTTCATGGTCCATACTCTGGCGAACCTGTTTTAGGTTTCGATGAAATGAAAGAAATTTCTGAATACACAAACACACCATTAGTATTACACGGTGGTTCAGGTATTCCAGAAGAGCAAGTTAAAAAAGCAATCGAACGCGGTCATGCGAAAATCAACGTAAATACTGAATTACAAGTCGTATTTACTGCTGCAGTTCGTGAAAACTTAAACAACGATGACAAAGTATACGACCCACGTAAAGTTTTAGCACCAGGTAAAGCTGCGATCGTTAAAACAGCACGTGAAACATTACGTATGTTTGGTTCATCAAACAAAGCATAATTCATTTTAGCCAGTGAATTTCCGCTTTATATATCCTTTTTCGAGCAATGACCTTTTGGTTGTTGCTCTTTTTTTGTACTTGAAATCCTCAGATTTACGTGAAATTGCCCTTTTTGCAAGATGTTTAAACCTTTCGAATGAATAATGGTTGATTCATGGGTTATAATAAATTAAATGGCTCCCATAACTGATTGTATATATGTCAAATTTTACATAGAAGTTAAAAAAACAATTAAAATTGGCGGGGACGGTAGTTATATCATAGAGAATTAGGTATAATCAATCTTGCATTATCTATCATAGAATCGGAAAAAGTGTGCAAAAATAGCATGTGTGACGAGTATAGGTAATTAATGAACAAACAAGAGTTAGTCTATGAAATTAACAGAATGAAAAATAGCGTAAATAAAACGAAAATGAAAACGATGAGTGAGGGGTTTTATAATGGAAAAATTTATCATCAAGGGTGGTAATCCGTTAAAGGGTGAGATTACAGTTTCTGGAGCGAAGAATAGTGCAGTAGCGCTAATTCCTGCAGCGATTATGGCGGATTCACCGGTGGTAATTGAGGGCGTACCGGAAATTGACGACGTGTTCGCTTTAATTGATATTTTGAAAGACTTTAATGTAGACGTTGATTTCAATGAGCACGTGATGCGTATTGACCCAACGAACATGGAAAATATCCCAATGCCTGATGGTAAGATCCAAAGCTTGCGCGCATCTTACTACTTCATGGGTGCCTTATTAGGTAAATACGGTGAGGGTGTTGTTGGTTTACCAGGTGGTTGTAACTTGGGTCCTCGTCCAATGGATTTACACTTAAAAGGTTTTGAAGCTTTAGGTGCTGAAGTAAGCAATGAATTAGGTGCTATGCATTTAACAACTAACGGTAACGGCCTAACTGGTACTGAAATTTACCTAGATGTTGTCAGCGTTGGTGCAACAATCAACATTATGTTGGCAGCTTCTCGCGCTAAAGGGACAACTGTCATTGAAAATGCAGCCCGCGAACCTGAAATCATTGATATTGCAATGCTTTTAAACAAAATGGGTGCTAAGATTAAAGGTGTGGGTACTTCTACTATCCGTATCGAAGGTGTGGACGAGATGCACGGTGCTTCTCACCAACAAATTCCTGACCGTATCGAAGCCGGTACTTATATTGCAGCTGCTGCGGCAGTTGGCCAAGGGGTTACTGTCAACAATGTAATTGCTGAACATATTGAAAGCTTCCTAGCGAAATTACGTGAGATGGGAGTCAAAATGGACATCAGCGATGATGCTATCTACATTCATCCAAATGACGGTCAATTAAAAGCTGTAGATATTAAAACAGCACCATACCCAGGTTTTGCAACTGACTTACAACAACCCATTACGCCATTATTATTAACAGCGAATGGTAACGGTAAATTAGTGGATACTATTTATCCAAAACGTGTGAAACATGTGCCTGAGTTAGCGCGTATGGGTGCAAAAATTGAAGAACACAATGACCAAATTACTTACAATGGTCCTAACCAATTAACAGGTGCAACTGTGACGGCTTCAGACTTACGTGCTGGTGCTGGTCTAGTGATTGCTGCGTTAATGGCTGAAGGTGAAACTGAATTATATGGTGCCGGTAATATTTTACGTGGTTATGACCATATCGATGAAAAATTGTCAGCTTTAGGTGCTGATATTCAATTGGTACAATACGATTATTCTACAGTAAACTAATGTTGTCGCTGTAGTGATGCATGTTAGGACTGCGGCAAGGGTGTCGCAGTCTTTTACATTTTTACCCAAACAACAAGCAAGTCCTCTCTTAACACTTCTTAGATCCAAGGAGCTGCTGGCTTGGTAATAGCTAGCGACATCTTTATGCACTCAGCTTCTAGGCGGTCGTCCTTTTCCAGAAAGTAACTAAATATTGATAGAAATGAAGGTTTTTTTATGTCAGATAATGAGCAAGAACACGTGAAGTTGCATAGTTTGCAAGCTATGACTTTGAAGGAAATTTACCAGTATGCGAAGGCTTATAAGGTCCCTTATTATAGTCAAATGAATAAGAAAGAGCTGATTATGGCTGTCTTGCGGGCGCAAGAGGTGAGTCAGGGCTTTATGAATGTCGAGGGTGTGCTTGATATTACGGGGTCTGATTTTGGTTTCTTGCGGTCGATTAATTATTCGCCTAGTCAGGAAGATATTTATATTTCTAATTCTCAGATTCGCCGGTTTGGTTTGCGGAATGGGGATTTGGTGTCGGGCACAGCTCGTCCGCCTAAGGCTTCTGAGCGGTATTTGGGCCTGATGCATGTGTACGCGGTGAATGGTAAGGACCCTGATGAGGCGAAGGAACGGGCGCATTTCCCAGCCTTGACCCCTGTTTATCCGGATGAGCAATTACGGTTGGAGTCGACGCCTGGACGTTTGTCTGCGCGGATGATTGATTTGATTTCGCCTGTTGGTTACGGTCAACGTGGTTTGATTGTGGCACCTCCTAAGGCTGGTAAGACGGTCTTGATGAAGGAAATCGCCAACGGGATTACAGCTAATAATCCGGATGTTGAGTTGATTATGCTGTTAATTGATGAGCGTCCTGAAGAGGTGACGGATTTGGAGCGGTCAATTGATGGGGAAGTGGTTTCTTCTACTTTCGATCAACGACCTGAAAACCATGTGCGGATTGCGGAATTGGTTTTAGAACGCGCTCGCCGTTTGGTGGAAGATAAGCGTGATGTGGTTATTTTGATGGATTCAATTACGCGTTTAGCCCGTGCTTACAACTTGGTTGAGAAGCCGAGTGGCCGGACGCTATCTGGTGGTATTGATCCAGCGGCTTTCTATAAGCCGAAGAAATTCTTTGGATCAGCCCGAAATATTGAAGATGGGGGTTCCTTAACTATTCTGGCGACAGCTTTAGTAGATACGGGTTCTCGTATGGATGATATGATTTATGAGGAGTTCAAGGGAACGGGTAATGCTGAGATTCACTTATCTCGTGACTTGGCAGAGTCTCGTGTCTTCCCAGCGATTGATATTCGTCGTTCGTCTACACGTAAGGAAGAGTTGTTGCATGATGAGTCGACCTTGAAAGTTTTATGGAAATTGCGCCAGACGATGAAGGGCGATATGTTGGTTTATACCAATGAAATGCTGAAGGAAATGAAGAAAACTGAAACTAATGACCAGTTCATTGACCGACTTGGTACCTTTTTAGATAAGGGGAAAAAGGGTAAATAGGCTGATTTCTAATAGCCTTTAGAAATTAAAGTCTTAGATAAAAGGCATTCGGCCTTCACTATACCTGTCTGCCTTGCAGAGCTCGACTTGCGGAGGGACTGGTTAAGGTTGGTTATGATATCTGCCTCCAAAAGTCAGAAGTGACTGCGTTTCATAAAATGCTACAGTACCTGGTAGATATTGATCGACTTTTGTTCCAACGTTCCTCTCTAAACGACTTTTGCCGTATCTCAATAATGGCCTTATCACTTGCTGGAATTTTAAGGGAAGTGATAAAATTCTACTTGAAAGTGATAGTTCATTATGATAGACTACTCGTGTTATGTTAAAAATAATCTCTGGGCTGCAGAAGTTCAGGGCGAAAAGGAGAGTATGTACAAATGAAACAAGAAATTCATCCAGATTACCATCCAGTAGTATTTATGGATACAAGTACAGGATACAAATTCTTATCTGGTTCAACAGTTAATTCTGCTGAAACAGTTGAGTGGGAAGATGGCAACACTTACCCATTAATCCGTGTTGAGACTTCTTCAGACTCACATCCATTCTACACTGGACGTCAAAAATTCACACAAGCAGATGGACGTGTGGACCGTTTCAACAAAAAATACGGTCTCAAAGACGAAAACGCTGCAGAATAATAAAAAGACTGAATTTATCAGTTTTCAAGGGTATCCATGTTGGATATCCTTTTTTTATGTATTTAAATCTAGGGCTTCATATATCTAATGTTTATAATGACGATAACCCTAAAAGGTGGATAGGGAATTCTTTATGTTAATTTAACCATCGACAATTCTCCTAATTTAGTAAATAATAGATATATAAGATTAAAAAATAATTAGAGGAGATGTTATCTATGACAAAAAAAGCAATTGCAACTGAAAAGGCACCAGCAGCTCTAGGGCCATATTCTCAAGCCATTAGTGTGAATGGTACTGTTTATGTGTCTGGACAATTACCAATTGATCCAGCAACGGGTGAATTTGCGACTACTGATATTCAAGGGCAAACCCGTCAATCATTAACTAATATTCAAGCTATTTTAGCGGAAGCGGGATTGGATATGTCTAATGTAGTAAAGACAACCGTTTTATTGGATAATATTGATGATTTTGCGGCTATGAATGAAGTCTATGCTGAATTCTTTACAGGTGTAACGCCTGCTCGTGCTGCTTTTGAAGTTGCGGCAATTCCTAAAGGAGCACTAGTAGAAATTGAAGCAGTTGCCGTAGAAGGTTAATGTCTGAAAAATAAAATATAAGATTTGAAAGAGTAGCTTTCCAAGCGGAAGTATAAAAAAAGAAAATATTGAATAGCTTTTATGCGTGTTGATGAATAATATTATCAACGCGTTTTTTTATTTTGTTAGTATTCTAATAGAAAACGACCTGCCTTTTTGAATAGACGGGTCGTGAATCTTGTTTATAAAATATCTTCGAGTGTTGTTTTAAATGTTTGCATACCCATTTTTTCATAGAAAGATTTGGCTGAATCGTTGAAGGCCCAAACGTTTAAGGTAATACGGCGGCATCCGGTGTCAGCGGCTAGTTCCTTTGTGGCTTGGTAAAGTTTTTGGCCGACGTGTTTACCGCGGGCGTTTTGATCAACACAGATATCATCAATATATAACGATTTTTCAGCAACTAAAATATTGCCTTCTTCTGTTTCTTTTAAAACCCCAAACATGTATCCAAGTACGTGGTTATTTTCTACAGCGACTAAAATCGGTCGTTGTGGGTTTTCGATGATTGTTGCAACTTCATCATGGGTATATTTAGTGCCTTCTTTTAGAATGTCCGGCCGAGCTTGGTGGTGGATTAAGTTAACTTGTTCTAGTAAGTTTAAAATGTCTGTAATATCTTGGTTTTGTGCGAATCGAATGTCCATATATACCTCCAATGTATTTTGTAATTTTATCATACGTTTTGTAGGTTGTCTTCAAAATGAATATGCATATTTTTGATAGGTAAAAACAATCAAAACCCTTCAATTATTCATCATCAAAAACTGAGCAAAGCAATTGCTTATGTGCAATGAAAAAGGTACTATTCGGGTAGATAGTTCACTTGTCTTTCAGTTAGAAAACTCTTGAGAAATTCAGAAAAGTATAGCGTGAAAGCAAGTAGTCAAAAAATGATGATAGCTTATATATGGAGGGATTTTATGTTATTTGAAAATATTGTAGACGCGATTGGTTATACACCTTTGGTCAAAATTAATGGTTTGGATGAAGATTCTGCGGATATCTATGTCAAGTTAGAGAAAAATAATCCATCAGGTTCGGTAAAAGACCGTCCCGTAAAATACATTGTTAAAGACTTGTTGGATTCAGGTAAAGTAGCCATTGGTGGAACGATTGTTGAGTCGACTTCTGGTAATACGGGTGTTGGGTTAGCTATGGTTGGGGCTGCCTTAGGCATCAATGTCGTGATCGTGATGCCAGAATCAATGAGTATCGAGCGTCGTCAATTGATCCAAGCTTACGGTGCGGAACTGATTTTGACAGATAAATCAGGTGGTATGTCATTGGCTGGTGAAACGGCTGAGAAGATTGCGGCTGAACGTAATGGTGTGGTATTTGGTCAATTTACAAACGGAGCCAATGTGATTGCCCACGAGGAAACAACTGCCAAAGAAATCTTTGCTGACTTACCGAATGTTGACGGCTTTGTGGCTGGTATCGGTACTGGTGGTACGATTTCAGGTGTTGGTCATGTCTTAAAAGAGAAGAATCCAGCTACTGTTATTTGGGGTGGTGAACCAAGTGATTCACCGCTATTAACTGAAGGTAAAGCAGGTCCTCATAAGATTCAAGGGTTAGGTGCCAACTTTATTCCTAAAGTCTTAGACCAATCTGCTTTAGATAAAGTGGCGACTGTTTCAAATGAAGATGCTATTGCAGCAGCCAAAGAATTGGCGACTTCTCAAGGAATTTTCGCTGGTTTCTCTTCAGGTGCCAACTACGTAGCGGCTAAAGAACTCGCTAAAGAGTTAGGTAAAGGCAAGGTGGTTGTGACCGTATTCCCAGATTCAGGTGAACGTTACCTATCAACCGGCCAATTCGGTGATGGGCATGCTGAGTGATGAATTAAATGAAGCCCACCGCGACTTCGCCCAATATATCTATGACCACGATCCAGCGCCCCATTCCATAGAAGAAGTCTTTCTATATCCAGGTTTTCAAGCAGTGGTCCGTCATATCGCTGAGCGAGAACTCTATTTACAAGAAGACTATTATGGTGCCCGGAAAATGGCAGAAGCGACCCGCAAGGATACAGGCATTGAAATCCATCCTGGTGCCCAAATTGGGAATGATGTCTTTATCGACCACGGCATGGGCGTTGTCATTGGGGAAACGGCTATTGTTGGCGACCGGGTCAAGTTGTACCACGGGGTCACTTTAGGCGGGACTGGTAATGACAAGGGGGCAAAGCGCCATCCGACCATCCAACATGACGTTGAGGTGGGGGCAAACGCTACCGTTTTAGGTAATGTCACAGTTGGCCACCATGCCAAAGTTGGAGCCAATGCTGTTGTGATTCATGATGTGCCGCCCTATGCGACGGCCGTTGGGGTACCTGCTCGCATTATTTTACATGACAAGAATTGGAACCGGATTGGTGAATACAGTATTTAAAATAGGGGAGTATTGCCCTTTATTTAATACCGTAATCTTGAAAATGGGGATAAGTTTCATCATTCAGTGGATATGTGTGGCTAAAACCGCCTTCATCCACAGTAAAATAGGGAAAAGGACACTTTTTAAGGCAAAAGTGTCCTTTTTTGTCTGCGTTTTGTGTATGAGTCTGTGGATTTGTGGATAAGTGTGTGGGTAAATGGGGGTATTTTTGTGTAAAATCTGTGTAAATATCTGGATACTTATCAACAGGTTGTGGGAAACTTGTGTAAAAACGGTTGAAAACTTGATAAATAAGGCTGTTATTTTTCAAATAATGTGAATAAGTTGGTGGAAAGTCAAAAAACTGTCTGTGGATTGAATTTGTGACAAAGGTCTAGATAGCGGATGGTTGAAAAATGTGTCATAATGAGCCTGGAAAATAATGCGAATTGGAAGTAGGTGTCTAGTGATGAGAAGATTGGGCTTTCGTCGGTTTTTAGGACTGATATTATTGGTGATTGGGATAGTCATTATGATCAACCAGGCTTGGCCAGTGGTACAGGTGTATTTAAACCAGCAAGATGTGGCGGTAGCAAATTATACGGCTGAAGAGCTACAAGAAAATGTGTCGGACCAGTCAAATGGCCAGTTTGATTTCAATGAGGTTCGCAATGTGTCGGCAACAGAAGTCAACCAAGTGCGGACGGACATTGAATCGGGCGAAGCAGACTTGGATGTCCTGGGGGCAGTAGCTATTCCGGATGCCAATTTAAATACCGCAGTCATTAAAGGCATGTCTGATGTAGCCATGGTGTCGGGTGCAGGGACTATGTTCCCAGACCAAGTCATGGGCCAAGGGAATTATACTTTAGCTAGCCACCATATCGGCTACGGGACGGATATCTTACTGAACAACATTTCGGATTCAGTGACGGTTGGGGATAAAATTTACCTGACAGATTTGACCAACGTTTACGTATATGAAACTTTCTTCGTTGAAGCAGTGAATCCTGATCAAGTGCAGTATATTTCGCAAGAAGTGACGGGTAATCCTATTATTACCTTGATGACGTGTACAGCTGATTTGACCCAACGGTGGATTGTGCAAGGGAATTTAACCGAAACAGTGGCTTTCGGTGAGGCGCCTGCTGAAGTGCAAGCATTATTTCAGTAGTGTATCAAAATAATATAGACAAAAAACGGCTAGCCCATTTGAAAGGGTTAGCCGTTTTTGAATAACATCCTATAAGGATAAAATTGATTTGTGGCCTTGGCTGTAAGTGTTCAAGGCTGCTTGGAATTGGTCGAAGGGTTTTGTATCGAAATGAGCCAGCAAGTCTTGCCAGTCATTTTGCCATCCTTGCCCTAAAAGTGGGCCGTAGTCCGCAAGTAGGTCAGCGATTTCTTGGAAAGAATTGGCTTGTAAGATGGCCACATTCACCCGGTGATAGGAGACTAATGTTGGTGCTGGTAGTCCTAAAAAGCGGTGTTCGAATAGGTCTAAAAAGCTAGCAAAGTCGGGCGCTAAAATGCTGACTTGGCCTAAGCCAACATCCATATAGGCTACGGCTGGTTCGCCTTTATCGCTTACTTGACTAAAGTCGAAATAGGCGACGCGGTCGTGGTCTTCGTAAAAGATAATCCCTGTATCTGGAATGTTAGGTCGGTGGACGAAGTCCTTTTGCCTAGTGATGGACGGGATGTGGTAATCGGCGCCTGGTTTTTGTTCGTACATGCCGGCGATATAAGGGATGTAGACGGCGGTAAGAGCGTCTCGACTTGGGCGTTTGCTCGCCACGTAACTGTGTGAGGTATAACCACCATTTTGTTGGTTGACCAGATTATGATAAGAAATTGGTAAATCTGCGACAGAATACCGTTTATATATTGGTGATTTAGGTAAATAAGTGTAAAATTGTTTTTGCAGTGGAGATGCAATCAAGTGCATGTTGAAAAGCCTCCTTAAAGATTTGACTATCAATCATTGGTATTTTAAAGCTTTTATCTAACGAAAGATAGTGTTTTGAAACGTAATTTGATAAAATATTTACTGGAATAAGAGGTGCACAGCTGTGACAAATGACTATATATACATTTTTACAAACCCTATCTCGAATCAGGTACAATCATTAGGAGTGGGTTTGAAATATTTTACAAGTGCGGTAAATAAAGTACCAAATAACTTGTTACTCATCAAGAACCCAAACCATTTAGGCCGTTTTGATGAATTTACCCGTTTCCATATAGTGAGCGGACACGAGGCTGTGAGAGAATTTATTGATGGCCAAGCTAATGAAGTCCAATCCCAAACCAAATGGATTGATTTTAAATATGAATCCCTATTCCAACAGCTATCTGACCAGGAAATTGCGGAGCTTTTATTTTTAGGCCATACGGATGCACCGTTGAACCAGCCGACTTTCTATAAATTGGGCAACCGATTTACCTTTTTTGGTTCAACCTATCCCAATTCATACCCAACAACTAAAATGTACTACCGAGACATTCACGACTTCTTCAAGCAACTAGGCCACGTCCTAGCGGCCAAGGTGACTGAAGACTTACAGGAGCAAAAGCCCATGTTTTTATTCCGCAAGAAGCCGGTAGTGAAAACAGTCAAGTCAGTCCCCATACCGGCCAAGCCAATTTTGGGTCATCTGGCACGGTTAAGTCACGACGGTATCCTCATTACCTTTGAAGGTGCTGATCATGTTGGCACCAACAAACGGGAATTTCGCGTATACCTCGCTGAAGATAACCCGCGTTTTGTTGAAACAGACAAGGCTTCGCATTTATTATTCGGCCGACTCACCTATGATTTAACAAGCGAAACTTGGGACTTCCAAGCTTAAAAACTGATAGATTTTAAATACGACAGACAATCGACGGAGGAATTTTCATGGAAATTATCGTTTTATTCGGTGGAAAAAGTGCGGAGCATGATATTTCTATCTTAACCGCAACAGCCATCATGCAAAAAATTCAATACGATCGCCATAGCGTAACACCGGTATATATTGACCGCCAAGGCCACTGGTTTAAAGGTGCGAACATGACCGAAAAACCAGATGCGCAAGCAAACTTCCAGCTAGACCAAGTGGGCCAAGCGATAGTGCCTACTGACGTTTTGCGAGAAGGGACTGACCAAATCGTTTTCCCAGCACTACACGGACCAAACGGGGAAGACGGGACCATTCAAGGTTTATTCGAAAGTTTAAATGTGGCTTACGTTGGTGCAGGCGTCTTAGCGTCGTCGGCTGGTATGGATAAGATTGTCTCGAAACACTTGTTCGACCAAGCGGGCTTACCGCAAGTGCCATTTGTGGCTCTAACTTCATATGATTGGGAGAAGGACCAGGAAGTGGCCATTGAAAAAGTAACCAATGAACTGGCCTACCCAGTATTTGTGAAACCAGCCAATATGGGGTCAAGTGTTGGGGTATCTGAAGCAATTGATGATGCTTCATTATTAGCAGCCTTAACCTTAGCCTTCCGATACGACCGCCGTGTTTTAGTTGAAACCAGCGTGCAAAATCCGCGTGAAGTGGAACTAGCAGTCTTGGGGAACGACGAAGTTTTCGTTTCATTACCTGGTGAATTGGCAAAAGGGCAGGGTTTCTACAACTATGAAGAGAAATACTTGAACAATACCACTGAGATGATCATTCCTGCAGCGATTGACGAGCCAACAGTGGCGAAATTGCAAAACTATGCACGTAAGGCTTACCTAGCCCTAGACGGTTCGGGTTTATCACGAACGGACTTTTTCCTAACTGAATCTGGAGAAATTTATATTAACGAGGTGAATACCTTACCAGGGTTTACACAATTCTCTATGTACCCAGCTTTATGGGAAGCGAGCGGTAAATCTTACGCTGATTTATTAGAAGAATTGATTCAATTAGGGGTAAGTCGCTATAATAAGAAGCAAAGTATTCAGCAGTCACTCTAGTCACTGTAGCAAGTCTGATAGAATACCTTAAATAAGTAGTCTAAATAGTCACTAAATCACAGAAGCGATTACAGCTAAGGCGCTTGATGCAAGAATGAGCGACCTTTAGTAGTTAGAGAGGCAAGTATGAAACCCACACAAATTAAAGATATTGTAAAAGCTGTTGAGGCAATTGATTTCACATCAACAGCTCGGTTTACAGAAATCGATTCAGTCGAATTCGATTCACGATTAATTACCCCAGGTGCTTTGTTTGTACCTTTGAAAGGTGCGACAGATGGCCATTCTTATATTGATAAAGCCATTGAAAACGGGGCTGTTGCGGCCCTATGGTCCAACGACCCCAATGAAGCGCCTGTTGGTTTTCCAATTATTCAAGTAGAAGATACCCTGGTTGCCATGCAGGCGCTTGCCAAGGCTTACCTAGGATGGATCAAGCCGAAAGTGGTTGGGATTACCGGTTCTTCTGGGAAAACAACCACCAAAGATATGACAGCAGCAGCCCTATCGACGGCCCTAAAAGTCCACAAGACAAACGGTAACTACAACAATGATATTGGTTTACCTAAAACCATCCTAGATATGCCAGAAGATACAGACGTCATTGTCCTAGAAATGGGAATGTCAGGTGCTGGTGAGATTTCCTTCTTGAGTAAATTGGCGGAGCCGGATGTTGTGGTCATTACCATGATTGGGGAAAACCACATTGAATTCCTAGGGTCACGGGAAAATATCGCCAAGGCTAAGTTGGAAATTTTAGATGGCTTGAAAGAAGAAGGGACCTTTATTTACCCGGGGGATGAGCCTTTAATTGTCGACCAAATGCCAACCGATTTACCGCAATCGACTTTAACAATTGGCTTAAATGATGATCAAGATATCTTCGCCTTTGACGTGATGATGGACCAATTCCAATCGACCTTCTATACCAATTTGTCACCTGAATTAAAAATGGAAATTCCTTTATCAGGTGGCTATAACGTACAGAACGCCTTATATGCCTTAGGGGTTGCCTACTCATTTGGTTTATCAATGGAGCAAGTCCGTCCTAATTTAGCTGAATTTTCAATTACGGCTGATCGTGGTTCATGGGAACGTGGAATTTTAGATACGCAAATCTTGAATGATACGTACAATGCCAGCCCTTCAGCCATGAAAGCTGTCATCCGAAACTTCTCAGCCATTGCTTCAAAAGGTATGTCTCAAAAGATTTTAGTCTTAGGAGACATGTTAGAGTTGGGTGCTTTCTCTGATGAATTGCACAGAGAGATTGCTACTGTTATTGGTTTGAATACCTTCAAGCATGTCTTTTTATATGGACCGCGCATCCAACCACTAGAAGATGCTTTGGTTGAAAAGGGGATGCATCCAGATTTAATTACCTATATTGAGTCAGACAAAGAAGCCTTGATTGAAGAAGTTAAAGCCATTTTGCAACCAGAGGACAAGGTCTTAGTGAAGGCAAGTAATGGGATGGGATTAATTGAGGTAGTGGAAGCGTTAAGAGTGTCAGCGAGCTAGGATTCATAGCCACTTTTTTTCGAACGAAACGGCTGATGCTATAATTAAATTCTCGTGAGAGATGCATGTTTTATTTGTATCAAGTCTTTAGATGTGCTATATTATTCTAGCTTGAGTATGTTTAGAGGAGTAGTAGATTTGTCTGCTACCAAAGTAATCAATATCAGTTGGAAGTAGTCGAGCCTGATGCATTTGGCATACTCGGCTATTTTTGTTATGTGAGAAAGATTTTTCACATGGATAAATAGTTCACTCAAGTAGAAAAAGGAGAGACTAGATGAAATTTAATGAAATGAATCTATCAAAGCCACTGCTTCGCGCTGTCGAAGAAATGGGTTTTGAGGAAGCAACACCAATCCAAGCCGAAACCATTCCGATGGCACTTGAGGGACAAGATATCTTTGGACAAGCCCAAACAGGTACTGGTAAAACAGCAGCCTTTGGTTTACCATTGTTAGAAAAAATCCATGACAACAGTCGTGTACAAGCCTTAATTATAGAGCCAACACGTGAGTTAGCTGTACAAACAGGTGAAGAATTATACCGACTAGGTAAAATGAAAGGCATCCACACAACAACTGTTTACGGTGGAGCATCTATCGGACACCAAATCAAATTATTGAAAAAGAACCCACCAGTTGTTATCGGTACACCAGGACGTATTTTAGATTTAATTAAACGTGGCGTATTAAAATTAAAAGACGTTGAAACATTAGTGTTAGATGAAGCTGATGAAATGTTAAAAATGGGCTTCGTTGAAGATATCGAATCAATCATTCGTGAATTACCGACTGAGCGTCAAACGTTATTATTCTCTGCGACAGTACCTAAAGAGATTAAACGTATTGCAGATAACTTCATGAAAAATCCTACAACAGTACATGTCAAAGCGAAAGCAATGACTGCTGAATTGATTGATCAATACTATACACGTTGTAAAGATTACGAAAAATTCGATTTACTAACACGTTTTATCGACGTACAAAATCCTGAATTGTCAATCGTTTTCGCCCGTACAAAACGTCGTGTAGATGAAGTGGCACGTGGTTTAGTTGAACGTGGTTATTCTGCTGAGGGTATCCATGGTGACTTGAGTCAAGATAAACGTTTAGGCGTTTTACGTAACTTCAAGAACAACAAATTGGATATTTTAGTTGCGACAGACGTTGCGGCGCGTGGATTAGATATCTCTGGTGTAACACATGTTTACAACTTCGATATTCCACAAGATCCTGAATCATACGTTCACCGTGTTGGTCGTACAGGTCGTGCTGGTAAAGAAGGTATGGCAGTAACTTTCGTAACAGGAAATGAAATGTCTTACCTACACACGATTGAAAACCTAACCAAGAAACCTATGACAGCACTTCGTCCACCTACATCACAAGAAGCGTTTAATGGACAAGTTGCGAATATCGCAAAAGTTGTAAAAGAATTGACTGAAATCGATGATACAGAAATGTACCAAGATGCTGTGAAATTCTTATCAGAAACATATACTGAAGAAGAAATTGCGCTAGCTTTAGTCCGTTCATTGGTTAAAGATCCTTCTACTGTAAAAGTAGATATCACACCAGAACGTCCATTACCAAACCGTGGCGGTGGCGGTAACAAACGTAACTTCAACCGTAATGGTAACCGTAATCGCGGTGGTAACCGTGACCGTAACAACAACCGTGGCGACCGTAGTGGTAGTGACCGCAAAGGTGGTTACAAAGGTAATGCTAAAGACAAAAACCGTAACAACTACGACCGTAAAAAATCAAACGGTGGTAACAAACAATCTAATGGTAAATCAGCAGAATTTAAAATTCGTTAGTAAGGTGTGACAAAAGTCGTTTAGACTTGTATCGCGCTGGAACAAAAGCCGAATAAACACTCTAAGTGTTGAAAGTATTTCGGGAAGTGTCGGCCAAGTCTGACTTTTAAAGCCCTATTATAGTGCAAAGTTTAAGAGTTTATAGTGCAAAGTTTTAAAGACTAGCATCCAAACCCTAATAGACTTTCGACCCAATCAAACAGGTAAGTGAGGTTTAATAACTTCATTTGCCTGTTTTTTTGCTTATCATAAAGGTGCAGTTTTGAAGTAAATACGTTAAAATATATATAAATAATATCGTAATTGATGATAGGAAGAGGCCCCATGATTATTGGTTTAGGAACAGATTTAGTGGAAACAGTGCGTATTAAGGAGGCGATTGCCAACAATTCGCGATTTGTTGGTAAATTACTCACGAAAAATGAGTTGAATACATACACTAGTATTGATAACGAAAAACGGCAAGTGGAATTTGTAGCAGGTCGGTGGGCGGCAAAAGAAGCGTTCGCCAAGGCATATGGTACTGGTATTTCGAGCCAGCTGCATTTTCAAGATATTGAAATTGTGAATAATGACCAGCGTAAACCCCTCGTTATTTGTGACAAAGTAGATACGCCGATACATATTACCATCAGTCACACTGACCATTATGCTACTGCAACGGTTATTATTGAGGACTAGTAGTTTAATTAAGAGTAACTAGTCTAGTTTTGATAATATAAATCTTGTAGCTATCAGTTTTCACAGTTTTACATTTAAATTGTACAATTATTGTATCTTCAAAAATTCAAATTTTAGCCATAAAAAAAGGCGACCAACTCCTTATAACTTATACAATGTTAATTGCTAAGTTAATTTCTTTAAAAATCGGATTTGTCGCCTTTTTAGCTAAATGAACCGTTATAAATTTGGTCATTTTTTCAAATTTTGATAGAGTTATAAGAGACTTTTTCTATAAAAGGCAAAAATTAGGAGGATTAAGTAATGATAGAGTTCAAGAATGTCGAAAAGGTATATCCAGGGGGCACAACCGCTGTTAAAGACGCCTCTTTGACAATTGATGATGGTGAGTTTGTATGTTTCATTGGGACTTCAGGTTCTGGTAAAACAACAGCGCTACGGATGATTAACCGTATGCACGATCCATCTGGTGGGGAAATTCTGATCGACGGCGAAGCAACAACTTCAAAAGATCCAGTAGAATTACGCCGCGGAATTGGTTATGTAATCCAACAAACAGGATTAATGCCACATATGACTGTATACGACAACATCGTAACAGTACCTCGCTTACTAAAATGGGATGAGAAGAAAAACAGAGATATCGCAGAACGTTTAATGAACCGGGTTGAATTACCTGTAGAATACTTAGACCGCTATCCAAGCGAGTTATCAGGTGGACAACAACAACGTATCGGGGTTATCCGTGCTTTAGCAGCCAATCCAAAAATCGTTTTAATGGATGAGCCTTTTGGTGCCTTAGACCCAATTACCCGTGATGCTTTACAAGAATTAGTAAAAGAACTACAAGTTGAATTTGGTTCAACATTTGTGTTTGTAACGCACGATATGGATGAAGCTTTAAACTTGGCTGACCGTATTGCAGTATGGCATGAGGGTGACTTAATCCAATATGATACGCCAGATGAAATCTTACGTAATCCAGCTAACGAACATGTACGTGGTTTCTTAGGTGAAGAACGCTTAATGCAAGCGCAAACTGATTTCATTACAGTAAAAGAAATCATGTTAACTACACCATTAACTGCTACTTTAGGGATGTCTTTAGCTAAGGCGATTACAATCATGCGTGACAATCACGTCGATTCACTATTTGTAATCGATGATGACCATCATCTAAAAGGTCTATTGACCTTAAATGATTTGGCTTCACGTACAGCGAACTCAAGTTTATCTGTTGCAGACGTCATGCACACAAGAATTCGCCCAGTGTTTGAGGATGCTTTAGTGCAAGATACAACTACTCAAATCTTAAAAGGGCGTATTCCTAACATGCCCGTTGTTGACCGGGAAGGTCGTTTAACTGGTCTGGTTACCCGTTCAGCATTAGTAAACCTTGTTTACAACTCAATTTGGGGTGACGAGGAAGAAATCGATAAGTTAACTGATGAACCCATATTTGAAAATGCAGAAACGACAGCAGTTCACCCAATTGATGCGACTACTGAAGGAGCTGATAAATAATGCAAGAGTTTATTGCCAGCCAAGGTAGTGAAGTCATTCGCCTACTTTGGGAGCATATTTATATGTCACTGATTTCCTTAGGTTTAGGTGTTATTGTGGCTGTACCTTTAGGTATCTTCCTTTCACAAGTACCAAAAGTAGCCAATGTAGTGATTTCTATTGTGTCAGTTTTGCAAACAATTCCAACGCTAGCGCTATTAGCTTTAATGATTCCCTTCCTAGGTGTTGGGAAGGTGCCAGCAATTTTCGCCTTATTTATCTACTCGCTATTACCGATTCTCCGTAATACTTACTTAGGGATGTCAAACGTAAACCCAGATTTACTTGATGCTGCTAAGGGGATGGGGTTGAAACGGATGCAAATTATTCGCCAAGTACAACTACCACTTGCAGTACCAGTTATTATGGCGGGTATTCGTCTTTCAACAGTCTATGTTATCGCCTGGACAACACTTGCCTCATATATCGGTGGTGGTGGCCTAGGGGATATGATCTTTAACGGATTGAACCTATTTAGACCAGACTTAATTTTAGGTGGTACGATTCCTGTCACCATCCTTGCGGTCATTGTTGACTTGGTGATGGCGCGTGTAGAGGATTGGGTTACACCAACAACCTCTTCTAAGAAAGGAGATGAATCACTTGCGTAAGATGAAATATCTTAAGACATCGGTTGTTGCTGTCTTATCGACGATTATTTTAACAGCTTGTTCACTGCCTGGGTTAGGGGGTTCATCTGAAAATGGTATTTCAATTGTTTCCGGATCCACAACTGAACGACTAATCTTAGGACATATTGTTGAAGGTATGGTCAACCACTATACGGATGCCCCAACCAACATTATTCCAAACTTGGGTTCATCAACCATGAACCACCAAGCCTTAGAAACAGGGGATGCCAACGTATCAGCAGTAAACTATACCGGGACTTCACTAACAGGTGAGTTGGGTATGGAAGCTGAAACAAATCCAGAAGTGGCCTTAGAAACAGTTATTTCAGAATTTGATTCGCAATATGATATGCATTGGTACACACCGGGTTATGGCTTTGCAAATTCCTATGCCTTCATGGTTCGCCGTGAAGATGCAGAAGAATATGGTTTAGAAACAGTATCTGACTTAGAAGAATACGCTGACGAATTTTCAGTTGGTGTAGATAATACTTGGTTAAATCGTGAAGGTGATGGTTACAATGCCTTCAAAGAAATTTACGATTTTGAATTCCCTGAATTATACCCAATGACGATCGGTTTGGTTTATTCAGCCGTATCATCTGGTGAAGTAGATGTTGTACTAGGTTATTCAACAGATGGACGGATCATTTCTGAGGACTTGGTTGTACTTGAAGATGATAAGCGACTTTTCCCTCCTTATGATGGGGCAGCAGTTGTAACTAATGAAGTTAGAGCAGAATATCCTGAATTGGATGGTGTTTTTGCTAAATTAGCTAATAAAATGTCGGATGAAACAATGCAAGAGTTGAACTTCCAAAGTGACCAATACTTACTGGAACCACAAGTCGTTGCAGAACGCTTTTTAGAGGAAAATAACTATTTCGAAGATGCAGAACCCTTTATTGAACCAGTGTCGCAAGATAATTTAGGAGGTGAAGAATAATGGTTGACGTTACACAATTAGACTTATTTGAGCAAATCGTGTATTACTTCCAGCAAAATGGGATGTATCTATTATCACAATTCTTCCGCCAACTATTGATGACCTCTTACGGGGTAGTCTTTGCGATTATTGTGGCCGTACCCTTAGGTTTCTTTATTGCCCACAAGCGTAAAACATCTAGCTTTATCTTAGGTTTAGCCAACATTATTCAAACTGTGCCGAACTTAGCCTTACTTTCAGTAGTTATGTTAGTGATGGGTCTAGGACCTAACTTGGTAGTATTTACTATCTTCCTATACTCAATCTTACCAATTCTACGAAATACTTATACCGGTGTTATCAGTGTAGATGATACAATGGTAGATGTTGGTAAAGGGATGGGGATGACCCCTTGGCAAGTGATTTATAAAGTTGAATTACCACTAGCGCTTTCAGTTATTATGGGTGGTATCCGTAATGCCTTCATTACAGGTATCGGGATTTCCACAATCGGTACATTCGTTGGTGCCGGTGGACTTGGTGACGTGTTGCAACGCGGTGTAAATGCGTCAGATGGTACTTCTATCATCATCGCAGCTGTGATTCCAATCTCACTTATGTCAATCCTAGCTGACTGGTTGTTAGGACTAATTGAAAAACGACTAGATCCTTCATCAACCAAATAATCTAGCAACAAATGAAAGGATGAGACTATGGATTGGAGCTTATTACTGCAAATCTTTCTCATCAACCTGATATATATCATGTTGAATACCATACGCACTCTATTAGCCATACGTGGTTACCAAAAAATTGCGCCGGTAATAGCTGTTGTAGAGGTGACAATTTACACTTTAGGATTATCTATGGTAATGCAATATTTATCTAATCCGATTTACCTAATTGCCTATGCCTTAGGTTTCGGTGTTGGGATTTATTGTGGAATGATGATTGAAAACAAACTCGCATTGGGTTATTCAGTTGTCGAAGTTTATGTGCAAAATGACGACCATACCCTAGCTAATGCTTTGCGTGAACGTGGATATGGTGTCACTATTCAAGTAGGTTACGGCCGTGACGGTGACCGGTTGATCTTAACTATCCTGACACCGCGGTCAAATGAAATCTATCTACACCGGACTATTGATGAAATTGACCCCAAAGCGTTCTACCTATCCTATGATGCCAAATATATCCATGGCGGTTTCTGGTCTAAACGGGTAAACCCGCGTTTGATCAAACGGTCGAAAGCCAAAGACCAACAAACTGATAATATTGTGGTTGAAGAAGTAGAATCAAGAGAAGAGTACGTGGAAGAAACAGGTTATTTATTCGAAGAAGAGGTCAACCAAGAAACACAAGACACTTCATTTGAACAAGAGTTAAATCAAGAATCAGATAAAAACTCAGATAAAGAATAAGTAGCATATCAAAAAAGCAGCGACTGACCAAAAATCAGTCACTGCTTTTTTTGATACCTAAACTAATGTTTTCAGTAAGGTGTGATAAATCTGTAACGATAGGCGTAAATGCCTGCTATCTTATCTTGTATTATTGTCAAAGTTACTGTATTTTTATAACTGTTGTTCGCAACCATCCAACAGAAAAAAACTAGGAGGCATTTTTATGAAAACAAGAAAATTGGTGAACTCAGCTATGATCACCGCGATTTACATCGTTTTAATGTATTTCGTCCAACCTGTAGGATTCGGCGCCATACAATTCCGCGTATCAGAGGGCTTGAACCACTTAGCCGTTTTCCACAAAGACTACAAATGGGGCGTGGTACTGGGGGTATTCCTATCTAACCTGATGTTCTCAGCATCTCTAGGTATTTACGATATCGTATTTGGGACACTACATACATTGCTATCATTCTTAGTGGCCGAGTACCTATTCAGATTCGCTAAAGACATCAAACAACGCATGATTATCATCAGTCTGGTATTCTCAGTCATGATATTCATCATCGCGCTAGAATTATTCTGGGTCATCCAACTCCCATTCTGGTTGACTTACTTTACTATATTCTTAAGTGAACTCATCATCATGGGAATCACCGCACCACTATTCTACTACTTAGACAAGCGCCTAAACTTCCGCAAATTGATGGAAGGTTAATTGCTTGTCCTTTAGATGGTTGATTGCTAAAATATGTGAGAAAAGACACATTATAACCGTCTAGTAAAGGTGGAGGGATAACGCATGCATGTATATCAATTAACAGTAGGACCTGTCCAAGAACATCCTTACTTTATCGTCAAAGACAACAAGGACACACTGATTATTGATCCTGGTGACCAAGTAGAAACAATCGAACAACTAATCGCAGAAAACCAGTTAAATCCAGTAGCGATTCTCTTGACCCACGCCCATTTCGACCACATCGGTGCAGTAGAAGACATCCGTGAGCGCTACAACATCGACGTTTGGCAGCACATTATTGAAGCCGACTGGCTGAAAGACAAGCAAACCAGAGTTCCTAAAACTCGTACCCATTATTGGGATAAAATGGGGCAACACTCCGTGGCTGGCTTCACTTTTAAAACCGCACACGTACCAGGGCATTCCCCAGGATCCGTTGTATATATTTTTGAGGAAGACGGCTTTGTCGTTGCGGGCGATACCTTATTCAAAGGAACCATTGGCCGAACCGACTTAGACCACGGGGACCAAGATACATTAATTACTGGTATCAAGCGTCATTTATTGACCCTGCCGGATGAAACCCAAGTTTTACCAGGGCATGGTGGCATTACAACGATTGGTCAGGAAAAAGCGACTAACCCATTCTTACAAACACATAAATAAAATAAAAACCTAGTCCAATGACTGCTTAAAAACAGGCAAAGGGCTAGGTTTTTTTGTAGAATCGTATTTAGCTTAAGGCAATTGATTTAGTATTGCCCACTGAAAGGATCTTATAATTCTTTCGTTCAATCCTTGTAATAATTTTCTCAAGCGACTGATGTGAACAGTCACCTTTTAATGAAATGATGATATTGGATAAATCGGTTTTAGGATCAACGGTTGTGACAACCGTGTTGATAGATGCAAAACGACCGATAATTCGCGATATTACTGCTAGTGCACCTTGATCTTCCTGGTTTGCCTGAATAGTTAAAACAAAACCATCTTCATCTAGCGACCATGCCTTGAATAAACCACGTTCAAACGCACGGTGGGTTAGGATTCCATAGAAGGTATGGTCTTCATTCAAAACGCTAATATAGGGTAGATCTCGAATAGCAAAAATTATTTGGAAAAGGGTTGAATTGGTATAGATGTATTTTGTCGCATTTTTTAAGTGATGGGTAACAGATACATCTAAAGACTCACCATTTAATAGTCGCTTATAAATGTGCTGTCGATAAATGTTTCCGCGATACATCGTTCCGGACTGACTTAAGATGGGTAAGGACCGGAAATTATTTTCTTTCATAATGTCTAAGGCTTCTTGTAAAGTATTAGCCTCAGTGACATATTTAACGTCCTCTCTCTTAATACTTAACTCGCGGATGTTCATATGTATGACCTCGCTCTTTCATTGTATTCATAACTCATTATATCATAAAAATGGCAAAATCATGCTAAAGATTATAGTAAGGTTAGAACATTGCAAAAAATGTTTAAAAAATGAAATAAAGTAGGAAAAATCCTTTAGAGGAGTTATATTTATTGAAATTATTGTTATGATAATTTTATTAATAAACATCTGTAGACGTTTATAAGCATCAAGTAAGCGTTTGCTTATTTTTAAAGGGGAATATCACACATGGCTAAAGTAGATTTAACTAAACAGCCCTATAATTTAGACGCAGATGTTGTTTACGAACAAAACAAAGTATTGCAAGGCCACTCCAAATATCCAGTATTAATTGCAGCGAACACTGGAGCTGGTGGTGACCTAGTTGATTCATTCACTGACTTTGAAGATACTTGTTACTCTTCTGCTGACGTATACGCTAACCGTATCAACCCGGTCTAAAACTAAATAATAATCATATAAATCTTTAAAATGTTTAAGGGCTTGCATGCGTGAGGGGCCTTTTTTGATTGAACAGAATTAGAATTTGTAAAAGTGAGGGATGTTTGCTTTCTATACAACTTCTTTAGTTTGTTGGGTTCGGTCTTTTTGCAAAAGAGTTAGTTCAAAAGCTTAAAAACAGGATGAGGTCGGCAATCTTTACCCATACTTATAAGTTGAATCTTGCCTTTTAAACCTAGGGGTTGTATACTAAAATCAGATTATTGTACATACATATAACAAAGGAGAGAATTCGACATTATGGGAGATCCTGGGGCCTCAAACGTAGGTGGACAGATATTACTAATTATTATTTTAACATTGGTGAATGCCTTCCTGGCAGGGGCTGAAATGGCCTTTGTATCGGTGAACCATTCAAAACTAGAAACCATGGCAGAAGAAGGAGACGTAAAATCCCAAAAAGTATTGAAACTTCTTGAAAACTCTGATGATTTCTTATCAACGATTCAAGTAGGGATTACTTTCGCTGGTTTCTTCTCGTCTGCAGCGGCGTCTACTACCTTCGTTTCTTATTTAGAACCGTATCTATCTGGTGTTCCAGCAGGTGAGACAATTGCTACAGCAGCTGTAACCATAATCTTGTCATACTTTACATTGGTATTAGGTGAGTTATATCCAAAACAATTAGCCTTACAAGTACCTGAATCGTATGCACGACAATCAGCTGGTATTATTTCTGTGTTAAAAACATTCTTCAAACCTTTCGTATGGTTGCTAACAGCATCAACAAATATATTGAAGAAAATCACTCCACTCGAGTTTTCTGAAGACAGCCAACAATTTACTCGTGAAGAAATTCAAGGGATTATTAATTCCTCACGTCGTGAAGGTGTAATTGATAGTGACGAGTTCCAAATGATGCAAGGTGTATTATCTTTGGACACTAAATTGGCTAGAGAGGTAATGACACCTCGTACAGATACCTTTATGGTAGATATAGAAGATGACAGCCAAGAAATCGTAAACGAAATTTTAAGCTCACAATATTCTCGTGTGCCAGTCTTTAAAGATGATAAAGATGACATTGTTGGGATTATCCATACAAAAGATATTTTACGTGAAGCGCGTAAAGTAGGTTTTGAAAACATCGAAATCACCAACGTTGTTAAACCAGCTTTCTTTGCACCGGAAACAAGCTTTATTGATGATTTATTATTCGACTTTAAGAAAAACCACCAACATCTAGCCATCATCAAAGATGAATATAATGGTGTAGTTGGCTTAGTTACCCTAGAAGACTTAATCGAAGAAATCGTCGGTGACATTGAAGATGAGTATGATGAAATTTCACATCTTTACAAACGCATCAATGAAACTACTTACATCATTAACGGGATCATGCCAATCGATAAGTTCAACCAATTATTTAAAACAAGCGTAGAATCCGATGAGTCAGATACCATTGCAGGTTACATGATTGAAATTCTAGGTTACTTCCCTGAAGACCGAGCAGAAGAAGTGATCCGAATCGAAAATTATAAGCTAATGACCACTGCAGTTGAAAACGGGCGTATCCGTGGTATCCAAGTTAAGAAGTTGGATATCGATGAATTAGCTGAAGAAGAAGTAGAAGAAGAAAATAAATAGCATTAAAAAGTTCGGAATCTTTCCGGACTTTTTTCAACTAAAGGAGTAAATATGACTGAATCAAACGAAGTAAATGAGACTAAAGAAAAAGTATTACAAAATGAAATGATGGACCGCCCAGTAGTAGAAGCAGGCGTATTGAACTTCATGCGTACTGGACAGAACGACTTTCCAGCACCATTAAAAGAATTAGAAGATTACGCCCATGAAAACCGCGTACCAGTAATTCCTCATGAAACAGCAGTTTTCTTAGATTTTCTATTAAGTATTAAACAACCAAAGAAAATTCTAGAAATTGGTATGGCCATCGGATTCTCCGGATCACTAATGGTTTATGACCACCCTGAAAGAAGCTTAGATACCATTGATCGTTATGACAAAATGATTGCTGCTGCTAAAGTCAACTTTGAAAAATTAGGTGTAGCAGACCAAGTGACTATCCATGAAGGTGACGCCAAAGATATATTGCCCACTCTAGAAGCTAAATATGACTTTGCCTTATTAGATTCAGCGAAAGCAAAATACTTCGACTTCTTCCCGTTAATCATGGACCGACTAGAAGTAGGCGGCATTTTGATGATTGACGATATCTTCCAAGGCGGTACAGTCTTTAATGAATTGGATACCATTCCAAAACGTGTGCGGAAAATCCATAAAAAATTAAATCTCCTTTTAGAAGAAGTGGTAGGTCATCCAAACTTAAAAACCTCTGTCCTACCTCTAGGTGATGGAGTCTTACTTGTAGAGAAAATTGGTGATACAGATTTCTCCTACTTGTTAGAGAAAAACTTCTAGGGGAAATATGGATAGAAAACAAGTCGTGGAGAGAACTTCACGGCTTTTTTCTTAATTTGAAATTTGAGAAGGTAAAATCAGTCAAATGTTTTTAATCCGAAACCATTGACTTTGATAGAATAGGGTGATAGTATAAATATCCAATAGCGGATACGACATCGTGCGTTAAATACTATTGGGAAATAATTATTGACTTAGTTCTAAACTTGAGTTAATATACATAAGTTGCTTGTTGAGGGCGACAACGAGATAAAAAGAAATTTTAAATTCTTGTTGACAACAACTCAAGCCAAGTGATAAGATATTCAAGTCGTCAAAACAACATCGTTTGTATAAAACAACAAAAAACTTTTTAAAACATTTTGTTGACAAACGTCGTATGAAGATGATATGATATATGAGTTGCTAACAAAGCAACGAGATAGACCTTTGAAAACTGAACAAAGAAGACAAACCAAAAATTGTGTATGGAATCATTTGATTCCAACAATTAAAAGTAGTGAGAACTACTATAAA